>JACTND010000055.1 GCA_014584305.1 Planctomycetota bacterium | reverse complement strand
GACACCCAACAATTTAATGAGCAATTGGCTGGGGTTTGGCGGAGGACACCCGGCGAATGGACTATCGGCTGCAGATGTTGGGTTTTCTCCAATGTCCCCCCTTCGTTGGGTGTCCCCTATTCGTTGGGTACCCCCGATTCACATGGAATTGTGGGTGGATTTTGGATATCGGCCACAAATAGGTGGGTGGCACCTATTGTGTTATAGAGGGACGTAGGTGACAGTGGTGAAGCCTTCGGCTTTGCAGTCAGCAATGGTTTTCGCGACCAAGTCGGCCAGCACTTCGTCGGCGGCGCGGACGACGGCGCCGTCCAACTTGTTCGGGAATTGATGCAAGACCCGGCGCAGCTCCTCCCGATCACCGGTAACCAGCCCACCAATCTGGAAAACGGCCGTCTGACCTTCCTGTCGGATTTCAATGACCGCAATCTCCAAGTCCGATTGGCGCTGTTGCGATGAGATCGCTTGATATTGAATGCTCGTCGGCAGATGATGTTCGACCGGTACGAACGCCGACGTCACCAGAAAAAAAATCAACAACAAAAAGACGACATCGATCATGCCGGTCATCGACAATTCCAACCGGGTGTGGCGCCGTGTCAGTTGCGTGCTCAATCGCATGGGGTGCTACTCCGCGGTGACGGCCAAGCGCACGGAGATCACTCCCTGTGCCGTCAATTGCCGAACCAACGTGTTCAGGATTCTCGTCGGACAACGATGATCGTAACGAATCAAGACGTGCAATCGACTGGGGTCGTTGTCCACCTGGGCCAATTGTTCTTGCAGGAACGCGGGAAACGCTTCCAGCGGCAGATGCGTTCCCCCATGTATCATCCGTCCGTCCTGATCCACGGTCCAGGTCAACACGAGTGGTCGGTCATCGTTCCAGGCCGGCGCCACGCGCGGCACTTGAATTAATTGGGCGTTGGTGCGGCTGATCTGCGAGATCGTCATGAAAAAGATAATGAGCAGAAACACGACATCGATCAATGGCGTCAAGCGAAATGCCACCTGATGTTCGCGGTGATGTCGAGAGAGACGCATCGGTCACACCTTGGCCTTTTTTCTTCCCAACGGCATCAGGATACGTTCGATGCGTTTGCCCGTTTCCGCGACCAGAGAATCGATTCGGTTGCGAAAAAAACTGAGGGCGATCATGCTTGGGATGGCGACAAACAACCCCAGCAACGTCGTGATCAGTGCTTGTCCAATTCCGCTGGCCAGTTCCGGCGGCGTGGCCATTCCTTCTTTCGCGGCGATCGTATTGAACGCTTCGATCATACCTAGCACTGTCCCGGTCAATCCCAACATGGGCGCAATGGCCGACACAACGTTGAGGACTTCCGTCCGCCGGTACAAACGGCTGGTTTGATCTTCACCCGCCTCCTCCACCGCCGATCGATACTCCGCGAACCCGAATTCGCTGTGCTGGTACCGGTACAGGCCAGCCATGATAACTTCGGTGGCCAACGAGGCACTCTTGGGGTCTCCGCAAACCTCGATTGCCCGGTGGATTTCACCATGTGCGATCAGGCGTTCTAACTCGTCCAAGGTCGCCGCCGGCATAATGCGCCGCCGCGTAATCGTCAACGCGTGATCGACGATCGAGTACAGACTCACAACGGACAGCAGCAGGATGCTGATGACAATCGTCGTCCCCAGTGTGCTGCCGCCAAACAGCATTTTTAGCACGGTCGAATTAGCCCCGGGCATGGTTGATGAGCTGGCGACGGGATCGGGGTTGACTTCCTGCGCCAGGGCATACGGCGAGTCGGCCAAAGAGCACCAAATGGTCAACGCGACTGCCGCCACCAGCCAGCGATGATGTGTGTGGTTTTCGCGGTGCATGTCTGCGCCCTGAGTCTCGTCCCTTATCGTTGGAGGGACATCTTACCATGAAAGGTGCGCGGATAGGAGAAAGCGAGTTTTGCGAACAGCGTGTCCGCTTCCTCGTCCCAGCCTAATTGCCGGGCAATATTCGCGGCGCGCCACATTCCGGCGGCGGCCAAATCAGGATACTCCGCGCGCCAATCGGCGGCCAATTGCAACCAGGTGCGCAGCGTATCCGCGCGCGGCACTGCGGCCGCTTGTTCCTGCGCCTCCGCGTGAAAATAGGCAAGCGTGGCCGACTCGACCGGCCTTAAATCCCGTTTCGACAGCTCTTGGAGGACAATGTCCGCGCGCTGAGAATCATTAGCCGACAACTGCTGTGCCGCGCTAAAAATGGCCCCCCAGACGTGGCGTTCATCAGCCGTGCCGATGGCTGACCGCGAAGTGAACCATTCGTCCGCACGGAAATCGAGTCCGGCGCGCTGCGCCCAAGCCAAACCCGCCGCATAGACTCGCCAGCCGGCGGGTGCCCGATCACCATGCTGTTCGGCGAATGCCCGAAGCTGCCTGAGAGCGCTCGCCGCCTGCGATTCGTCGAAAAACACTGGCGGCAGCCTGGGAGAGATCACGTGTTGGGCGTCATCTGCGGTCCATAACTGACCGTCTTGAAATACCGACAAGACTTGGGGCGCCTGGTCGTTCATCTGCAATCGCAGGAACGGAAGAACTGCGGATTCGGGAGTACTCAACACCAGGGCACTCTGAAAGAGTGCTCCGTCAATCAACGCTTGTTGGTCCGGTGAACGAGCAACATTCTCGTTGTCCATCGCCATGGCCAGTTCCCTGGCGCCATGCCAATCGCCAATCGTCATCCGGTAGGCCAGGCGTTGCTCGGTGGTAATCTTCGGATTGTTTTGATCGACCGATTGTCCGCGGGCAGCGGTCAAGCACCACATTCCAAGCAGTGCGGCGGATAGGGCCAGTCGGCTGCGAAGCACGCGCCTCATGCTTCAGGCACTCGACCGAACGACAACTCGTCCGCAAAGTCAGCGGAGTGCAAATCCTCAGCAATCCGGTAGCCATCCGCGGTCAATGAAAACTCGCGATGCGATTGATGCAGAACCAGGCCTGCCGCACAGAGTTGGCGAAATCCCTCGACAAACTCCGCCGTGCGCCGTGGATGGTCCGTCTGTTTGAAAACCAGATACTGTTGGTCATCGGTTTCCACACAGACAGCCAATAGGCGGTCGGCCGACTGGAATGCCTCCGGGTTGCCGCGCAATTCGAACGTTCCATAGGGACGCGCAGCCACCAGCAGGGCTTTCGCGCAGCGACTCAAGGCGCTGGAATCCGCTGCTGAGTTCTGTAACGCTCGGCAGGCCAATTGGGCGAAGGCCATCAGTGTGGGAAGGCCCTGTCCAAGTTCCGTCCACGTCGCCGGCCCCGCGGTGTCGCGCGTTCCATCCAAATTGCGTGGCAACATGTGGCGACCTTAGTCCAAGGGGAATGCTTCTTCGAACGATTTTTTATCGTACAGCGGCAGGTAGCGGTAATAGACTTCCAGCGTCAATGTCGCCAAACAGGTGCAGTACAATCGGCCGCCTTTTTCGGCCCCCATTTCGCCGCGCGGCCAATACCAACTCCCTTTTTCTTGGCCGGTTTGGTCTTGGGTTTCGACCAAGAAATCGCGCATGACTTTGTTCCATTTCTCCCACGGCGGCCCACCATATTGCATCATGACTTGTGTCGCGTAGTAGTTGTAATACATGTTGCACGAGTTCTCGGCTTTGTCCCGGGCCGTATCGGGCGCAGGCCCCAAATCACTCATCCAGCGGACACCATCGATCACGCCTTGCCGATCGCGGTCCCATCCCAAATACATGCGGCTCAAGATGCCGACCGCCGTGCGTCCGCGGAAGGCCCGCGTCAACTCTTCGGGCGGCTCCAAATAGCCGTAAAACGCACCGTACTGAGTGGAAACGGAATCCAAGAATCGTTCTGCCATCTTGAACGTATTCGGATTCACTTGCAGACCAGAATTGACGGCGCTTTTTAAAGCCATCAACTGCCAGCCTACGACCGAGGTATCGCCAGGCTGATGCGGCTCGTACCTCCACCCCCCCAGACGATGCTGGCAATACTCGATGTAGCGCACGGCTTCTTGTGCCGGTTGACGCAAACTCGGGTCATCCGTCATGGCAAATGATTCGCACAAGACAATTGCGCAGATGCCGTGGGAATACATCGTGCCCCCCGCTTCCGAAAAGGACAGGCCATTGGGCGTGGGCGTGCCGTGGGACAATAGGAACTCCAACCCCCGGCGCACGACATCTTTGTACTGACCTTGTTTGTGCGTTTGACCATTCCCCAAGAAGCAGAGGAGCGCCAATCCCGTAGCCCCACACTGTGCCAAACGCAATTCGCCCGGATCTTTCATCGAGCGCGGCCCAGGGCCAATGGTATGGTCAAAACTCCAACTGCCGTCCGCCAGTTGGTGCTTGACCAGCCATTCCAAGGCCAACATGACAGCGTTCTCGCTTTCCGGTGTTCCGCCATACTTCTTCAACATCCGCTCGCGCTGTTCGCCGGTGCGACCGCTGGTCGCGCCGCTGGTGGCTGTACTGGCCAATGCTCCTTCCGATTGGCCGGTCACTGATTCCAAAGGAGAAGCCAACAGATCGGACAAACTGGTGGTCGGAGTCAAATCGAGCATCGGCGTTTCCGTCGGATCGATCAGCTTCATGGCTTCCGTATCCGTAAACTCCGAGTCCTCCAGCGTGGAGGAATCCAAGTCCATCTCGGAAAAATCGATGCTCGGCGCGTCGAGTTGGTCGCCCGCGACATCCGCGGCATCAAAACTGACAGTCTTTTCTTCGTGCGATGGCATAATGAACAAGGCCAGCATGACCACCAACAAGACATGCGTGACCAGGCTCACCATCCAACTGGGAACCACATTGAACAGCATAAAGCGCTGAGAGGCATCATCGTCCGCTTCGTCATCGCCATCGGGAGAGGCATTGACAGGCGGTGGCGGCGCGACATTCGTCGGTCGGCGTTTGGTTACCGGGCTACTGCTCATCGAACGCATTTCACTCCTGGTCGCCCGCGGCGGACTCGAATTTCCGCGCCAACGCGGTGGCCGCGCCGGGCCGATTCGGCCAGCGCCAACATGGGGTCTCCAGCATCTTCGATTTATAGCCGATGGACTCGACAGCTTCAACTCACGTGGTCAAAAACGGCGGAATCGGCTAGAGTCAAGCATGAACTGGTTCGGGATATCTGGCACGTGGGCGCGAATACGATTTTGACACCGGCGATCATCAATCAGGCCGCTGGTTTGGCCGAACTGGCCGAACGTTGGCGGCGTCAGGGGGACGAGATCGCTCTTGTTCCCACTATGGGAGCATTGCACGAAGGCCATTTGAGCTTAGTCCGCGCTGCGCGCAATGCGGCGGGACGAGTGATCGTTTCGATCTTCGTGAATCCGACTCAGTTCGGACCGCATGAAGATTTGGCGAAGTACCCCCGCACGCTGGATCACGATCTCGAGCTGTTGCGCCCCTTAGGTGTGGATGCCATTTTTACCCCAGACGAAAACGAACTGTATCCGCCTGGTTTTTCGACCTTTGTGCAGCCCCCCGACCTGTCGGTGCTGTGGGAAGGGGCCATCCGCTCCACCCATTTTCGCGGCGTGACGACGATCGTCTTGAAACTGCTTCTATTGTCGCGGGCCACGATCACTTTTTTTGGTCAAAAGGATTTTCAACAAGCCGCCGTAGTGCGCCGCATGTTGATCGACTTGAACGTCGGCTGCGCCCTGCGCGTCCTGCCTACCGTGCGGGAACCCGACGGCTTGGCGATGAGTTCGCGCAATCGGTATCTGTCGGCGGATGATCGCCGCCGGGCGACCGCTTTATATCGGGTTCTGACGAACGCACAACAAGCGTTGGCTAGTGGCGAGCGCGATGGTCATGCTCTGGCCGCGGAAATGAACCAAGCACTGATTGATGCCGGTTTTGATTCGGTCGATTACGCCGTGGCTTGCGACCCGGAAACTCTGCAGATGGCCGACCCGATTCGGTTGCCTGTCGTGTTGTTGGTCGCGGCGCGGATTGGCGGTACGCGGCTGATCGACAATCTGCTGTTCGAGGGGCCATGAATCAAACCTTAATGTGGATTCCACACGCCCTGATTCCCTGGACGTTGCTGTGGGGCTGGTTGGTTGTGGCCGCAATTTCCGGCGGGGTTCTGGTATGGCGCCGGGGCTGGCGTGCGCTGACCACCGAGTTAGCACTGACCGCCGTCGTCGTGTCGGCAATTATCATCTGGGTGCTGCCATTTTTGGAGACACTCGATATTAATCCCGCCGATCCGTTGGGGCCAATGGTGCCACGCGGTTTAGCTATTCGCGGCTACGGCGTGTTCTTGGCTGTGGGCATCCTGTCCGCGATCGGATTAGTGGTTGCGCGCGCGCGGCGCAGCGGCGGTTCCGCGGAATCGATCTTGTCTCTCTGTTTCTGGATTGTCGTCGGTGGGTTGCTTTCCGCACGGCTGTTTTATGTACTGCAGAAATGGAACGAGTTTTCGATTCGCAACCCGTTGGACTTCCTGCACGCACTGGCCGATATGACGCGCGGCGGGTTGGTCGTGTACGGCAGTTTCCTGGGCGCCGTCGTTGTCGCCATTGTCTTTGTCAAACGGCGCGGTTTAGCTCTTTGGCCGACCCTGGATATGTTGGCTCCAGCCATGACGTTGGGTCTGTGCATCGGCCGCATCGGCTGTTTGATGAACGGCTGTTGCTTCGGGGGATTGTGCGATCCAGAGTTTATCGCCGGCGTTCGATTCCCAATGGGATCGCCACCGTATATGCGCCAATTGGAGCGCGGCGAATTGTTGGGCGTCCACGGCGAGTGGCGCCCGGAGGATCGCTATCCCCTGCGCGCTGAACAGGTGGATCCGGGCAGCGTGGCCTATCGCTTGGGCGTTCAACCGGGAGACCATTTGGCGCGTTTGCATTTCAACGAACTATTGTTGCAATCGCTCAGCGACGGGCGGATCAAGGGCGAATTTGTTTTGCCTTGGCCTCGAGAACGCGCGACGCCCGCCAATCCTTTGGCGATCGCAACATCCGATTTGCCGGCATGGTCCATGAAAGTCCATCCCACCCAGATTTACGCATCCTTGACAGCGTTGCTGTTGACCCTGTTGTTGTGGACTGCCTACGACCATCGCCGGTTTCCAGGACAAGTATTTTGCATGCTGTTAATTCTGTATGGCGTTGGCCGTTACCTCGAGGAATCGATTCGCGATGATGAAGCGGGTTGGATGGGGTCTCCGTTCACGATCAGTCAGTGGTTGAGCATGGCAGGCATCGTGGCTGGATTCGCTTTGTGGATAGTGCTGAGTAGATCCACGAAAAAGGTGTCGAACGCGCCGAAATAGTCAATGGCCTAACCCGCGTTTCCGCATTGACTGCCGCCTGATGGGACAGTGAGGGGAAACACGCCGGGACCCCACCTGCGTTTCGGGTTACGATTGACAGGCGGTGTTTAGCCGCCGAGCTGTTTCAACCGATCGCGCAACCACCTAGTCGAAGATCATTCGTCGTCATCGGCAACCAACTCGGCCGGGGCGTCGGGAAGTGGAGACAAGATTTGCGCGATGCGGCCGTTCTTTTGAATCTCGATCCCCTTGCCGCCGCGCGAAGTGACGCGGTACTTGGCGGTGGAGATGGTTTTCCGCGCGCCGCGATTGGTCTCGACGACCAACAAGTCCCGGTCGCCGCTGCTCGGTTTGAATCCCAATAGCCGGTCCCCTTTGGCGACTTTGATCAGCAACACTCCTTTGCCGGGCCCGGATAGGTAGTTGATCTCTTCCGCCGGGCAGACCATCGCGCGGCAGGACGCGGTGACGGCCAACACCGTCTCGCTCCCGTTGATGGCGCAAGCGTTCACGATTTCGCAACCCGGCGCCACGCGCGCGAATCGTCGCCCCGACCGAGTCGAGGGCTCAGCAAACGGTGCCAAACCGAATCGCATGGCGTATCCATTCGAGGACGCGGCGAGCCCATGCACGGGGGGACAGAGGTTGGGTTTCTTTGGGTTTTCTTGGATGTCCCCGATCACGCGCGGGTCGAGCGAAATCGCGGCGACGATTCTCTCGCCGTCCTTCAATTTGAACAGTTTTTGAATCGGCTCGCCGTAGCCCGACGATGGCGGGACGTCGATCATTCGCGCGGAGTAGCAAACTCCCAGACTGGAAAAGAAGGCGATCGTTGAGCGCGTCGATCCGGCCAAACAGGCCAACACCCGGTCGCCATCCCGCAAGCGGCTTTTGTTAGGATCGGCGATCTGCCGTTGGCGCTTGACCCACCCGTCGGTCGAAATCAGCACATGGCAATCCTCGGCCACAATAAAATCGTCTTCCGTAAACTCCGGTTCGTCGGCGATCGTGGCGATGGCCGTCAACCGACGGCCGCGATCGCCGCCACCGTGGGCTTTCAAAAGCTCCTCGATTTCTTCGCGAACAATCCGCCAGCGGCCGGAGGAGTTGGTGTCATCGGTTTCCTCCTTGAGAAGTTTGCGTATCTGCCGCACGCGTTTTTGTTTTTCCTCGAACTCCTCCTGAATCAGGTTTATTTCCAATCGCGCCAAGCGGTACAACTTCAATTCCAAAATAGCGTCGGTTTGTTCGGCGTCCAAACCGCCCCGATCGGCTGGAAAACGCTTCATGATTTTGTCGGCCGCGTCCGCTTTGCCGTCGGACTTGCGAATGATGCGAATGATTTCGTCCAGCGCGTCGAAAATCAACATGAAACCCTGCAAGATATGCAGGCGTTTGGTGAGTTGGGCGAGTTCGTTCTCCAGCCGCCGCGTGACGACCTCCAGTCGGAAATGGAGGAAGTGCCACAGGATCTCTTTCAATCCCAATCGTTGCGGCGCGCCGACCAGCGGATTCTCCGTGGGAACCAGGCACGTCAAATTGACACCGATATTCGTTTGCAGCGGCGTATGCCGATGCAGGTAGGCCAGTACTTTGGCGACGTCCGCGTCTTTGCGCAATAACAAATCGATGCGAACTTCTTCGGTCGAAAGGTCGCGCACTTCTTGGATCAGCGGCATCTTGCTGGTGGCCACGACTTCGCAAATGCGTTCGACCAACTGGGCCTTGTTGACTCCAAACGGGACCGATGTGATTTGCAACACCTGAAGCGTTTTCGTTTCACCGGCCAGTTTGGTAGTGCCGCGTACCTTCAACGATCCCTGGCCGGTGCGGTACATTTCCCGCAACTCTTCCTTGGTGTTGATGATTTGACCACCGGTGGGAAAGTCTGGACCTTGTACGGCATCGTTGGCGACGAGTTGGTAGTCCTTGATCTCCGGATCGCGGAGCAACTTGAGTAGGGCCCGACCGACTTCACCCAAATTATGGGGCGGGATGCTGGTGGCCATGCCGACCGCAATTCCCATTGCGCCGTTGACCAACAAGTTGGGCATTCGACTGGGGAGGACGACCGGTTCCTCGCGCGTGCCATCATAGTTCGGCCGGAAATGGACGGTATCCGTCTTCAAATCGCGCAACACCTCGGCGGCGATCGCCGATAAGCGGCATTCGGTGTAGCGCATGGCTGCCGCGTTGTCGCCGTCGAGCGAGCCGAAATTGCCGCTGCCATCGATCAGCGGCATTCGCAGCGAAAACGGCTGGGCCATGCGCACCAACGCGTCGTAGATGGCGTTGTCGCCGTGCGGATGGTAATTACCCATCACGTCGCCGACCACCTTGGCGCATTTGCGGTGCTTGGAAGTGTGATCCAAACCCTGTTGGTCCATGGTGTACAAGATGCGGCGCTGGACCGGTTTTAAACCGTCGCGGACGTCCGGCAATGCGCGGCTGGTGATGACCGATAGGGAGTAGTTCAGATAGCGCGCTTGGGCGGCCAACCGCAGAGGGACATTTTCTAGCCGTTCCTCATCCAGCGTGTCGAACAGCGTTTTTGCACCGCTGCGCCCGCTGCCGCCCCCTTGTTGTCCGTTTTTACCGTTACGACCGGCATGACCATGCTGTCGAGCCAAACGAGTGATCCTTGTCTAATCGAGTATTCAGAAACCAGGGCAGCTGTCGGGCGGCCCTGCGCCCGGTTCGGGTTACACGAGCCGTGTTGATTGTATCAATTGGCCGAATTCGGTTATAGACGGTTTTGCCGTTTGTAATGGGAGCTGTTGCGGTTTGAGCAATTGTCCCCGCTGAAACACTGATAACAGTTCTGCCGAGTCGCCGAAAAAAAACGCGGATGACGAATATCCCAAGGATCACGCGGCGAGCGATCGATGCGCCGGCCGCTCCCCGTACCCGACCCGAAGGCGACCCAATTTTTCAGGAGTGAAACGATGTTGAAAACATGTGTTGTGGCGACAGCCGCACTAATGGCAGTTTGTATGACTGCCGGTACCGTATCCGCTCAGTACGCTGGGCAGTTTGACAATTCACTGTTCTTGCAATACTACGCCAATGGCGCGGCGAGCCAAACCACCGCGGGCATGTATCCGGCGCCGCATCCAGTTCCCTATCAAACCGTCGGTGGCGCGCACTACACCTACCAACCGTTGTATCCGCACGAAATGATGTGGCAACACAAGCGGAATTACTACAACTTCTACGCTGGCCCCGAAGCGTTCTACTCCGATCCCTGCACGCGCCAGGGCGGCGGCAGCGCGTTGAACAAAACGACCGTGATTTGGCAAAGCGGGGCGAATCACATGGGCAACCTGCCATTTTCGTCGGCCCCCTTCACGCGTTTGCATTATGCAGCCGCCAAACGCTGGTATTGCCTGGGCAATGGCCGCGGGGGAGGCGCGGGCGGCTGCGGCGGCCCGGTCAGCGGCGGATCCGCCTGCGGCTGCAGCAAGTAACTGTTAGTGAGCCTCACCGCTCGTGAATCGAAGCCTAGAACAACCCCGAGAGAGTATGTGACATGAAAACATTTTCTATGTTGGCCGCCTTGGCCATGATCGTGATGGGCAGCGTCGGCACTCAGGCGCAATGCAACAATTGTGGCGGTGGCAGAGGAGGTCATGGTATCGGCAACGCCGGTGACATGACGCCTCCGACCTGTCCGGACCGTGGCCGATACGGCGCCGCTCGTTTCCGAGCGATGGCTCGCGACCGCTACAGCCCGCAACCGGTGTACGCGTACAGCCGCGCCGGCATCGACGCCGCGCGGCAAGACGTATGGAACCGCAACCAATCGGACGCTTACCCTTGGCATGGCGGCTACCAATACTGGCGCTACGGTCAACCGACCGCGCTGGTCGTTCCTCCGACAGCAGCGTTCCAAACTGAGTACAATTGGGGCGTCGCGCAAACACGCAGCTTGCCGATTTATCATCAATTCGGTCGCGATACGGGCGGATTGATCGAAGGAGACGGCAGCCAATTCCAACCGACACCCTACTGGCCCAGCAGCACCAGCCAATTCGGCGTCTATCCGGTTCGCGGACCTTGGCATCACTAAACGCCGGTTCGCGCCGCATCATCCATCGATCGTTTGACAACCCTGAATGAACGTGACACGCGAGGGTGGGCAACCACCCTCGCGTTCCGTTTATTTGGCCAATACCTCTGCCAGGGACACCCATCATTGCTGCCAGCGGCACGGCAGCGAGGGTGTTACGTTCTGGTTCAGAAGTTGCTGCATGAGCTTTCGATATTCTCGGCCTACGCCTGCGGCTAACGGTTAAACGAAGAGTTCCTCGTGACATTTTCCTTCTGGTCAACACCTCGCAGGCCAAACCGATCGATCAACCAATCCCAATCGATCTCGAACATGTGCATGATTCGTACTGGTTGACGTTCGTAACAACGGGCGAGATGAAATTGGCCGCCGCGTTCCAATGTTTGTGATTCGTACACCGTATCGCGGACACCCTCTGGATCGTGGGCATGGTAAAATGACAAGGTAAACCTTCGATCTCCGGTTCTAGCCGGCGTGATGTGCTGGACGTCGATCGGCGAGTAGCGGTAGCGGCCAAAGTAAAAGAACTCGTCACCAATGAATTCGACCGCGAACCAAGTCTTGATTTTGAGCGTGAAACCTTGATGGGACATAGCCACCTGCCAATCGGCACGTTAAATCTAAAATGGTACCTCGTCATGGAGCGGCAGGTGCTACCCTGGAGGGGGGCAAAAGGGGAGGGCAAAAGGGGACACCCATTATTCTGGCGCATGGCAAGAAAATGTGGGGAAAAATGTGGGTGTCCCCTAATGTTCATTGGCTCAAACTTAGTGGATAACCCGCTAGACTGGGAATGTGACCAACAACACACGCGGAGATTCGGCGATGAAACGACTAGCCCTGCGACTGACATGGAGTTGCTATCTGTGCCTGGTTTGGGGCATGACCACGGCAAATGGCTCGAGCGCCAGTGACGATGACGAGCTTCGGGTATCAGCGGAGCACACACCGATTGTGGTTTCGGTGGAGTTTCCCTCGGAATTGCACCAGGAAAGTCTGGACGGGCGCTTGTTGCTGATGCTTTCGACAGATGACCGGCAGGAGCCCCGGTTTCAAATCAGCGACACGTTCAAGAGTCAACAAATATTTGGCATCGATCTCGATTCCTGGGAGGCAACTCAACCGGCGAAATTCGACGATCGCGCGTTTGGCTACCCGCGCCGAAATCTAAAGGAAATTCCGCCGGGTGATTATTGGGTCCAAGCACTTTTCCACCGCTACGAAACTTTTCACCGCAGCGACGGGCATCGGGTGAAGCTCCCCATGGATCGCGGCGAAGGGCAACAATGGAACCGCGCGCCGGGGAATTGGTACAGCCGACCGGCTTGGATCCGCATCGAAGGCGAGGTGTCGATCCAGCTCGATCAAATCATCCCCGCAATTCCCGATCCACCGGATACGGAATACGTCAAGCACCTCAAGATTCGCAGCGAGCGGCTGAGTGCCTTTTGGGGGCGGGACATGCACCTGGGAGCGCACGTCTTGTTGCCGGAAGGCTTCCACGATCATCCCGCCGCCCGTTATCCCTTGGTGATCTTTCATGGGCACTTTCCATACGACTTTGATGGGTTTCGACCGGAACCACCCGATCCCGACCTCGAGCCAGACTACAGCGAGCGCTTTCGCTTGGAGGGGTATAACCGCATCGTCCAAGAACACGCGCACGAATTCTACAAAACTTGGACCGGCCCCGAGTTCCCGCGCGTGTTGCTGGTCATGATCCAACACGCCAATCCGTACTACGACGATTCGTATGCGGTCAACTCAGCGAACTTGGGTCCGTACGGCGATGCGATCACCTATGAACTGATCCCCCACATTGAACAGACCTTTCGCGGGCTGGGGGCAGGATGGGCCCGGGCAATGTATGGCGGTTCGACGGGCGGTTGGGAAGCCTTGGCGGCCCAGATTTTTTATCCCGACGAATACAACGGTTGTTACGCCGCGTGCCCGGATCCGATCGATTTTCGCGCCTACACGGTCGTGAACATTTACGAACACGCCAATGCCTATTATGAGATCGGGCCTTGGGGGCGTGTCGCGCGCCCGGGCACGCGCAATTACTTGGGCCACTTGAGCGCCACCTTGGAGGGAGCGAACCATTACGAGTTGGCGTTGGGAACGCGCAGCCGTTCCGGCCAGCAGTGGGACATCTGGGAGGCGGTCTATTCACCGGTCGGCGCGGACGGTTATCCCCGCCGCATTTGGGATAAACTCACAGGAGAAATCGATCGGGAAGTTGCCGAGTACTGGCGCGAGCATTACGACCTGTCGTATATTTTGCGGCGCGATTGGGTCACGCTCGGTCCCAAACTGCGCGGCAAGCTTCACATCTATGTCGGCGATATGGACAATTATTACTTGAACAATGCGGTTTATCTGATCGAGGAATTCCTAGCGACAACCACGGATCCGCCCTACGAGGGGGAAATCGATTATGGCGACCGCGCCGAACACTGCTGGAACGGTGACCATGATTGTCCCAATGCGATTTCGCGGTTGCGCTATCACCAGATGTTCATCCCTCGCATTGAGCAACGTATTCTCGAGACGGCACCACCCGGCGCCGATCTGACGAGCTGGCGGTATTGAGACGGCAATGCGACTTGCGATGCCGTGGACATTGATCACACGGCAATGTCGATGTACCAAAGGCGAGCCGGCGAGCGTTTGCTGCACTCGCCGGTCGGGTATCTGTAAGATCATTGGGGATTAGTGCAACCGATTACCCCGCAACAGACTGGCCGCATCGTTGTAGCGAATTCCGTATTGACGAAATGCCGCGTGGGCGTCGCGAGCCACCATCTGTCGCAAGTAAAACGGCTGTGCGACAAAGAAGTGGTGAATGCTGTGCGTGCTGCCAAAGTTGGCGGCGAATACATTGAGCGGAAAGAAATACCAGGCGTTCAGGACTTGCGTTTCTTCCAATCGCGATTCGACGTCTCCGTAATAGTGCATCCACGACGACAGAACTTGCACGCAGGTCTGGCGGAGCATATTGGGCAACAACCAGACAACCGCCACGCCATTGATCACCGAGAGTGCCAAGGTCCAAAACCCACCCGTCTCCGGACCGATTCCCAATGCCGTGACGGCCAACGACAGCAGGTTGCCGAGGACGAACAACACTAAAACTGTGTGGTAGATAATGACTATTGGAAATGCCGCTCGTGCCAATTTGCGCCCGTCATAGAACGGAATTTGAGCCATCTCTTTTTTGCGAAAGAGCAAGGCCAACCCGGGCTCGATCATGGCCAGCAGTTTCAGCGGACCGAACTTCATGCCGTTGCCAATCAACCGTTCCTCGAAATCCTCGTCGTGCCCTGATGTGCGATGGTGCAAAAGATGCATTTCACGGCGGAACCACGGATGAGGCAAATTGCCCAGCAAAGGCCAAACGGTAGCCATCATAGCGTTTTGGATTCGCTTGTTGTTCTTGAAATACAGGTTATGGACCAGATCGTGTTCCAGCTCGCGCACTAAGGACAACGCGATGGCGTTGACCATCAGGCATAACCACCACGGAATCAGGCCCGCGACAAACAGGCTCCCGGACACGGCACAGGTCAGCGCCAGGGCCACCAACCAGCCGAGTCCAATCGCATCCTGGTACTTGAGGAAACGGAATCGTTCACGCATCCGGCGATCGGCCTCTTTGATGGCCAGCGTAATTGCCTTGATTCGGGTTACATCATCCGCCGATTCGCCGGCAG
>JACTND010000276.1 GCA_014584305.1 Planctomycetota bacterium | reverse complement strand
GACGAATCGGCGTTGCGTCAGATTGTTGAGCAACTCGAGATTCGAGGTTGGACGGATGTGCTTTAATCAACGCAATGTCATACAATGATTGCCCGGTGGTTGCACGCTCGAGCTGGCGGGCGACGTCAAGAGTCAACCTCAGAGCAACGCGCACTGGTGGACAATAATCGAGAAGGTAGCCGGGCGACGGTACCGCGGCGCGGTCGATTGCTGGGCATTGATTTCGGAACGGTCCGTATTGGGTTAGCCATTAGCGATGGCGAACAATCGCTCGCTTCTCCCTGGCAGACCTACAACCGCCGTTCAGAATCTCAGGACCGAGAGTTCTTCGTAAAGCTCGTCCAGCGCGAGCACATCGCTGGTATCGTCGTTGGTCTGCCTGTGCACCTCGGTGGTGGCGACAATCCGTCGGCTCAACGCGCCGAGCAATTCGGCGGTTGGCTGCGGGAAATCACGCATCTCCCCGTGGTATTCTACGATGAACGATTCACGACTTCTTGGGCCGAAGAACTGCTTCGTGCCGCCGGTGCCACGAGCAAGCGGCGGAAACAACTGCGCGACAAATTGGCTGCGCAGATTCTGTTGACGGCTTATCTGGAATCGACGCGGGGCAGCGAACCGGAGACTCGCAGTATTGACGATTGAATTGCGTCCGCTGACAATGTTGCACGTGTGCTTTACGCCGCACATTGGATTCGCCGCATGAAAGAAGTACGCTGTTTTATATCATCTCCTGGCGACGTTGGTGAGGAACGCCTGATCGCCGAACGCGTCGTTCAACGTTTGAAGCGGGAGTTTTTTCGACGGATCAAGCTGACTCCTATTCTTTGGGAACACGAACCGTTACGGGCGACGGCCCATTTTCAATCGCAGATCATTCCTCCCGCAGAAACGGACATTGTCATCTGCATCCTTTGGTCGCGATTGGGAACGCGACTTCCTCGCGAGTTTCGCCGCCCGGACGGTACGCCTTACGCTTCGGGAACGGAATGGGAATTTGAGAACGCGGCCGAATCGCATCGCCAACGTGGTGTGCCGGACTTGCTGGTTTATCGCAAGACGGCCGAGGCGGTGGCGCGACTTTCGTCCAAAGACGCAGTCATGCAGGCTTTGGAGCAAAAAGAAGCGTTGGATCGTTTTATCGATCGTTGGTTTGGCAATCCATCCGAAGGATTTCGAGCGGCATTTCACATGTTTGCCTCGGCCGACGAGTTCGAGCGTTTATTGGAGACCCACTTACGGCGGTTTCTCAGTGACCGATTCGGATCGCTGCCCGTGTCATCGCTGGACGCGCCCACGCCCACGACGGGTTATATCGAACATCCGTTTCGGGGCCTCAGTCCGTTTGATGTCAAGCACGCGAACATTTTTTTCGGGCGGACGCGGGCGATCGCGGAATTGAAACAACAGCTGGAGCGGCAAGCGGCACGAGGTTCGGCGTTTGTCTTGGTGGTCGGCATGAGCGGCAGCGGAAAGTCGTCGTTGGTGCGCGCGGGATTGGTACCGACGATGACGCAGCCGGGTGTCGTCGAAGGGGTCGGTTTGTGGCGTTATGGAATCATTCGCCCGGCGGATGTGGCCGGAGGACCCTGTCATAGCTTGGCAGTGGCCTTGCAACAATCCACGGCCTTGCCGGGACTAGCCGAATTGGGCTTTGGCCTCGAGGCCAGCGCCGGTCTGATGCGTCAGAATCCCGACTTGATGATCGGGCCGATTCGCGGGGCTTTGAAGGGGGCGGCGGCGAAAGTTGCCAGTGACGAACATTTGATGGCGCCGCCGACGTCGCGTTTGTTGATCGTCATCGATCAGCTGGAGGAGATTTTCACGAATCCCGAGCAAACCGCGGAGGAACGACAAGCATTTGCGACTGCACTGGCGTCATTGGCCCGTTCGGGAGAGGTGTGGATTGTCGCCACGCTGCGCAGTGACTTTTTTCATCACTTGGCCGAGTTGCCACAGATGATGGAACTGAAATCGGGTGAAGGCCAATATGACGTCCTGCCTCCGACGTTCGCCGAATTGGAACAGATGATCGTTCAGCCGGCGCGCGTTGCCGGGGTCGGGTTCGAAGTTGATGTGGCGACCAACACCAGCTTGAACCAAACGATCCATGAAGCCGCTGCGCGCAATCCACAAGCGTTGCCGCTGTTGGAGTTTACCTTAGACGAGTTGTATAAGCGCCGCCAAGACAATGTGTTGACGTGGGCAGCCTATGGGCAGTTGGGAGGGCTGGAAGGAGCCATTGCCCGGCGTGCCGAAGAGGTATTTGCGACCTTGTCCGCCGATGTGCAGCGGACGTTATCGACGCTGTTCTACGGCTTAGTGGCCTTGCACGAAGGTGAGGGAATGGTCGCCGCTTCGCGCCGCGCGGCGCGGAACAGTTTGCCGCCGACGCCGGCCCTCCAAAACCTGATCGACGAATTTGTCAACGCCCGTTTGTTGGTCGTCGATCGCGACGACCGAGGAGAACAGACGATCGGCTGGGCGCACGAAGCCCTCCTGCGTTATTGGCCCCGGGCAGCCGAGTGGATTAAAGAAAATCAAGAATTGTTGCGGATTCGCTCCCGCGTGACAGCGGCGGCCGAGTTGTGGGACTCCCGGGAGCGGGATGAGGATTTCTTGTTGACTGCCGCTAAACCGTTGGCCGATGCCGAGACGTTGGTCCGAGAAGTTGCGGGGCTATCGGGAGGAATCATTGAATTTGTGGCTGCCTCGAGTGCTGCAGCAACGCGAGTCGTCCGGCGTCGTCGTCTGCGCAATCTGTTGGTTGCCGCGGCATTTGTGATCATGGCCACCGCATTTTCCGTGTACAGCCTGTTTCAATGGCAACGCGCTGAACATCATCGGCGCATTGCCGACGATCGCCGGCAGTACGCGGAAAGTCAAGAGGAATTGGCAAGGCAGCGCGAGCAGGAGGCGGAAAAACGCCGTCAAGAGGCTGTCGAAGCGAGGACGCAAGCCGACCTGGCACGGGACGAAGCACGGGCGTCTGAATCGCGAGCATTGGAGGCGAAAGAAATGGAGGTCCGCGCCCGGTTGGAAGAAGAGGCGCAACGCAAGGCCAAAGAGACGGCGTTGGCCCAAGAGCAACGGGAACGCCAGGAGAAAGAGCAAGCGCTTCAGCAAGCTGAATTCAATTTGAAGTTTCGCAATGTAGTTTTGGCTGACCGCGAATGGAACTTGAACGACGTCGCAGCGGCCAAGCGTTGGTTGGTGCAGACTCCTCCGCAGATGCGCAATTGGGAGTGGTTCCACGTATGCCGCAAGTGTGTGGAGTACTCCGGCACAGTTGACTTAGGTTTGTCTGTCACGTCGCTGCATTTTTCACCGCGAGGTTCGTCGTTGATCGCCGCGCTCGCCGCGCCGCGCAGTGGAGAACCCAGCGCAGGGGAGTTGTCGGTGTGGGATTGGGACGCTGGTCGCCGGTTGGTCAAGTTGGAAGGTCATCAGTCGGCGCCTCGGACTGCAATACTACTCGATCGCGGCGAGCAAGCGATCAGCGCGAGTTTGACGGAAGCCATTCGATGGAATGTGGCGCAAGCCCAGGTCGAGCAAATGTGGCCGATGTCGGATGTGGTTGATGTGGCGCTCAGCGACAATGGACAATTCCTCGCCTCGATCGTTCCCTACGTCAGCGAATTGTCGGGGAATCAACCAGGGTTCTTATTGACGCTGCGCGATATGAGTACGGGGGAAGAAGTCGAAGAATGGATCTGTCCCGAGCGTTATGGAAATTGCGTCTGCGTGTCCTCCGACGGGCAATTGGTTGCGGCCGTGGTGGACCGCAATCGATTTCGTGTTTACGAACGAGGTAAACAGGAACCGGTGCTGGAATCTCCAGCGGGCGGCGACGCGCTTTATCGAACGATCTTTGCGCTCGACATTAGCTCAGATAATACCTGGTTGGCGGTAGGAAGGTTTGACGGATCGGTGGCGTTATGGTCGATCGCTGACCGGCGTTTCGATATGTCGTTGCCAGAGCATGATAGCGCGGTTGTCGATGTCCGATTTCGTAACACAAGTTCAGGCTGGACAATAATTTCCAGTGGCTGGGACAAAACGATTCGGATTACGGAATGCGGGTCGGGCCAAGTGATCCGCGTGTTGCGCGGGCACGAAGATTGGATCATGACATTAGGTTTATCCAGCACCGGGAATACGCTGGCGTCAGGAGGGCGCGATGGTGAATTGAAGCTCTGGAGTTTGCTAACCGACGAACGTGCGACAGAACATTTCCCTTACTTGGGGTTTTATGTCCAGGGCGCTGGGTGGAGCCAATCGGAACGCTATTGGTTCGCCGTGGTGGACACCAACGAAGGTCCACAGCAAGTAGTGGTGGATCGTTCCAATGGCAATCGCTATTTCAGTCAGGCAGCCGGTGCGGAGTTCGCAGCCACGTCGCCTGATGGGCAAACGGTGATCACTGCGGCGCCGGGAACGGAAGACGGAACGCTGTTGCAATGGCGATTTGCGGCGCGCGGGATGAATTTTGTTCGCGAGCTCGTTGGCCACAACCAACAGGCGTTGTGCGGCGTATTTCTCGACAACCAGCGATTTGTTTCCTGCGCTGAAGATCAAACGTTGATCGTTTGGAATGTGAACTCCGGCGAAGCGCTGCAGTCAGTCGAATTGCCGTCGGTGCCGACAGCCATTGCTTATTTGCCGACGATCCAAACATTGGTCGTCGGCGACCGCCGTGGCCAGTTGACAAGAATCTCCGCCGCCAACTGGCAGGCGGTAGAAGCTTGGTCCGTCGAGCAACCGATTTGGGCTTTGGCGGCCGATCCGACCGGAGCGCGGTTGGCCGTCGGCGGAGGCTGGGCGCGTGAACCTGGCTATTTGGCGCTGTGGGACATCAGTGCCGAGCCACGTTCGCTGACGTCGTTCGCCGGTCACTCAGACGCTGTCACCTGTTTGTCGTTCCATCCCAGCGGCACGCGATTGGCCAGCGGCGGCGACGACATGACGGTCAGAATCTGGGACACTGCGGCCGGGTTAGAGGCGTTGGCCTTAGGAGGCCACCGACACGAAATCACGGTCGTCGCGTTTTCACCCTCGGGCAGAAAACTGTTGACGGGATCGCGCGACGGTTCGGTGATCGTCTGGGATGGAGCGCCCATCCACTTGCCAGATAGTGAGTGAGTCGAACCTTTATCGGATTGCCCCGTGTGTCCGCTTGCCAGTTGTGGCCGATGCGGCCATGCCTTGCTGGCCCCTCGTTTCCGCGCTGAACATGCGCACATGCATAAGTCGTCAAGAACCTGGCGTGCCTGGGACTCGCTTTTCGCCAGCGTGTGCTCCATAATATCACGCTGTGGATTAGTGGGCCTAGAACCTGTGGTAGTTGCAATCAGGAGTTTACGGATATGGTTCGCGCGTTTGTGTTCATGATATTGATATGCGTTTCGGTCAGCTCTTGGAGTCGGGGACAGCCCGCCACGGTTTCCAATGACACTGTTCGCGAAAAGGCGATCGGCTGGTTGAAATACAACAACAAATTTGGCGCCGATTCCGAGTTTGTGCGCGATATGACGGAAGTGATTGACGAGTCGCTGTCCGACAATATGAACGTCAATTTTTTCTTTGGATCGAACTTGATGGATGCGGGCAAGTTCATGACGATGCACATCTATGGCGGCGCTGTGTTGTCATTTGAACTGACCCCGGAGCAAGCCGCGGCGATGGAATTGGGGCCGTCCAGCGCCTCGGTGACCACCAGCGGCAACATGGGTAAACGGCTGGCACAAGGATCGTTCGAGCTGTCCGAGTTGCACATCGAAGGTGGGGGCTCGGTTGCGACCGATGCCAAGTTCAAGGGGCGGGTGAAGTGCAAAGCGACGCGCGCCGTGGATGGTTCTTACGCCCTCCGAGTGGGGTATCGAGCTAATCAAGGGATCGGCCAGTTTCATTGGTTGGATGCGACGCCCACAACCGACGGCACGGAGATTGAGTTCGAGTTTGGGCCAGTCAATGACGAAGACAATCAGTTCGACCCGTTTCGCGGGCCACTGGCCGTCTTTTTTGACATCGTGGCGATCGACGAAAGCGGCGGCGATATCGAAATCTTGATTCACAGCGATACCATCGGGCAAGTTTTGACGGTTCGCTAGCCACCCCAACGGTGACAAACGGAATCTGGACGATTCCACCGTCCGGCGTTATCATAAGAGGCGTGTCTGACACGCCCCGGGGGACGTAGCTCAGTTGGGAGAGCGTCGCGTTCGCAATGCGAAGGTCGAGGGTTCGAATCCCTTCGTCTCCATTTGAAATAGGTGCCAGCGGCAAGCGAGCGGCGCTTAACTAGTCGTTGACCGCGGACCAGATCGTTGACGAGTGGCTCGCCAGCGTATGGCTCAACCAATCAAATGGTTCAACGCCAGATCAGCGGATCACCGCCTCGGTGTCCGAAGATGCGGTCGGCGATTCCGGGGCAAACTCAAAGCCCAATTCAATATCCAATCCGTCGATTTCCAGTGGTGTGTGGGCGGCTTTGTAGTGATCGTACGCTGTCCCGATATAGATGCCCAGTGCGAAAAAGCCGACAGCCACCACGCTCCAAATCAATCGCATCATATTCGTCCTCACGGCGGTTCCAGAATCCGCATGGCCGGCAGCGCGCGTGCCAGATTCAGCGGGCCCATAGATGGATGTATCGGGAAAAAGCAAGAGGAAAAACAGAGCACTTTGCGGAAGGCCAGGGCGATCCGTTGTGCGGCGCCGGCTGCTTGCTGTACTGCCCGCACAATCCGCGCAGTTTAACGTCGACGATGGTATTGGGATCGCGCGCCGGGATTACAATTATGCTATTGGTGCTCGGCGCTGGGCGAGGCATACTGCGGTGAGCGCGTGATTCATCTGTATGCCGCGAAGCCGGAAACAAGTGTGACGGAGGTGCGGAATGTTCAAGTGGAACCAAGTGACGATGTACCCATCGCTGTCAGTTTATTTTGTGGGATTGGCAATGGCTGTCGCTACAACGCACAGCATTGCGGCACATGCGCAGGATGGCGTGCGCGATGAAGTACACAGTGGGGATCGGCAACAGGACGATCGGGCACTGCCAGCGCCCGACCCATCCGATCGTAGGCGAGATGAAGTCAGCCGGTTTTTTGAGGCGCTCACCCGGCAAATGCAGCGCGGCGATGCCCGCGCAGTGTTGACGTCTATTTCTTCCCGGCACGTTTTGGACCTGCTCGTCGAGCGAAGGTTCGTGTCCTACGCCGATGAACGTCAGCGAGAATTACTCCTCAGGCAATTGCGGCGCAGTTTGTCGCGCGGATGGTCTACTTGGGGGAGTGCGCTGGATTGGGATCGTTTTGAAATCAAGCATCTGGAATGGCTGACAGAACATGCGGCTGTGGTGACTGTTCGTCACCGCAGCACGGAATGGCAAACGAACTTGAGGATGCGGAGGTGGATTGTCCGGGTGGAGGAATCTTGGAAGATCTACGATTTTGAGGACTTGGACCAATCGATACGCGTTTCGTCACTGTTGGGCCTGTTGATGCAGGCGCGGGCCTCAGGGGAGTCGTGGACGCCTGCACTCGAGCAATTATTGTCTGCGGTTCAGGACGCCGGCTCGATCGAAAACGCCCTCTGGGAACTGGATTCGTTCGAGGAGTTATTAGACGAATTGTTGACCAACGATTTACCAGAGGATTTGCAGGCATTTGTCTTGACCATGCGTGCCATCAGCGCCCAATGGATGGATGATCCGGACTTGACCTGGAGTTTGCTTCTCGATTTGGAAGCGTTACCGGGGGACCGCCCCGGTGTAAGATTAATGAAAGGCTCGGCCTTGATGAGCCTCGAACGGTACGACGAGGCGTTGGTGGAGTTTAAGGCTTACGGTGAATCCCTGGGATTCGACTGCGACGTTTACGAGAATATGGCTGATTGCTACTGGGAACTCGGTGAGCGGAGCAAGGCCGTGGAATATGCGGAGCGGGGCCTACAAGACAATGAATTGTCATGGGGGTGTTTGGCCACGTTGGCCTTGGCCTTGCCCGCGCACCGCCAATCCGAATTGACTCGACACTTTGAACGGATGGGTCATGCCGAAGGTGCTTATGAGTTTGTATTGGATTGGGTAATCGAGCAAGAAGAAATGGAAACCGGCGCGTTTATTTTTGATCTATTTCGCAAGGCGCATCCAGAGAGTGATCTGTTGCCGTACTATAATGATATTTTCATACACTAGGAGTCCATGCGATGATGTTTTGGATCCCTGTCCGATGTACATTGGGCGCGTTGATTCTGGCCTTATCACTGTGTAGCCTGACACTGTTCGCACAGGACGAGGACCCCGTTTACTCTGGCCCGCAAGTTGGTGAATCGGTCAATTCGTTTGATGTTCAACCGTTGTTTCCGCACGGCGAATCGGCGACGCAACCATTGCAATGGAGCGGCGAAAATCGATTGGACACGGTCGTGATTGTTCACAAAATAACGCGGCCGGGATTCGGCCTACTGCGAACCATTACTCGTTATGTCGAAACGTTGAACGAGGCTGCGCGGCTGCGCGTCGTTTTCTTAAGCGCGGATGTTCAGGCCACGCAGCGCTGGGCGCAAGGGGCTCGAAACGCATTATTGGATTCCGCAGAGTATTGGGTATCGGTCGATGGAGTCGAAGGTCCGGGAAGTTTGGGGCTGAACCGGCACGTCGAGTTGACAGTTTTGATCGTAGAAAAGTCCCAGGTCGTGGCGAATTTCGCGCTCATACAACCGAGTGATTCGGTCGATGCACCGAAGGTTGTCGAGGCTATCGCGAAAGCCCTTGGCCGAACGCCGCCTGACGTCAGAGAGATCGAAACCTGGCGCGGTCCAGCGATGGCAAGGAATGCGCGCGCTCCGGCGCGTCCTGCTGCTGCGGGTGACGAGGTTGACCTGCGGCGCCTCGTTGGGCCTGTCATCCAATTAGATGCCAGCGATGAAGCCGTGGAGGCAGCGGGGCTGCGGGTTGAGGCCGAAGCCGAAAAGAACCAGGCGTTTCGCGATCGATTGGGGCAAGCCTGTCAAGACATCATGAAGTCGGGAAGCATTGAGAAATACGGCACGCCGCGGGCGCAACAGTTTCTTCGCGAATGGGCCGAAAAATATGGTGGCCGCTGAGAGTGTCTAACAGGAGGCCTCTGTCGCACACCTCGCGGTGGCTGGTGGACTGAAGGCCGGAGCGGACGATTAGCAGGTGAAAGAGCCGTTGTGATTGTCGTTGGATCACCTATGGTTCGGTATGCCGCGATGAGTGCGGTGATTGTCGCCCTGTGGGGTACAGCCATCGCCCCGCGCGTGCTTGATTCACCCGCCATGGAACCATTCGAAGTACCCGTGCCGCTTGCCAAGGTCTCCAGTCCCGAATTTGAAATTGATATCGTTCCCATTCTCGCCAAATCAGGATGCAATTCGGCGTCGTGCCACGGCGCTGCGACCGGTCAAGGGACGTTTCGTCTTTCCCTGTTCTGCGGCGATCCCGATTTCGACTATGATCAAATCGTGCGCGAATTTCGCGGGCGTCGTGTCAATCGGTCCGATCCCGCACAGAGCCTAATTCTGTTGAAGGCGACCCAGTCGATCGAGCATGGCGGCGGCGAGCGCTTTGACGAAACGAGTGCGGCTTTCCGAACGATTCAGCGTTGGTTAGCTGCCGGCGCGCCGCGCGGCGGCTCGCGATCAATCGAGAACCTGCAGATTCAATGCGAGCGAACGGAGATCGAACGCGTCGGCCAAACGCTTCCGCTGCGCGCGATCGCTTCAATCCGAGACGCTGAAATGGGTACGCTCGAAACGCGTGACGTAACGGACTGGACGGTTTTCGAATCGTTGGATCCCACGCGTATGGAAATGATCGACGCAACCGTCCGCGCATTGCAACCCGGGCGAGGGTATGTGTTGGCCAGGTTCGCAAACCGAGTTGCCATGATTATCATCGACGTGCCATTGGGAGAGTCCCTTGAGGAAAATCCCCCGCCCGCAGGCAATTGGATTGATGAACGAATCCTCGCGACGTTGGTGTCCCTGCGCATGCGGTCAAATCGCGCCGCACCCCCACACGCGTTGTTGCGACGTTTGTATCTGGATTTGACGGGCCGCATCCCGCCGCCCGAACGTGCGCGGGAATGGAATACGTTGCCCCACGACGACACCCGCTACGAGGCCTTGGTCGATGAATTGCTTCAATCGGATGAGTTCGTCGATTGCTGGTCCGGTCATTTGGCTGTGTGGCTGCGGGCCGGCGCGGGTAGAGCAGACACCAACGACATGATTGCGTATTACAAGTGGCTCCGCCAATGTGTTCGCGATGATGTCCCGCTGGTGGAAGTTATGCGGCGCACGTTGACTGCCCAGGGTTCACTCTCTGACGACCCGGCCGTCGGGTTCTATCGCCAAACGGACGACGCCAAAATTCAGGCCGAACGGACGAGCGCTATCTGGATGGGTGTGCAAATCGGGTGCGCTAATTGCCACAACCACCCGCTGGACCGTTGGACCAGGGCGGATTACCACGAATTTGCCGCGTTGTTCGCGCACGTGGATTTTGGCGATCCCCTGCGACTGCGAGGCGCAGCGGCCCTGATCGACAATGATACCGGCCGGCAATGGATCCCCAAGTTGCTCGACGGGACGGAATTAACCGGAGACGACGTTCGCGTTGGATTGGCCGATTGGCTGGCCGAGGAAGCCAATCCCTATTTGAGTCGGGCGATGGCCAATCGCATTTGGGGTTTACTGTTGGGGCGCGGATTATTCGAACCATTCGACGACTGGCGCGAAACGAATCCGGTAGCGGACCCGGAGTTGCTCAACGAACTTGCGGCGCGGCTGCGAAGCGGCGGCTATCGGCTGCGACCATTGGTGCGGGAGATTGTATTGTCGGCGGCCTATCGGCGTCTGGCCGCGCCAGCCCAAGTGGGTTTTCCCGAGTCCTTTCGAGGATTTCGACCTCGGCGTTTGCCATTACCTGTAATTCTTCAGGCGTGGCGGGATGTTTTGCTAGAACAACCGCGCGGGACAATCGCGAGTCACACGAACATAGACTACGCGAGCACAGATCGCGAGTCGGTCGAAATGGGCAAGGAGTGCGCACGACAAAAGGAATGCACGACGGCTAATAGCGAAATGGAGTTGCCACTAACGCGGGCACTGTACTGGTTGAATAGCCGCGAATGGAACCAGAGTATCGTTGCTCAACACGGATGGTTGGGGCGACGATTGTCGGAGGGGGTAACCGACGCGGAACTATTGGAAGCCGTGTATTGGCGCGCATTGAGTCGTCCTCCGCGCACAGAAGAAACCGAATTATGGAATGCGGAACTGAACCGCGCGGAAAACACAGCCGAGCGCCAAGCGTTATGGCAAGACATTCTATGGAGCATTTTGACCTGCGATGAGTTCACAATGGTTTGGTAATTGCGAAGGTGTCACGCGCCGGGCTTTCGTCCGCTTGGGAGCGCTGACGGCGTTCGGGGTTTCGACTTGGGGGCGTACCGCAGACGCGATCGGACCCACGCATCCGTTTTCGAAAATCGTGGGAGCAGGCGATGCGTCCGCTACGTTTGGCCGAGCGCGCCGCTGCATTTTGATTTGGCTGGATGGCGGGCCGAGCCACCTCGATACCTTTGATCCCAAACCGGAAGCCGCCGGTGAAATCCGCGGCCCATTGGGTAGCATCGCGACGGCAATTCCGGGTGTGCGACTAAACGAATGCTTGCCTAGAACGGCTGCGCTGTTGGATCAGGTCACGATCATTCGCAGCCTCACGAGCCCCTTGGGCGAACATAATTTGGCGACACAGTATCTGTTGACGGGCCATCCGCCGAACCCGGCTTTGGATTATCCCGTCTTGGGGAGCGTGGTCGCCCATTTGAAAGAGGAACAAACGCTGCCAACGTTTGTCAGTATTCCTCATCATCGCGTGGGTGGCGTCGAATTCCCGGCAGCCGGTTTTTTGGCGTCCCGGTGCCGCCCCTTCGAAACTGATGGCGATCCACGACGCTCCGATTTCTCCGTTCCAGGGCTAACCATCCATCCCGAATTAGGTCCCAGGCGCCTGAACAGGCGAGTTTCGTTCGTCGAGCGCCTCAATGCCTGGCAGCGCGGTATGGAACAGGCGGCGGACGCCCGCCCGCAGGTGTGGAGTCGCGCGGCCGCGATGTTGACGGATCCCCAAGTCCGCGCAGCGTTTTCGTTGGAATCGGAATCAGCAACTGCCCGACAAACATATGGCCTGACTACCGTCGGTCAAGGCTGTCTGCTGGCCAAACGGCTGGTGGAGCGCGGCGTTTCGTTCGTGACCGTGAATTTTCCCGGATGGGATACGCATGATGCCGCCGTAGTTCGCTTGAAAGACGGCTATGCGGGTGCGACTACGCCGGTCGGCTTGGTTCCTCAGTTGGATCAGGCGCTTGCCGGTTTGTTGATGGATTTGCAGCGATCGGGTTTGTTGGAGGAAACATTAGTGGTCGTGATGGGTGAGTTTGGCCGAACGCCCAAAGTGAATGCAACTGGAGGACGCGATCATTGGCCAAGAGCGTTTAGCGCGCTGTTGGCAGGTGGCGGTGTTCCCGGTGGGCAAATAATCGGAGCGACCGATCGGCATGGACAGTCACCGGTGGCTGATCCAGCGTCGCCCGCCGATCTGGCGGCCAGCGTCTATTGGTTGCTCGGCATCGATCCGTTTCAGACATTGGAAACGACAGAAGGCCGACCGATCCGCATTGTGGACCGGGCGACATTGATTGCGGGGTTGACCGGTTAGCGCGTGTACTCTAACCATGCTTCAGATCGAAAATGTTACCATGAACATACCGCGGTTGGACGTCAACGACGCAATCCTGTACCCTGTCAGAAATCTGGTATGAACTCAAGCCACGCGGTTGTTCCTGCATTGATCCTCATCATTCTGGCTCAGGTTCGTGAGGCTGAGATTTTCGGTCAACAACCTGATCTGACTGCCCCACGCTTGTTGACAACGTTGCCGGGTCCTGTCACCGGTATGGTGACTTGTCAAAATGGCGCTGAGTTCGTGATTTGGGCGGCTTCCGAGAATCAACTCCGCGAATTCGCGGTCCGCCGATCGGAAGAAGGTAATATCGACTTGATCCCCAAGCGCCGCGTTGCGCTCCCCATGACGAAAGTCTGTTGTGTCGTCGCTGACGACCGCCATAACCGATTGTACGTCGGCGGCGGAGATGCCGGAGAGTCGGGCGTACTGTGCGCATTCGACCCAGTGTTGGGGTCGTTGGTCCAAACTCGGGAACTGCACGCGGATTTGGTTATGGCAGTGGCGATCTCGCCGGACGGTAAGTACAGTTTGACGGGCGCGTGGGATCAAACGATCGGGTTGGTAGATTTGCAAACGAATGAGGCGCGCGGGGTCGGAGGTCATACGGGAGCGATTAATGGCGTCGCTTGGGTTGACGAGCGTGTGTTCGTAACGGGATCGGACGATCACACCCTGCGGGTTTGGGCTGTCGCCGACACGCGGGTTACAGGTGTTCACGAACAACATACCAACGGTATTGTGGGCTTGATGGCATGCAGAAGTGCAACCAATGGAGACGCCGCAATCCCCAGTACGGTGGTTTCGATTGGGCGCGATCGGACCGTCCGGCTGTGGTGGCCCGGCATTGGCCGCATGGTGCGGTTTGTGCGCCTCGATTCCCAGCCAAAATGCCTACATTTTTTGGGTTCATCACTCGATGGCGGAGGCCACGCGGCTGCGGATGTTGGCCCGAAACAGTCGCAATCGCACCTTTTGCTGGTTGGAGATGACGCCGGGCGGATTCTGGAGATTGACCTGGAACGCGCTTCCATCATCTCTTGTCAAAACGTATCGCCAAATGACTGGATCGAGTCCATTTATTGGAATGAAGACCACGGAATTGGTTTCGTCGGCGGCAGCAGCGGGAAGATTTTTCAGTTTTTTCGGGAAAACGGCAGCGGGGTGATTGCCAACGAGTCGGCCAGTAGTGGAAAATAAAAAATCGACCACATTGGTGTGCGGGGAGACCTGATCGCTCAGGTCAGCCAATGTGGTCGAATGTTTCTATGAGGAGCAAGTGAGTCGGAACTCAATTCGATCCGCCGCGACCGCGACCGAAGAGTTGCAATTCAAACTTCTTGCCTTTCAGTTGATCGACTTTCGCGCGTTGGTCGCGTGAGAGCAAATCCAAGACATCTTTTTCCAGGTCCTCTTGGAATTTTCGCATTTCGCTTTGGATTTCTTCCATGTCCGCTCCGGAGTCGCGCAAGTCTTGCATCATGCCGCGCATTTCTTCTCGGGACGATTGGATGATCTCCGCGATCTTTTCCTTGACGTCATCGGCAATGCCCACGCGCTTGGCGACTTCTTCGTCTGTAAACGCATTGGCGCGAGCGACCCACAAGTAGATACCCAACAATCGTTCACGTTGGTCTTCGTCCAGAATTTTGAGCGCTTTCTCTTCTGCTTCGCGCAAGGCTTGACCGCCGCCACCTTGGCCGCGTTCGCCGCGTTCGCCACGCGCCCCACGTTCGCCCCGTTGGCCACCCTGCCCACCAGGACCTCCCGGACGCACTGCTTCGAGTACACTTTGCAGCTCATCGAGTTGTCGGTCAGACAACTCCAATTCCTTTTGCACGTCCTCATTCATCAACAGCATGGCGCGGGACATCATCCCGCCCATTCCACGTCCGCGGCCCGGCTGAGCCCAAGCGTTCGCGGACAATAAGCTCATCATCAAAAACAAGCAACTGACAACAATAAAAACCTTCTTCATACTGAGAATCCTCGATTGTGATTTTGCTCCGATTCGGGTGGGTTTACGCGAAATCGAATCGCAATTCCAAACCAAATCCCCCCCAATTTTGCCGACTGTTTACAATGGACTGCGAGCAATTAAACACCCGGTGTCGCCAAAGATACCGTTAGCCCCCCGAATTTTTTGGAAAAATACTGCCGAAATAGCGCGGCAACCGGTCCGCACGCCTGCTGGGCGGTATGGGCCTTGCAATTTCCCTTTCACCCGGTACACTTTGAGCTGAAAAGAAGTGGGCTAGACTGGTGCGCCAGGCGCTATGTTGGCACGAATTGGGATCATACGTCAGGAGTTGATGAC
>JACTND010000305.1 GCA_014584305.1 Planctomycetota bacterium | reverse complement strand
CGCGCATCCAGCGGGAGCATAATTCGACGCAGGAAGAGCAGGAGTTCAGCCAGATCGACTTCGGGGCGTTTCAATTGACGCGGGCGCGGACCGCAAAGCTCAAGGAATACGCTCCGATCATGCATCCCTTTCCCCGCGACAGTGTGACGCAGGAAATTCCCACCGAGATTGATTCCGACCCGCGCGCTATGTACTTCCGCCAGGCCCGCAATGGGATGTGGATTCGGGCGGCATTGCTGGTCCATCTGTTCGATTTGAGCGAGGACCTGCTTGCAATCGTGGAACCTTGATTCCTCCAACATTTTCCGGTACATTACCATTCGAAAACGTTCAGTGGTTGTAGGTTCCGCGAAGCGTGTTGCGGCCGGCTGCTGGACCGTGGTTGTTGTTTTTCGCCTTCCCGAATGCGAAAACCCCCCATGGCGAGGGTTTGTGCAGCGTCCGTGGCGCGGTCGCTGTATGGCAGGGAATCGCGAACGAAAGGACTGTCTTCATGTCTAATCTCGTGCAGGATCTGGTGGATGCCGGCGTCCATTTCGGCCACCGTGCCAGCCGCTGGAATCCCAAGATGCGGCCTTATATCTACGGCCGCAAGAACCAAATTCATGTGATCGACATCCGCGAAACGGTACGCGGACTGTTGCGCGCTAAGAAGTTTGTCAGCCAGGTTGTGGCCCAAGGGAGTTTGGTCCTCTTCGTCGGGACGAAACGCCAAGCGGGTCCGATCATCCAGCGCGAAGCCGAACGTTGCGGTATGCCGTTCGTCGCGGAACGCTGGCTAGGAGGGACTCTGACGAACTTCCGCACGATCCGCAGCCGAATGGGACGCTTGGAGGAACTGGAACAAATTCGCAATTCCGAACAAATCCATGCCTATTCCAAGAAAATGCAATCGGCGCTGGCCCGCGAGTACCGCAAGATGTTCCGCAACTTGAACGGCATTCGCACCATGAATCGCATGCCGCAATGCTTGGTGATCGTTGATCCCATCAAGGAGAAAAACGCGATCCGCGAGGCCCGCGCGATGGGAATTACTTCGGTGGCGTTAATCGACACAAACTGCGATCCGGACGAAGTCGATCTGCCGATTCCGGGGAACGATGACGGCATCCGCTCCATCGAGTTGATCGTCAGCTACCTGGCCGAGGCCGTCGCTCAAGGCAAACAGGAAGTAGCTGCCGAAGCCAAAGAAGCACAACCGGCGGCCGCGGTCGCTGAAGTTGCCGACAAAGATGCGGCGGAATAGATTCGGGATTTCGCGCGAAGTACATGCGCACGTCTCCGACTCATCAAATTCGTTTGCGACAACACCAATACACATATTACCCAGGAGAATTTCCGATGGCTGAAATTACTGCCACACAAGTAAAAAACTTGCGTGAGAAGACAGGTTTACCGTTGATGGATTGCAAGACTGCATTGGCCGAGGCCGAGGGAAATCCCGAATTGGCGGTGGAAATCCTGCGCAAAAAAGGCCTGGCGATTCTGAGTAAACGCTCAGACCGCGAAACGTCCTTCGGTCGGTTCGGATTGTATTTCGGAACGGGCAAATCGGCAGGAGCGATCGTCGAGTTGAAATGCGAAAGCGCTCCCGTGGCGGCTAATGAAGAGTTCATCCAGTTGGCCAATGACCTGGCCCAACGATTGGCCGAAACACCCGGTATTGCGTCTGCAGATGCGCTCTTGGACTCGCCATCGCCCAGTCGACCGAATCAGACGTTGCGCGAGCAAAAGGACGAATTGTTCAACCGGATTCGCGAGGTATTCAACGTCGGCCGTATAAAGCGACTGGAGGGAGGAACGGGAGGCTACAGCCACAATTCCGGAACCGTCTCCGGCGTGCTGTTGGCGGTGACCGGTGGCAACGACGCAGTGGCTAAGGATATCTGCATGCACATCGCGGCGATGCGGCCGAAGTCCCTGCGCAAGGAAGAGCTCGATCCCACATTGATCGAACGCGAACGCATGATTCTCCGCGAAGCGGCCCTCAAGGAAGGCAAGCCGGAAAGCATCGTTGACAAAATGGTCGAAGGGCGGCTGCGGAATTTCTTCGCGGAAAACGTGTTGCTCGAACAGCCGTTCGTGAAAGACGACAAGCAAACCGTCGGTCAAGTTGCCCAGCAGGCCGGCATGGAAATCCGTCAGTACGTCCATTGGGAATTGGGCGTCGAAGCCTGATTGCGGGGTAGCATGTCGAGTCCAATTAAGCCCTTTCGCCGCGTAGTGCTCAAGCTCTCCGGCGAAAGCTTCACCCACGCGGGCGATCGCGGCATCAGCATGGACCAAGTAATGAAGGTCTGTGGGCAAATCGTTCAAGCCAAAAGCCACGGCTGCCAAATCGCGATCGTCATCGGCGGCGGTAATATCTTGCGCGGGAGCCAATTCAAAGCGGCTAGCTCGGCCGTCAAGGAAGTCTCCGCGCATTATATGGGCATGCTGGCGACCGTCATCAATGGGTTAGCCTTGCAGGAAGGGTTGGAGTCCTTGGGCGTCACTGTCCGCCTGATGAGCGCTATTAAGATGGAGAACGTCTGCGAACCCTACATCGTTCGCCGCGCTGTGCGGCATTTGGAAAAGGAACGCGTCGTCGTCCTCTCGGCGGGGACCGGTAAGCCCTTTGTCACGACCGACACCGCTGCCGCGCTCTATGCGATGGAACTCAACGCGGATGTGCTGATGAAGGCCACCAAAGTCGATGGTGTTTACTCGCATGACCCGGAAAAGAACCCCCATGCCACACTCTATCGCGAGTTGACCTAGCACCAACCACCCATTT
>JACTND010000016.1 GCA_014584305.1 Planctomycetota bacterium | reverse complement strand
GGACTATCGCCGGACGTTCAAGCGCGTCGCCGGGACCATTGAACACATCGCTGCCGAAGCCACCCGCCGCCATCAACTATGGATGCAATGCCCAGGGAATCCATTGCGGGTTGCCAGTTAGCATTCGAATCGATTATCCGGCCTTTATGTCAGCGACTGGTCCTTCAGTATCAGGCGAAAGGCGTTCGTTTTTAGATATAGCCTGAATTGCACCTCAGAATCAGTCTAGTGGTCGGTAACACTCTTTGTTGGCTGAGAAGTTCTGCGATCTGCAAGGAACCGGCACGCGGAGCACCAAATTGATGGTTTAGGGAAGCCGTTGAAGGTCGCTTGCCTACCAGAACTCAACCTGGTGATCGTTTTCTAAATCTCGTTTTCTGGCGTGATTTCCGCGAAAAACCCACGCCTGACCACAAAACATTGGGTGTCCCCTTTTTAAACACAAGATATTGGGTGTCCCCTTTTTTGGGCGGAACTGGGAAGGGGGAGGCGGGTTTAATGACGTGGAACGAGGACGAGGGGCATGGCAAGGGTTCTTCAGTAGGGTGTAGGAGCAAACGACATTATGACGAAGTTTACGAGATTTGGGTTGGCGGCTGGGATAGCCGGTTGGGTGTGTCTCATTGGTCAGGCAGTTTGGGCGCAGCCTGGGTTTGGCCAAGGGGGGCCTGGCGGCGGGCGCGGCATGAATTTTTTTGGCGGCAATCTGTTCTTGTTAGCGGACGAGAATGTTCAAAAGGATCTCGATTTGAGCGAGGATCAAATCGATCAACTGAAGAAGCTGCAAGATGAAGTTCGCAGCACGATGATGAACATGTTTCAAGGGATGCAACCCGGACGCGGTGAGGACCCGCGCCGCATGTTCGAAGAGATGCAAGAAAAAGCTCAGGAGACCTTGAAAGGCTTTGAAGAAGACATCGACGAAATCTTGTTGCCGCACCAAACCAAACGCCTCAAGCAAATCTCGGTGCAATCACAGAGTCGCGGCCGCGGCGTCGGTGGGAGCTTGTTGTCGGAAACGATACGCAATGATTTGAAGATTTCGCGGGAACAGGAGCAGAAACTGCGCGAAACCGCCGAGCAGTTGGAAAAGGAACTGCAAGAAAAAATCGTTAAACTGCGCCGCGAGGCGATGAACAAGTTGTTAGACCAATTGACGCCCGAACAGCGCGAGAAGTATCGCGAGCTGGTAGGGGATCCGATTGAGTTCGGCAATCCCTTTCAGAACATGATGCGGGGCGGCCAAGGGGGTGGTGAGCAGCGTCGCGGCGGAGGCGGACGGACGGACTTCTAGCGTTTGCTCCCTTAGCACACATTGAATCCTTGCCGAGCCGGCGTGGGCCAATCCCGCGCCGGTCTTCGTTCTTTCAAGGCACCTGTCGGGTAAATGCCGCTGTTCGAGCGGTAGTTCTTCATTCGCTGTTGCATTCTCTGTCAGTTTCTATCCGAAACTTTTCCAGCGGAACGAGGTTAAAAGTAACGTGGGGTCGGCCGTCCGGAAGAAACGCACTTGCGATCATGTGACGCATCCCACTCTTCACCCCCATGCAGTGCGTTTCTTTCGGATGGCCGGCGCGTAGGTGCGGGTGTGTCATACGTCGAAATCCACCTCGTGTGGCCCGCCGTCATTATCAGCACATCCGTCGGCGTAGCATCGCATGGCGGCGCTGCGCGTCATCGTTTTTGTCGTTGTTGGCGCTGATTTTGTTTATGATGGATGCTGGTTGGGCATCTCCACTGAATTCCGCAAACAATTAGGCGAGGCGCATGGATATCGGTCAAATCTTGTTGAAGCGCAAGCTGATTTCTGAGCAGCAGTTGCAGACGTTGCGCGACAAAGGTATCGACGCCTTGGAGTGGTTGGCATCCCAACCGGCGGCCGAGCGGCCGGCGGCATTGGCTGCTGTCTCCGCCGAATTGGGGATGGACTTCATTGATCTGCGCGAGGCGGCGGTCGATCTGGATTTGATTGAGACCTTCCCGCAAAAGATCATCTACCGTGAATTCTTATTCCCCGTGCGCCGCGAGAACGGTTCGCTGATCGTCGCCACCAGCGATCCTTTCAATTTCTATCCGCTAGATGAAATCAGTGCCAGCACTGGCTTGAATGTCCGGCCCGTGTTGGCCGACCGCGCCGAGATTACTCGTTTAATCAAAACGCATTTGGGCGTTGGTGGCGAGACGATTGAAGGGTTGATCGAGCAGAAGGCCAGCGAAGGGGTCGAGCTGCTGGAAGACTTGGAAACCGACGGTTCCGAGTTGAGCGAGATGGCACAAGAGGCCAGCGTGGTCCGGCTGGTCAATGAAATTTTGTTGGAGGCGATCGAGATTCGCGCCAGCGACGTGCATATTGAATCGCAGGCCAGTGGCGTAGTGATTCGGTATCGGATCGATGGGATATTGCATGCTCAGCCCGTTCCGCCGGAGATCAATCATTTCCAAGCCGCCATCATTAGCCGTTTGAAAATCATGGCGCGGCTCAATATCGCCGAGAAGCGATTACCCCAGGATGGTCGGATCAAGCTGAAAGTCAAAGGCCGGGAAGTCGATGTGCGCGTCTCGGTGATCCCCATGATCCACGGCGAAAGCCTGGTGATGCGGATCTTGGACAAAGGGGCCATGGTGTTCGACTTGCGCAACTTGGGTATGTCGCAAGCCACGTACGAGATGTTTCGCGATTTGATCAACCTCCCCCACGGGATCGTGTTGGTCACTGGCCCGACAGGCTCCGGTAAAACAACCACGTTGTATAGTGCCTTGTTGGAAATCAACAGTCCCGACGTGAAGATCATCACCACCGAAGACCCTGTGGAATACCAACTGGAAGGGATCAATCAGATTCAGGTTCACCCCAAAATCGGTTTGACGTTTGCCGCGTCCTTGAGGAGCATTTTGCGCCACGATCCGGATGTGGTTTTGGTCGGCGAAATCCGCGATTTGGAAACTGCCGAGAATGCTATTCAAGCGTCGCTGACTGGCCACTTGGTATTCAGCACGCTGCACACCAACGACGCCGCCAGTTCGTTTTCGCGGATGGTGGATATGGGCGTCGAACCGTTTTTGGTCAGTAGCACAGTCGAGGGGATCATGGCGCAGCGTTTGGTGCGGCGGTTATGCATGGACTGCCGTGAGGCCTACCAACCGGACCGCGTCGATTTGCCAGACGATTTTCCGTGGGACCAGATTCAAGGCCGGTCGCTATATCGAAACAAGGGTTGCCGCAATTGCCGCGACTTGGGCTATCGCGGGCGAATGGGTATTTATGAGTTGCTGGTCTGTTCGGATCGGATTCGGCAATTGGCGCACGACCGCGCGAGCAGTTGGGAGGTCAAGAAGGCCGCCATGGAGGATGGGATGTTGACCTTGCGCGAGGACGGGTGGTTGAAAGTATTAGACGGGCTGACCACGGTGGAGGAAGTCGCGCGGATTACGAAGATGGATCGCGGCTTGTCGCGAAAAGGTTAGCCGATGCCGAACTTCACCTACGTGGCCCGTGACTTGGCGGGCCAGAAAATTTCGGGAACACTCGCCGCGGCATCTGAACGCGACGTCGTCAACGCGTTGTCGCGCAAGTCGCTGTTTCCGATTGAAGTCGCCGTCGAGAGCACCTCCGCCGGGGTTTCGTTTGGTGGTCGAGTCAGCGACCAAAAGATTGCCGTATTCTATGGTCAATTGGCCTCGCTTTTGAAGAGTGGCGTCCCACTGCTCAAGAGCCTATCGGTGTTGCGGGCCCAATCCGGATCGACCACGTTACAGAACGCGCTGGACGACATCGTGGCCCGGGTGGAAGACGGCCAGTCGTTGGGGGATGCCTTCGCGCGGCACCCGCGGATCTTCAACGAAGTGGCGATCAACATGGCGCGGGCCGGCGCCGAGGGTGGTTTTTTGGAGGACGCTCTCGAACGCGTGGCTGCGTTCACGGAACATCAAGCCGAATTGAAGGCCCGCACGTTAGGGGCGTTGATTTACCCGGGGGTGTTGGCCACGGTCTGCATATTGGTCGTTTCAGCGATTTTGATTTTTGTCGTCCCGATTTTTGAAGCGATGTTCGAACGCTTGCGGGACAAGGGGCAATTGCCCGCCGCAACGGAGTTTCTGTTGGGCATGAGCGCCTGGATCACGGCCAATTGGTGGTGGTTATTGGGCGTTTTGGCGATACTTTTGGTGGTTGTGCGTGTTCAAGTTAACACGGATATAGGACGGATGTGGTTGGACCGCTGGCGGTTGAATATGCCGCTGTTTGGCGTCATTTTTCGCAATCTGGCCGTATCGCGATTTTGTCGTGTGCTGGGGACATTGCTCAAGAACGGCGTACCGATCTTGAAAAGCCTGGACATCAGCCGCGCGGCAGCGGGTAATCGTGTCTTGTCCGAGGCGATTGGCCAAGCCACCGAGAACATTACTGCTGGTGAGTCGTTGTCGGTGCCCCTCAACAAATCGGGACATTTCCCGCGGAATGTGATCGAGATGATCGCGGTGGCTGAGGAGTCGAACACGATGGATACCGTGTTAGTCAATATTGCGGATGGACTCGAGCGTGAAACCACGCGGCGATTGGAGTTGGTAGTAAAGATGATTGAACCGGGCATGTTGATCGTCATGGCCGGGGTCGTGTTGTTCTTGGTGATGGCCTTGTTGATGCCGATTGTCAAGATGAGTAGTGCGATTCAATAGCGACCGCCGGGTCGCGGTGGAATCCAACGGTGGAAACCGCCACAACAGAAAACGAACGACAATACCCAAGGAGTAGAAGAATGTCTCGACGCAAACGCTATCACCGCGGCGGTTTTACGCTGTTGGAATTGATGCTCGTCATGTTCATTTTGGCAATGTTGGCCGCGGCGGCTGGTTTTGCCATCTTTCAAATTCAGAAGAATGCCCAGCGCGAGTTTGCCATGACGCAGATTCGTTTGTTGAGTGACGCCTGTTCGCAATTCAAGCTGCGCAACGGCCGGTTTCCCACACAACTGGAAGACCTGATCGTGGCGCCCGCGAACATCAGCCCGCAACGGTGGGGCGGCCCGTACTTGCAGGCCAATGCCCAAGGCCAATTGGAAGTGCCTGTTGACCCGTGGGGACTGCCGTACAACTATATGGCTGACGACACGAACAACCGCGTGTTGATCACCTCGAACGGACCGGATTTACAGCAAGGAACGGCGGACGACATTCCCAGCGCAGCAGATCGGTAACGATCCGACTAGCGGCCAGGTGCGCGGAGCTGACGTCTCATGAGCAATCGCACGACATGCACAGCCCGCGCCGGAATGACCTTGGTCGAGTTGATCTTGGTCATTGGGCTGTTGGCGCTGGTAGCCTCGTTGATGATGCCTGCAGTGTTTCGATCGCTGGCGAACCAAAAATTGGACAAAGCTGCCGATCTGGTCCGCTCCGAGATGGGCCGCGCCCGGGTGCTGGCCATTCGCACGGGCAAAATTCACGCACTGGTTTACGCGCCGGGCGATGACCGTCTGGCCGTCGAACCGTTCGATTCCTTGGCGTCCAAATTGGATGTCGGCGCCAATCGGACACAGGTGGATACCCGCGAAAGCGACTTGGACTTCAGCCGCGAGCGATTGCCGCGCGACATCCTATTTGTCGGCGGCGAATCGAAAATGGACGCCCGCAGCGCCTTTGAAATGGCTCAATCCGGAGCGAACAGCAATCGTTTCATTCCAGTGCTGTTTTACCCGGACGGCACGAGCCAAGATGCCAGGGTCGTCCTGGCCAATCGGAATGGCGACGTCATCATGGTGGCGCTGCGCGGTTTGACGGGTTCGTCACGTGTGGTTCGCGAAATGGGGGGCGAACGATGACACGTCGAAGAATACGGAATAGCTTGCGTTCTGGACTCGATTCCGGGCGGCGCGGCTTGACGTTGCTCGAAGTCGTGTTGGCGGTGGCGATCCTGGGGTTCTCTTTGGCCGCCATCAGCCAGTTGATGTGGATCGGTTATCGCAGCGCTGCCGACGCCCGCGCGCGCACGGAGCTGATTTTGTTATGCGACACCAAAATGGCCGAGTTGGCCGCTGGTGTGCTCCCGTTAGCTTCGACGTCAGGGCAAACGATCCCAGACGCGCCCGATTGGTTGTATTTAGTTGACGTACAGAACAGCGATCAAATCGGTCTGCTGTCCGTAACGGTTACCGTCATGCAATCCCCTCAAACCTCAGCCAACCCGATCACGATGTCGATCGTCCGCTTTATGCCCGATCCCGACTACGATCCGAATGCGGAGCAGTAATCACGATGGCCAGCTCGAACACCATGTGCGCCTCGATGGTCGGTCGTTTGTCGGCTGAGCGGAACTGCCGCGCAGCGCGTACTCGGGCGGGCATGACGTTGATCGAGATCGTCCTGGCATTGGGTCTGTCCGTGCTCATTTTCGCTGCCATTGCGACGGGCATTTACGTTTATCTGTTCACGTTGACCCAGCAACAGACCGAGCTGGAACAGCAACAAGTCGTGCGGAGCGTCATGCAGATGATCACTAACGACGCCCGCGCGGCAATGCAATACAAACCTGCCGATGTTTCGGGATTGGCCAACCTGTCGTTGACCGAAGCGTTGATGGGCGGGCTGGGTGGCATGTTGGGAGGTGCGAGTGGCGGCGCATCCAGTGGCAGCGGGGCTGGCGAGGACGGCGGCGGAGGTAGCGGTGGCGAGGGTGGAGGAAATCAAAGCTCAGGGAATGCGGGCGGGTCTGCCAGCGATACCTCGACTCCCGAAGAGGACACCGCCACGTACCGCCCGATGCTGATCGGCAACAGTGCGATTTTGTCGGTCGATATCAGCCGCTTGCCCCGAGTGGACCAGTATCATTCGCTGATGACCGGCGGCGAGGCCGGCCATCAGACGCCTTCAGACTTGAAATCGGTCGTGTACATGCTGGGCCAACCGAGCAACCAATCGGTCGCGGCGCAAGAGTTCGATCCCGAGATCGCCGCGTTGGGAGGGCTCTATCGCCGACAGATCGACCGCGCCGTTGCGGCGTTTCGCGGCGAGTACGGCCCGACGGGCGCACTCGACGAATATTGCCAATTGATCGCTCCCGAGATCGTGCAATTGGAGTTCCGGTACTTTGATGGTTCGAACTGGCTATCCGAATGGAATTCAGAGACGAGCGGCGGGTTCCCGCTGGCGATCGAGGTCACGGTGGGTTTCGATACCTTGCGATTGATCGAGCGCACCCATCAAGACGCGCGTACGGCGGCGAACACGTTGGATGCTGGGCGTATCCGGCTCTACCGCCAAGTGATTCATTTGCCGTTGTCGGAGATCGCGCAATGAATCGACCGGCAAACTACAGACGACAGCGACCACGTCGCGGGTCCGTATTATTGATCGTCCTGGTATCCGTCGTACTGATGGCCCTGGCGGCTTACACCTTTACGACGATGATGCTGGTTGAAGACGAAGCGTCGCGGCTGGTATCGCGGCAAGTGCAGGCCAAGTATCTGGTCGATTCGGGCGTCGATTACGCGCGGTTATTCTTGACCAACGACTATGCGACGCGGCAGGCCAAAGGCGGGTTATGGGACAACGCGCTCATTTTTCAAGCGGTGGTGGTCGGCGTTGACCCATCCGATCCGGATTTGATCGGCCGTTTTACGATCGTCGCACCCAGCGTGGACAACGAAGGGAATCCGGAAGGTTTTCGTTATGGTTTGATGGACGAATCGAACAAGCTGAATCTCAACATACTGACGTTCGTCGAAAACCAAGTGGCCGGCAGCGGGCGGCAACTGTTGATGGCTTTGCCGAATATGACCGAAGACGTGGCGGATGCGATTTTGGATTGGTTGGACTCCGACGACGATCTCCGCGACTATGGATGTGAAGCGGGTTATTATCAAGGGCTCTCGCCCCCCTATTTTTGCAAGAACGGTCCCTTGGACAGCTTGGACGAATTGCTCCTGATCCGCGGTGTCACTCCGGAATTGCTGTTTGGTTTGGACACCAACCGCAACGGCATTTTGGATTCGCACGAGATGCTCGACAACATCTCAGGGCTAGAGGCGGACATGTATTTGGGTTGGGCCAACTATTTGACGTTGTACAGCAAGGAGTCCAATCTCAACAATGAAGGACTGGTCCGCGTCAACCTCAATAATCCAGATTTGCAACAACTGTACACGGATCTCCGCGCCCACTACAACGAAGAATGGACGCGGTTCATCCTTCAGTATCGAATCAAAGGCCCCTACACGCCGCGCGAGGATGATCCGGAACCGGTTCCCGCTACACAAGTTCTGGAACTCGACCTGGATCAAGAGGCGCAGTTTACCTTTTCTCAAGTCTTGGATCTGGTGGACGCCTACACCACGGCGGACAATCCCGACGATCCGGATCAACCCTTGATTTTGCGTTCGCCGATCTCGACGTTCAACATGCCGGCCAGTTTTCCCAACTTGATGGCCCACGCCACGACGTTTGCCGGCAACACGATCCCCGGCCGATTGAATATTATGCAAGCCCCGCGGCGATTGCTGGCCGGAATTCCGGGGATGACCGACGATGTTCTCGAGCAGATTCTGACGCGTCGCGAGTTCGAACTGGACGACCCGTATGGATTGGATATCCACCGCCAACACGAGACCTGGTTGTTGGTGGAGGGGTTGGTCGATTTGACCACGATGCGCATGATGATGCCGTTCGTCTGTGTCGGTGGCGACGTGTATAGTGCCGAAATTGTCGGTTATTATGATGATGGAGTGGGAACGAGCCGGGCCGAAGTCGTGATGGATACGACTTTGCCCATTCCTGGCATACTATTCTGGAGAGACAAATCCCACGTGCAAGCCGGATATTCGTTGGATGTGTTGGGAATTGATTTAGTTAGGTAAGCCCATGGCCAATCGCGTCATTCTTGAAATCGATCAACAGCAGGTTCGCGCGCTCTCGGCCCGGATGGTTGGCCCGCGCGTTCATGTGACGCACGCCGTGCGCTTGCCGATCGCCGCCGATCAAAGCTGGACGGCGGTGGCTGACGCGTGCGCTCGGGAAATGGCCAAACACCATTTCGGTCGCGGCGATGCGGATGTGATCGTCAATCGCCGCTCGGTGGAAATGCGCGACATCAAGGTCCCTCCGGCGCCGGACGACGAGTTGCCGGATCTGTTGCGCTTCGTGGCCAAGAACGAGTTTGCCACGGTCACTGATCAATGGCAACTCGACTTCGTCCCGTTGTCTGATGACTCCTCCGTCGGCCGGACAGTGATCGCGGCGGCCCTCTCGCCCCAATGGCGCGCCAATATTGAGCTGCTGTGCGAGCGCTGCGGGCTCAAACTGCGGCGGATTTTGCTGCGTCCGTTCTTAGACACCTTGATCGTGGCCGAGCACCGTCTGTTGAGCGATGGCGTCAACTTGTTGGTCCATCGCGTGGCGGAAACCGTCGATCTGACATTGACGCAACAGGGCCGGGTGCTCCTCTCGCGCAGCGTCTTGTTGGCCGGGCACGACGAAGGGGAGCTCGAGCGGGAAACCGCCCAGGAGATTCGCCGGACCGTATTGACTGCCCCGCGCGTGGGTGAAGGTCGCGCGGTGGATCGGGTCCTGTTGATCGGCCCAGAGGCGAGTGTAACTCGCGTCCGCGAGCTGTTGGGGGACTGGACCGGATCGGAATTGGTCGCCTGCGATCCGCTGGACGATCACGCGTTTCAATTGAGTCGCGAGTTTACGCAACTGGAACGCCCGGAACAATTCGCCGCGCACTTCGGCGCCTTGCAGTCTTTGTCCAGTGCTCGGGTGCCACAGATTGACTTCGCCAATCCGCGCCGCCGCAAAGAAAAGAAAATCGATAAACGCCGCGTGGCCCTCTACGCCTCCTTGGCAGCCATCGTGATTGTCGGCGCCGGTCTCCTGATCTGGCAGACGTTGTCCAGCCAACAAAGCGCGATCGCGCAATTGCAAAAGGAATACGATACCCTCCGGCAAGAGAATCTCGGCGATCGAATTCGCCCCGGCGTGGACGATTTGATCGGCGAAGTCCAATTGGTGGATCAATGGATGGCAGGAAAAATCGATTGGACCGCACAATTGCTGGACATCAGCCGCCGATTGCTGACTGCCGACCAGACGATTTTGGATTCCTTTACAGGACTCGTATTGCGCAACCAAGAATTGAAAATCTCGATCAGCGGGCAACTTGACACCAACGAATCCGGGTTCCAGATTCAAAAGCAGTTGTCGGATCCTCCGTATCGTATTGCCCCCGGTAAGCTGGCCCAGGACTCAAAGTTGCCTGAATACCCATTTAGTTACGGGCTCGACCTGTTTGCGGAGCTTTCGGATTTCGACACCGCCCAGAGCGTCAATGAACGGATTCGCGAGCAAGCGGAAAAATGGCAGTCTTCGCCTTCCACGCCCATTGGCGCGCAACCGGGTGACCCGGCCGCGCCGTCCGATACACAACAACCTCCTGAGTGATCCATGTTCCAGAAGATGACATCGCGCGAAAAATTACTGGCCCGGATCGTGGGGGTCTTGGCTCCCATCTTGCTGCTGGGCTGGGGGGGTACGTGGCTGATGAATCGTTACTTTGCCGGGCGGGCGACGATTCAGCGATTGCGCAATCAAATATCGCAAGAAGAAAACAAGAAACTGGAGGCCCTGTTGGCGCAACAGCGGCGTTTCTATTATCGCGACCGCAGCGCCCCGACTGATCGCAATCAACTGCAAGTCGATTATGCGAAATGGTTGACGGATACGCTTAGCAAACGGGCAGGCATGTCCGTTCCCGGCGGCGTCATTCCCCAGCCCAATCCGACGAAGGGGACCTACCGCGGCAAACGCGTCAACCTCGTCTATGACCAATACACGTTTACAGCCAATAAAGTCGTCGGCGACATCGGGCAATTGTTGACGTTCTTGCAGGCATTTGAAGAACTCGACATGCTGCACCGGATTAACACGCTGAAGATTCAACCGCAGACGACGGGGGGGAGTGCCGGTCAACCCCAAGTGCGCACGGGAAAACTCGTGATCGACTTGACGGTCGATGTGGTGGCCATGACCGACGCCGATGCACGCCGCGATTTGGCGGACCTGCGTCGCGAACTGAGTGCGGAACGGTCCGAGATGGCGAAACAAGTTGCCGCGCGCAACATCTTTGGCCTGGCCAACAACGCGCCTTCGCTGTCGGCGCGCAGCTTGCGCTTCACCGCCGAGCGCCCAGTGACCGCGAGCGAAGATACCGCCGAGGTTTCCGCTCCTGTTCCCACGGCGAAAGTTTCTTTGTTGATCGACGGCGAAGACATCGATGAACACGACGAGTTGACTTGGGAAGTTGTGGCTTCGGAACTGGAGAACTACACGTTCGCCCCGGAGGGGCGTCGCCGGGCGCGGTACACGGTTGATAGCGTCCCAGTGGGCACCTACGCTTTGTCGGTGCGGGTGAAGGATAATGGCTTCCCGCAAAAGTCCGCCGAACGGACGTTCAGCATAGTGGTGGAACCGCCACCGGCCCCGCGCGTCACCGAGCGCCCTCCGCCACCCCCACCGCCGTTCCGCTATGCCCAGACGGCCTATGTGGTCGGCAGCTACGAAGTGGGCGGTCAAGCGAAATGCATTATCGAGATCAAACCCTTGCAACGCGAGCACCATTTGACCTTGGGCGAATCGTTCGAACTGGACAAGCAGACCTGGACCATTCGCAGCATCGAAAGCCGTGAAGTGGTGATTCAAGTCGGCGACGAATTGTTGACGTTCAAAATGGGACGCACGCTGGATCAGCCCGAATTTCGCTACCGCATTCGTCCGGCGGTGGAAACCACGACGCAAACCGGTCGCGACGACGACGAAGCCCAGCAAGAAACCGAAACCAAGGATCAACAAAAAGACGGAAAAACTGAGGAAGACGACGACGTTGATCAGGAGGACGGCGCCCAGGAAGGCGATCAAACGCAGGACGACGACCATCAGGCGTGGTATAAATAGATAGACGGCACCAGCGCCAGGCGTGGAAGTATTTTTGGGGGCAATTATCATGCAGCGATCAACCAGGCCATTCGTTTACAGCCATCGTTTCCTCGGTCGAGTGATCCTCCTGTGCGCAGCGGTCTTGGTTGCGGCGCCGTGCGCGGCACAGCAGCGCGAGCCCGTCGTTTCCGCCAACTATCGCCAGGCTTCGCAGTACAGCACGAACTATTTGCAGCAGTTCGTTTACGACACGCAGGTGCGGCCAAATTGGATCGGCAAATCCGATGAATTCTGGTATGTCTATCGCACGTCCACCGGCCGCCGCTATTGGCGCGTCAACCCGCACCGCGAAACCAAGGAACCCCTGTTCGATCACATCAAATTGGCCGCGCAATTGACGGAATTGAGCAAGCGCCCCGTCGAAGCCGAGATGTTGAATCTGACTCGAATCGAGGTGGATGAACTGGGTGACACGATGAAGTTCGTCGTCAACGACATGCAATACGAGTATGCCTTGCGCGCCGAAACGTTGAAGCTCTTGGGACGCGCTCCACGCCAGCCAGCAGCGCCTCCGCGACGAGGCGGCGGCGATCAACAGCGCGAGGAGTTTCTGCGCGAACGCCAGGAACAACAAGAAGATCAGCAACGACAACAGCAACAACAAGACGAACAGCAACAAGACGAGAATCAAGACCGCGCGGCCGGTGGCACTCCGCGGACAGGCGATCGCAGCAATCATCGTGTCTGGTCTCCCGACCGCCGCGCGTATGTGTTCGCTAAAGGGCACGATTTGTACTATGTCGAAGTTCCCGAAAAGCCGGCTGAGCCGCTCCCAGGCGAGACCTCTGCCGAACAGACGGCGACCGTCGAAGGCGAACAAACAACCGAACAAAAACAGGAACAACAACAGGAACAGCAACAGCAACAAAACCAAGGCACTGAGAACCAACAAGGTGGCGAACAAGTCGAAGGGCCTCCCTCTGCGGCCAGTCGCGATTTGCCGATTCCGCAGATCGACCCCGCCTTGGACGACACGGCGGTGCGGCTCTCCAGCGACGGCGAAGACAAATATTCGTTTGCCGGACGAGGGAATCTCGCAGGGCGCGGCGGGCGCGGACAACAGACAGGTCAAGCCCAACAACCGCCTCCAACGATTACGCCAGAAACAAAAACCAGACCCGGCGTGACCTGGTCGGAAGACTCCCAATCGTTCTTCGTCTCCCGTTCCGATTCGCGCGGCGTGCAAGATCTGTGGGTCATCAATTCGTTGGCCAGTCCGCGTCCGACACTGGAAACCTATCCCTACCCGATGCCTGGCGAGGAGCACATCCGCAAATCGGAACTCTATTACTTTTGGCGCGAGAGCAAAGCATTCACGCGCGTGACGCCCAAGTGGAAGGACGAGAGCTATTCGCAAACGCACTTTGGGAAAACCGGGAGCGAAATTCGTTTTCTCCGCCGCGATCGATTGTTGCGGAACATTGAATTCTGCGCTTTAAACTCGGCTACCGGCGAAACCCGCTGTTTGATCAGCGAAGGTTTTGAGAACACCCATATCGCGCCGCAACCGCACCGTTACCTGAATGACAGCGACGAAATGATCTGGTGGTCGGAGCGCAGCGGATGGGGGCATTTCTACCTGTACGACCGCGATGGGAATTTCAAAAATGCCATTACTACTGGCAGTTTTTTGGCCAACCGGCTGGTGGACGTCGATGAAAAAAACCGCGAATTGTATTTTATCGGCAGCGGCCGGGAACCAGGCGAGAACATCTATTACCAACACCTGTACTGCGTCCGGTTGGATGGGACCGCTCTCCGTTTGCTCGATGCGGGCAATGCCAATCACTCGTCTTCCCTTTCGCCGAGCAAGCAGTTTTTGATCGACAACTATTCGCGCGTCGATCAAGCGCCGGCCTCGCGGTTGCGTCGCGCCGATGGCAGCGTCGTGATGCACTTGGAAACCGCCGACCTGAGCCGTCTGGAACAAGTCGGCTGGCAGATGCCCGAAACATTCATCGTCAAAGCTGCCGACGGCGTGACGGATTTGTATGGCAACATGTACAAGCCGTTCGATTTCGACCCCAACAAACTCTATCCGATCATTGCCCACGTCTATCCGGGTCCGCAGCAAGAAGGGACGCGGCACACCTTCTCGGCCACCTCGGGCGAACAGCAGTTGGCACAAATCGGCTTCATCGTGATCCAAGTCGGTCATCGCGGCGGCTCGCCCAGCCGTTCCAAAGCGTACGGCAGCTTCGGGTACTTTAATCTGCGCGACTACGGATTGGCCGACAAGAAAGCGGCCATCGAGCAACTGGCGCAGATGTATCCATTCATCGACGTCGATCGCGTGGGCATCTATGGGCACTCGGGAGGCGGTTTCATGACCGCGGCCGCCCTGTTGGTCCCACCCTATAACGATTTCTTCAAAGTCGGAGTCTCCACAGCGGGAAATCACGACAACAACGTGTACAACAATTCCTGGTCCGAGCGTTATCACGGGCTGCGCGAAGTGGCCGTCAATCGCCAATCAGGGAGCGATGCTCAGCGCCGGGCGTCCGCCAACGCCAACAGCGGCGATCAGACCAGTCCCGGCCAGGACGCGCTCCACGGTTTCTCGGTCCATCCCACCGATTTCTTTTACGCCTTCGAGATGCAAAACGACGAGGACCAATGGGACCTCGACCGCCGCTTGTTCGATTACGATCCATTCGACGACGGGTTGTTCATCTGGCAAGATGAACAACAGCAACAACAGAATGAAGATCAACGCCAAGACAACGTACAGCAACAGGACGGCCAGAACCAGGAACAAGAACAACGTCGCGGTCGGCGCGGCGGTCGCGGACGAGGTGGCGACCAACGGCAAACCGACGAGCAACAGCAGCAGCAGCAAGATGACGGTCAACGCGACGAACAACAGCAAGAACAGCGCGAGCAACAGGATCAACAGCAAAACCAACAACAAGAGCAAACCGACTATCGTTTTGAGATTCGCGTCCCCACGACTGTCGAGGTCGCCGCCAACCTGAAGGGTAAATTGTTGCTGGTTCACGGCGAATTGGACAACAACGTCCATCCCGCCAATACCTTGCGCCTGGTCGATGCCTTGATCAAAGCCAACAAACGCTTTGATATGCTGTATTTGCCCAACACACGGCACGGGTTTGGCGCCTACCAGCCCTATGTCACGCAACGGATGTTCGAGTACTTTGCCGAACATCTGCTGAATGACTACCAGCGCGGGGCCGACATTATGGACAAGAAGTAATCGGCCACCAGGCCGGTATGTGCGGTCCGCGAAAGCGATTCCTGCTTGTCGTCTATTTGCGTTGCGCAAATCCTGGAAAGTGA
>JACTND010000079.1 GCA_014584305.1 Planctomycetota bacterium | reverse complement strand
AATTCTCACCGCCGACCGCAGTACCGTCGCCGCGTCGTCCTCGCCCCCCCGTCGCGCCGCTCAGGCGATAGGCTGGCCGCTGGTTGAAGACGTGCAACGGCGCTTGCTCGATGTCGGCACTCCATGCCCGGATCGGTTCGATGTCGTCCAAAATCCAGAACGATCGGCCTTGAGTAGCGACAATCAGATCGCCGTCCTTGATTGTCAAGTCAGTGATCGGCGTGAGGGGCAAGTTGCTTTGAAATCGCTGCCAATGCTGGCCATCGTCGAATGACCAGTACAGACCGTTTTCCGTCCCGGCGAACAGCAATCCCGCACGGACCGGATCGGCGCGGACAACGCGCACAAAATGTTGGGGATCGATGCCGTTGACGATCCGCTTCCAGGACGCTCCATAGTCGGTGGTCTGGAGCAGGTAGGGGGCGAAGTCATCGGACTTATAGCGCGTGGCCGCGACATACAGTCCACCCGGGTTTGTGGGGTGAATTTCGATGCTGTTGATCTGCGCCCATTCGGGGAGGATGTCGTCGGAAGGTGTCACGTTGGACCAGGATTGGCCACCGTCGCGCGTCAGGTGGATCAACCCATCGTCGCTGCCGACCCAAATCGTTCCGGTTTCGTGCGGTGACTCCGCGACCGCAAAGATCGTACAGTAATACTCGACGCTGGTATTGTCTTTCGTGATCGGCCCCCCCGACGGTCCGAGTTTGCTCGGATCATTGCGGGTCAAGTCGCCGCTGATCGCCGTCCACGATTGGCCTTCGTCTTCGGTTTTGAAGAGGACGTTGGCGGCCGCATACAGGACGCGGGGATTGTGCGGTGAAAAGACGATGGGAAAATTCCATTGGAAACGGTACTTCAAATCTCCGGCCCCATGCCCCATCGGATTGTCGGGCCAAACGTTGATTAATCGGGACTGACCGGTGCGGTGGTCGTAGCGCTGCAAATAGCCGCCGTACGATCCGCCATAGACGATCTCGGGATCGGTCGGGTCGGGAGCCAAATGGCCGCTTTCGCCACCAGCTGTCGATTCCCACGCGCTCTCGCCGAGCGAGCCCCCGGCGGTGCGATGCAAGATGCGGACGGTTGAGTTGTCTTGCTGCGCCCCGTAGATGCGATACGGAAAGTGATTGTCGGTCGTCACGCGATAGAACTGCGCAGTGGGCTGATTCATGTAGGTGGAAAACGTCGCGCCGTTGTCCAGAGACACCTGCGCCCCGCCGTCATCCGCGATAATCATCCGATTGGGGTCGGCAGGGTCGATCCACAGATCGTGGTGGTCGCTGTGGGGCGTGCGGATCGACTGGAACGTTTTGCCGCCGTCGGTCGAACGGTGGAACGACACGTTGAGCACATAGACTTCGTTGGCGTTCCGGGGGCTGGCATAGACGCGCGTATAATACCAGGCGCGTTGTCGCAGATTGCGGTCGTCGCTGGTCAAGCGCCAGGTGCCGCCGCCGTCATCGCTGACGAACAGACCGCCGTCTTCAGCTTCGATGATCGCCCAGACGCGTTGCGGATTGACCGGGGACGGCGCGACGCCGATGATGCCGACGGTCCCTTGGGGTAAGCCGGGGTTGCGCGTCAACTCGGTCCAGGTATCGCCGCCATCGTTGCTTTTCCACAAGCCGGAACCCTCGCCGCCGCTTTCAAGACTGTACGGCGTTCGCCGCACCCGCCAGGTCGAAGCATAGAGAATCTCCGGATTGGTCGGATCGAGGATCAGATCGACCGCCCCCGCATCGGCGTTGGCGAACAGAACCCGATTCCACGTATCGCCGCCATCGCGCGAGCGAAAGACCCCGCGTTCATCATTCGGTCCATACAGGTGTCCCAGCGCGGCGACATACACTACGTCTGGATTCTTCGGGTGGACGCGCACGCGTGGTATATGGTGGGTGTCGCCCAATCCGACATGGCGCCAGGTTTTTCCTCCGTCAGTCGATTTCCACATGCCGTCGCCATGCGAGACGTTGCCGCGCACCGTTTTTTCACCGCCACCGACGTAGATGATTTTGGGATCGGAGGGGGCGACTGCCACCGCGCCAATCGAGCCGCCGAAGAATCCGTCCGAAATGTTCGTCCACGATTGCCCGGCGTCTTCGGTTTTCCAAACGCCACCGCCGGTCGCGCCGAAATAAAACACTTTGGGGTTGCCGCGAATGCCTTCCACAGCCGCGGAGCGCCCGCCGCGATACGGGCCCAGGGAGCGGAATTTTAAGCCCTGTTGATACGTTTCATTGGGGAAATCCTGCGCCGCGGCCGGTAGGCCGGCGATGGTCCAAAAGACGATGAACAGTGCCAAGCGCAACAGGGTTGTGATGCTCACGGTTATGGTTCTCTTTCCAGTAGTCGAGGATGAAATCGTCGTTCTATTGTAATTGAGGCATTTTCCAGTTGTTTAAACACGGGCGCATTTTCGCGTTGCGCTCGTCCATTCATGGGATCGAGAATGTCCCCCAATGGGGATTGGCGGAGGCACTGTCAACGTTCTGGTAGGACTTGAAACACGTTGGTCGAGCACGAGCACCATTTCATTGAGCAGGAGCACGATTTCTTGACAATGTCTTCAAAAAACGCAACTTCCAAATCTGGTGACGGTGGCTCCAATGGCAACAAAAAAAGCACTGTCCGAGTGGACAGTGCTTTGAGTGACGGGTACCAGGAAACGCGGGACGCCCGGGCACCTGCCGAGTCGCTTAGGTCTTAGGTTTCTTCGAGCCGCCTATGGGTTCCATTTTGATGCTACCTGGATTTGCACCAGCAGCTTCATTGAACTTGGGATCGGCCTTAGGGTC
>JACTND010000301.1 GCA_014584305.1 Planctomycetota bacterium | reverse complement strand
ATGGAGACTCTCATTCCCCGAAAGGGGAAACAAAAACTGCCACTTCTTCCGCCGGAGAAAGTATGTACTACTTGACTTCAAGGGCCATAGAGATGTTCGCTGCCTTACATGTCATATCGGCGATCGAATGCCCGCTCGACGAACTGCTCGATTTCATTGCGAGAAGGCATTCGCGATGAATGCGAGGTATCACGGGTTGCGAGGAACGATTGCCGGATTTCAGCCATTTGGGCTGAACGGTCAGTGTTTGACGTTAGACGCCCATTTTCAAATAGCAGTTCTCGCACGCATTTATACTTCCACGCGGGATGAAACCCCATGTGGATGTAGAGATCTCGAATGAAACCGTTTGCGATGAGGAGCCCGCCGGAGTACTCAAGGTGATAATTGATATTGTTGTAGTGATTGTTGAACCAATCGTGTTCGCCTTCGGCGTCGGTCGGTGTAACACCGTTAATCCCTGGACCGGGAATGCGAGAATATGACTTGGTGTCACTGATGAGGTTCACATGAAGCGTCTGGAGAATAAGACGATTCGTGTCAATTCCAAAGACAGCTTGATAGCCGCGCCAGCACGCTGTGCAAGTGCCCGTAGGCTTGAGTCCCAAGAGCGATGGATCGAAGAGGTCGCCTTCACTGATACCAGCCAACGAGTAGTCGTCGCCGTCGAGATGAAACGCATCATTGATCTGTGCGGTCATAGCGTCCTCGTCTGGCAGCGAACGGCTGGCATAACCGGGCCGCCGCGGTTGATGCTCCATTCGAAAACGCGCGATCGGCGGCTCCGCGTTCATGCCATGGTTATGCCACGTCTTCTAACATTGGAACACTCTCCGGCAATTCAGTTATGTCATGATATCCAAAGTATGTCAGGTCGACGCCGTCGCGGGAAATTAACTGTCGCAGTTTGTCAAGTGATTCCATGCGGAGTTGATTGTTGTCAGCTCGCAATGTTGCAAGCTCGCTTATCGGGTGGTTTTCATTCGTCAATTCGTCGCGGAGGTAATATGCGTCACCAATGTGAAGCACCGATGCACCGTTGTCACAGATGGCGACCCCGCAATGGCCGTTGGTATGACCAAATAGCGGCACGAGTCGGATATCCACATCAGCAATAGTATCTATCCGGCGAGACGGTAGACCGAGGAAATCGGAGTCGTTCTCCGAGTAAGTTTGCCAGTTCGGCCCATGCGAAAATTGGTGACGAGTGTACCGAGGATTCCCCGAATCAAGATTCTCTTTTTCTTCAGATGCAAGGTGAACGCGAGCATTCGGGAAATCTGAGAGGCCACCCACATGATCGGTATCGCAGTGCGTTAAAACGATGTCCGTTACGGCTGAAGCAGAGAGACCGCGCGATTCCAATTGACGAATTGCAGTAACATTAGCAAGGAATTTAAAGCCCGCAGCATCGATCACATCGGAGCCAACTCGCCGTAGGGGGTCGCGAACATCGTGCATTCCGATTCCAGAATCGATCAGGACAGCCTCATCCCCAGACAGAACCAAAACACAATGGCAACATGCGGGCGGCAGTGGGGGCTTGTGCAGCCAGCCGAAGTTCAGGTGTTCGATTCGTATCATTGTTTCTGTGGCATAACGACGGCGATCACCCAGTCGCCGTCAAAAAATCTTGAATTGGAAACCGACTCTTTCGGCGACTTGGGTGGATCGCCTTGTTATGCCGTTTGAGTCATGGCCGGCGTGTTTTGGCGCGCACTCCGTTCTCGTGGGTGACCGCAACTCAGGACCTATCGTTATTATCTGCAACCAACATCTCGCTGGCAAGCAGCTAGAACACAAATCTTTAGCCGTAAGTTCGTCGCGCTGGTTTGGCATAACGACAGCGGTAACGGGGCCGCCGCCAACAAACTATGATTTCACAACCCGCTTCATCGGCGGCTCCCGTTCACCGCTTGGTTCGGCGGTTTTGTCGCCATCCGCACTCGCAGTTGGGATGCTGGACACTAACACATTAGCGATTCTCTCGCTTACTAAAAACAAGTCTACAGCCGCTGCCCTCCTTGCTGGAGAACTCGCTCGGACGCTCCTTACCGACTGCGGCGATGCACGCAGTGTACTCGTCCCCCACGAGTTTATAGATGCCAAGCACGGTTTCCCCCTTGAGTGGGCCTGATTCATGAGTGAGGTCGATGTACTTGGGCGTCTTGGAGGGATCCAACACCGACGTTCCAGTGGCGAGCTCCTTGTCACCCAGCTTGAGCACCCACTTATGCCCGTTGTAGGTGAGCGTCGATACCGGCCCCCCTTGCGGCGCCTCCTTCATGTCGAACTCGACTGTGCCGTCGGTGACTACCTTCACCGTGACCCACGCCCCTTGAAGCGCCTGAAGATCGTCCTCGGCGGGGCTTTCTTTCTTGTTGACAGGGTCGTGATTGGCTGCCTCTGCATCGACCTGCACATTATGACCGTGGACGATCTTCCAACCGTCGGGGCCTTTCGCCAAAACATGCGTGCACCGATTCTGTGCTTTCGGGAAAGTCCTTCCATCGGGTGCCAGGAAGGCGTCGTGCGTCATCGTTGCCACGGCGATCGCGAAGTCGTTGCCCAGTGATCGGGTTTCGATCTCATCGATCTTCATGCGGTTGTCCTTGAAGAGCGTCTCGTGAAAGGCGATGTGTGCGGCCATGACCGCATCACGCCCGCGCCAGTGCATACCTACGATATTGATCCAATCGGCATCCTCGCGGAAAAACTTGCCGCAGGCACTCATGTCGTGCGCATTCCACGCATCCTCGATACCGGTGATGATCTTGCGAATGGCTGCGTCATCTTCGTCGGACAGCGAGTGCACTCCGGCTTGAGGCGAATCCGACCTTGGCGTTTGTCCGAGAGCGTCGGCGTCGGTTACCAGATTTACGAGGACGCCGAACAGTATTAGTGAGGCGGTTGCCTTGATCACTGTCATATTCTCCCTCCGGTGTGGGGATATGTCCACGAGGTATCGAACGTCGCCGAGCGACAAGGATCACCGAGCGGCGGGGGTGATCTGTCCACTGCTAATCCGCACCGATCCGCCGCTTCGGTGCATCCGATTGTTCGGCAACTCACTTCAGCCACCAAAATGGATCAAGTGGTACCCCGAGCGATGTCAACACCTTGTAAACCAAGATTCGAAGCTCTCGCTCTGGCTCTAGGACCCTGGCACCTGCATGGAACAACGCAGTTTGCTCAAGGTCGACGCCGATCGTATGCGATACATCAATGGCATAAAAGTAGTCTACTCTCCATTGGCCATCGGGATACCAAACAAACTCAAATGGAACGTCTGCCTTTATCTCGCGTTTCGTTTGAGGTACGCGCAAAGGAACTTTCAGTTTGTATTCTTGATCGGCTTTCTTAAGTCTCCAATCAGCGGTGGAATTCTCTTGGTCGCCTCTATTCCGCGGTGACTGCTTGTCTAAGTGCCACACCATTCTTGAGCGACCTCTATCCATATCTTCCTCAATGGTTACAAGCAAACTGCTATTTAGCCGAACCGCTTCAAATGTTTCCACCACCCCTAGCAGTGGTACAGCCCGAAAAACTAGTGTAATTTCTCCATTTGGTCGATTGCTCACTTCGTCCGTGTGGACGTGCTTGTCATCCCATGAACCCAAAATGGTCAAGGTACCACGAACAAACACGGGCCCGTCGTCACTGGTCCTTGTCGGTGCAAGTATGCCCCCTGCGTATTCCATTGAAAAGCGATCAGGAGAATCCAACTTCACGGAGAGTTCAGTCAGCTTGAATCCGTCGGGCAATTTCTGAACTTTCGGATCTGTCTCCTGGCCAATTGCATGAACCCCAAATAATATTGCCAGCATTAGGACCCTGGAAAACATTCGCCACGCTGAACAGAACTTTGTTGCGAGAGTCATTTGTTTGACATTCATCATTCACCTCATTGAAACAACCAAGCTAACCAAGGGGGCAAAAACGACGAAGGAAGACGCCCCACGGCGAAGCTGCCGACGTTGTCAAGCGCGTCGCGTGGACTTCCTTGGCACAAGTAAAGTGTATCGTTTTTCCAATGCGGGTTGGCTTGGACCCATTGTTCGAAATCCAGATACAAACCGTGGCCGCCGTATGTGCCGGCAGGGCAAACGGCAGATACGCCAATTGGACGTACGACGACAAATCGATTCTGCTTCTCCCACTCGCCAGTTTGAGGATTAAAAACAGCATCGAAAAAGTAATACCCGATATGCACCGGTCCAGTTACCGTAATCTCAGCTTCAACTTCGCCTTGAACCCGCAGATGACCGAGAAGCTGGATTGCCTCGTCAGGACGAACCGCAGCGTTATGCGGTGCTTCCACTGAAACACCGTCGGCGGGACGAGTGTTCGCCCCTGGCGGCGGGTTTCCAGCGGCTTGACCAAAAAGTGAGCCTTGCGAGATCGCACACATTACAACCGTGAGATAGCAATACAAACCATAACGTTTCAAGTGTCCCATAAAATAACCTCCATTAGCCGAACGACAGCGGTAACGGGGCCGCCGCCAACAGACGATGATTTCAAAAACCCGCGTCATCGGCGGCTCCCGTTCACCGCTTGGTTATGCGACTTTTTTGTGCGCTCCGTCGGAGTTGTCACGCCAACTCACGCTCGATTGACAGCAAATAAGTGTAAGGGTTTTGCCTCAGCGATTCGCGTCGATCTACATTGTACATCACACCGGAAACAATCAGCGACAAGCCAGCACCAGCCAACAGGGCGGTGGGGATAGGCATGCCTGTTGCTGCAAGTACTGACGACGAACCGACCGATAGAAATGCGATTTTTTGAAGGCCGTCACTTAGCCACCGTATGCGACGTCCGTCCAGCGCTGATTTTAAATTCGCGATTGCCGGAACAACATTGTTCGAATAGATGTCCGCAATGCGCTGCCGAAGTGCTTCAATGGGCTCGTCCGTGTCAACGGAGGCAGCAAGTTTGTCAATTTCCGCGCGGAAAATAGCAAGTTCGTCGCGGTGCTGGGTCCGGAAATCAATCAACTGCTCAAGTGACGTCTCTTGTGCTATACCGATTCGCTCAATCGCAAGGTTGGCTAGGATGCCGGGAGCCAAGTGTCTCGGCATCCTACGTCGGCGACCAAGCACCTCATATTCACGCCAACTACGATGGTGCCCATGCATGCCCCACGGAATCAAGCCATTGAGTTGAGCATCGAGTCGCGCAGATACTGCCAATCGGTCAGCGGTCGGAAGCGAAGTCACAAGGCGAGCGCCAACACGGTCAGACAGTCGGTTGGCGAGCAACGTCATGTAAAAGTTGGCAAATCCATCGTTTACATTAAGCCATTCACCTCCGCGCTCAGAAGAACGCTCAAAGTCACGGAGCATGTATCGAATCTCGTGCGGAAGTTTCTCTGGATGCATCTCCGCGAGTCTTCCTATACGATGTGACAGTTTGTCAATGTGAATATCGTGGCGTCGGTCTCCTAGGCCGGATACGAGAAGTTCCGCACCTTCAGCGCTACCAAGATAAGCGAGGACATCATCGGCAAGTTCCTCAATCTCTTACATGCCGGACATAACGCGGAGTGGCACCAAGAATCCAGCACTAGCGAGTTCCTTGCCGATTTCCGTGGAGTACGGTGCATCAATTGACTCGGGAACAATCGTTCGAACCGAGTCCCAGTAGAGCAAGGATGCTTTGAGCCAACGCTCATCTTCGATGTCAATCCACGGGTAGAAGAGAGCTTGGGGCATGAAGTCAACCTTGCATAGTGGTTTGTTATTGGGATTCTTGTCGCATAACGTTAGCGATCACCGGGCGGCGACGACAGATTTTCCACTTCAGACGACGCAGCTTCGCCGCTCCGGTGCATCGCCTTGTTATCCGAAGATCGTCGGGGGGACCTGCGGACAACCTTGCGATCAGTTTCCGCCTCCATTTGGCGAAGCCGCGCAAAGATCCGACCTACATCGAAGCCGTCGGCAGCACCGAGTTCATGGCGGATTCGTTTAATTTCAACCGTAGGGTCAGGAACCATCGTAAGCCTCATACAGCTGCTGTGGTGTCACAAGTATGGGTGGATCGAAGCCAGACTGGCGACAAACCGTTTCGATCAACCTCATGGTCGCTGGATTAAGTATATGCTTAAAGTTCCATGATGCCAAGTAATCGATTCCGTTCGTGGTCGCAATCGCGATGTGTGTTGCGTCGCGTGGTTCGGATTTCGGCACGGCGGTTCTGTCCAACAAAGCATCAACCAAAGATTCCATGTCAGGCGTAGATCCAATAAGCGGTACTCCATCCAAAATCGCGAGGCGTTCCGCTGCAGCATGGGAATCGCCACCACTGCATTCATCGATGACCAGTGCAGAGACGAACAACTCGTATCGGTCAGTCGCGGAAGACCACCAAGATAACGACAGCCGTAACCGGGCGGCGACGAAAGACTGTCAATTTGAAAACGGCCCGACTTCGCCGCTCCGGTTCACGGCTTGGTTATGTGCGTATTTTGGCGGTGTCGAGCAACATTCGGAAGTCGGTCTCCCGAAGTATTCGGATTGGTTGTCCCTTCTCGATGTTTGCCTCTGCTGTGCGATGCTTAGAACTCTTTGAGTGTCCAGCAAGCTTTGTAACATCTTGGTCACCAACGACCAAGAGAGTCGTGCATTTCGTAACGCCAGCGCCAACGTCGCACCCGGCAGCGGCGGCCAAATCAGCGGCCTCACGTCTGGGCATTGAGAGGGCGCCGGTAAACACGACAGTCTCGCCATAGAGTGGACCTTCAGGATTGCCGTCACGTGTGTGGCGTTCAGATGATCCAGAGCTAGATGAAGTGATTGGCCGATATGCACGTACAAGCCATTCGGGAACAGAAAGCCCCGATTCCCGTATCGCGTGCAGGAGTATTTCGCCCGCGGCGCGGGCGTCTTCCTCAGCGTCGTGGTGGTTAAATGTAATGCCCAGCATATCGGCGACCGGGCGAAGACCATACCCCGATCGTGATCGATCGAGCCAAGTCCGGCGAACGACGCGTGCAGTGTCAAGCCATCGAATGTCGGGTACAGGTACATCGTGCCGCGCATGCACTGCGTGGATTGCGGTTCGATCAAAAGCTGTGTGGTGGCAGACGACAGATGACGTCAGATAGCCGTGTAGTTCGGGGGCAATATCGCAAAACGTTGGCGCGTCAGAGACGTCGGATTCATTGATACCATGAACGGATACGTTCATCGGATCAAAGTAGTCGTTTGGATTGACGTACGTTTTCCAACGATGTGCGACAGCGCCGTCGCGGAACTGAACGATACCGATCTGGCAAATACTGCTCAAATCGGGGTTTGCAGTTTCAACGTCGATTGAGGTGAAGTCCATCGTGTATTGCTTTGGACACATAACGATGGCGTTGACCGGGCCGCCGCCAATCAACATTGACTTCAAAAAGGACGCGATCGGCGGCTCCGTGTCCAACGCTTTGTTATCCCGCCGTCTTCAGTTCGCGTCTCAATTTCACCCAAGCCTTTTCGGGAGGAAGCGGTAGTCGTAGCGAGGTGTGAGCGCGTCGAGCGACGTCAATGAACATTGCTTCGTTTACGTTCAATTGTCCGTCGCTATTGTCTACGATGTCATTGATACGGCCAAGGACGCCCGGAGCAAGATCTCCATCTTTCGGATTGAACGGAGGAAAATCCTTGAGAATCTGTTGGTCGCGTATCCCGCCACAATTATTCGGGCCATTCAGATCGAGATAGCAAACCTCAAGGTAGCACGAAAGAGCCTGAGCATATTTCGATTCCTTTGTCAGTATCTCCGCCATCGAAAATCTAGCATTTCGATACAGCCCCCAGTCCATTTGCTGCGCGTGAGACAAAATGTCTTCATTCAGTATCGCCCATTCGACATCGTTTGCAGATGGTACGTGTCCGAATTTTTTAGCAAGGCGGTTAACAACGGATTGTCGGCGATTCTGAGCGGCCAGAAATTCCTTGTGTGTTCCGTTTTTCTTTGCCCATAGTTCCTCGACCGCTAGGATTTCATCTTCTCGAATCAGTATCTTTGCGTTGTCCTTTGGACGAGTTCGAACATAAATGTCACGCTTGCAACCGGGGCAGGACTTTTTTCGCCCAGGCATTTTTTTTAGATCATACGTGCAATACGGACAGATCGGGCGAGTCTCGCCGATCGATGGAGTGCTGCCGAAGAGTTTGGAGAACAAGCCCATGCGATCAGTTTTCCATTTGCCTTGATTTGAGCGTATTGTTTAGCGGGATAACTCGTAATTATCATCGGTTAGCGAGTGACGAGTTCACAAGACACCGCCAACCCCTTGTCGAGAGTGTACGCAAATTCTAAACTCAAGTCAACAATCTGGTTTACCAGAAAAACTCGGCTTGCGCGGATAATCCCATATTGACGCGCTGCTGGGGGTCGGGCAGGACGAAAACGGCAGGAGACAGACTGTGATCGCTGAATTTGCCAAAATCGTTCAAACCGAGAAATTATCAAGTGCCGACCGGGAGTGGTTCCCAAAAATATTAACCAAATTCGCGGCGTTTAGCGGACAAGGGGAACAACAGCCCATCGATTGCTCGCGCGAAAGTGTTATCCGTTTTTTACGTTCGATGTTGACGGCAAAGAAACCCGCTTGGCAACGGCTCCAGGCGGCTCGGGCGATCGAATTGTACCAACGACTCGTCCTCAAACGACCCATGGACGATCTCCAGCCAATCATCGAGAAGCTGGAAAGGATCAGCCGCGATGAGGACCTGAAAAAACGAGCGAATGAAAAACGGGGACATGATCCAAAGGCAGATTTCGACCCCGAATACCTTCTCGAAGAGGGTGACGTCGGTAAGATCGATCCGGCCGAACTTCCCGTGATCCAAGAAACGCGGAAGTTACTCCGTGTTCGCCATTATGCGAGGCGCACGGAAATCGCGTATATCGGCTGGATCGAGCGGTTCCTCGAGTTTGTCAAACCGAAAACGGCGGACGAGGCTTCCGAGTTCGAAGTGCGCGAGTTCCTGAGCGATTTGGCGGTCCAAGGTCATGTCGCAGCAAGTACCCAGAATCAAGCGTTTAGTGCTTTGCTGTTTCTATTTCGGGATGTGCTCAAACGCGAAATCGAGTTTCTCGAAGCCGAACGCGCAAAACGCCCAGAACGTCTGCCGGTGGTGTTGACCATCGAGGAAATCAACCAGGTGTTTCGCTTCCTCGGCGGACGGGATCTGCTGTTTGGCCGATTGTTGTACGGAGCTGGGCTGCGGCATTACGAAGGCTTGCGATTGCGGGTCAAGGATGTCGATTTTTCCGCGCGGCAAATCACGGTGCGAGACGGAAAGGGGGCCAAGGATCGGGTGACGGTGTTGCCGGAAGTGGTCGTGGCCGATTTGCAGCGTCAAATCGAGGCGACAAGACTGTTGCACGAACAAGACTTAGCAGCCGGAGGTGGGCGCGTTTGGTTGCCCTTTGCGTTGGCAAAAAAGTATCCCTCCGCGGAAACGGATTTCGTATGGCAATATGTTTTCCCCGCGGCCCGAAATTCGCGCGACCCGATTTCGGGTGAGATCCGCCGTCACCACCAACACGAGTCGGTGTTCACCCAGGCTCTGCGAAATGCGGTCAAAAGGGCTGGGGTTCAGAAAAAGGTAACGCCGCACACTTTTCGACATAGTTTCGCAACGCATTTGTTGCAGCAGGGTGCGGATATTCGAACGGTCCAAGAACTGCTGGGACATGCGGATGTGGCAACGACCATGATTTACACGCATGTGCTGAACCGTCCCGGTTTGGCCGTCATCAGCCCGGCCGATCGGCTGGCCGGTCGTCACTGAGGAACGCGCGAACAATAACTTTGGTTTATCAGCACTTCACACTGGCTGAATTTCGGCCAACTGAGTCCTGTATAGTTAGTTTAGGTCGTCAATTCCTAGCCCGGCAGCTGCGAAGAGCGATTTTATCAGACGCTTGCGACGGTTGATTCGCCTGCGCAATTCTCGGATCCGCGTGATTCCGATATCGGTGTTAGCCGGGGGCACGTAGTTGGCCAAATCATGGTATTGGGTTTGACGCCACGTCCACTCGACCGGATTCCGTTCCGGTGCCTAGGCCGGAAGCGCTTCGAACTCGATCCAGCGGATGTTCCACTCGCCAAACCATCGGGCGACCTTTTCGTGCACCGACCAGCGATCCCAGACCACGATCAGGCGCCGTCGATAGTGTTTCCTCAGATGAATCAGGAACCAAAACAGGTCATTCGCTCCGATTCCTTTCCGCTCCAATTGAAAATGTTCACGGATGGTTCCGGCGGGAACCAGGCACAACGCGCTGAGGGCCGACAGGCGGCGGTGTGTCGGCGACAGTCCAATGACCGGCGTGACACCGCGCCGCGCCCACGTTCGTCGGACTACTGGCTGGCTGGAATAGCCGCATTCGTCGATTAAATCAATGATCGCTTGACGATCAAGCCCCCTTTTCTATCCGGGGCCACTTGATTGCTGGGAGCGATGGCTTATTGTTTTCCCACCTTGACGATCAAGCCCCTTTATTTATCCGGGGCCACTCCCGGCGACGCCAGTCGCGAACGACCTACTCGTCGCGGCGATTGCTACGCCCCTTCGGTCGTTGCGGCGTGAATCCAAGAAGATCCCACAACAAACGCGACAAGTGCTCAACGTGATAGTCCACAGGAAACGTTCGCGAGATCAGTTCTCGGACGCGCGGACAAGTCCAGTCGTCCGTTTCCAATCCGCTGGCAAGTGCCCCCTCTTCCAGAAGCTCCTGGAGTTGGAGTTTCTGTGCGGAATCCAGCTTGGTTGGACGTCCCGAATGGGGCTACGCCCGAAGCGCACGCTTCCCCTTCGATTTCCAGATCCGGTTCCACGGACAAACCGCCGCATCGGTCACACCCAGCTTCCGCGAAACATCCGCCTGTGAACAGCCGCTACGCAGCAGCTCAACCCCCTTTAATCGCCGTGCCTCGATCTAGGGCACGAGTCATACATGACGCCATCGTCCACCTCCTGTAACATGCGTAACGACATTATACAGGACTCCGTATACAGATGGACGATAAACAGAGTCCGCAGACAACGATACCGAGGGTATTGGACGCTGTTCGCGGCCGGAATGAGCATGCCGCATTTGGCACGATAGACCAAAATCCATAAGGGAAAGGAATTAGTAAAAGCACAGTCCCTGGCCGAGTCCGCGCATTTGCCGTGGGCCGACCGGACGGCATCTGCTTCGTCGGTACATGATAATGCCTGTCGTTTGTGGCTTTGTGGGCTTTGTTGTGGGCTTGAATTAAAGCAAATGGAGAGCGAGGTAGGTGAGCGCGGCGCCGAGGGCGGCGGAAACGAGGGCAGTGAGCGCCAATTGGTTGCGAATCCGCCAGCGCCGGAATTCATCAATCAGGCCGTAACGAACTACCGATACGCGCTCGCCGCTGCGATAACGAATCAGATCGTCGGCCAACGCTTCCACCGATTGATAGCGCCGGGCTGGGTCCCGTTCTAACCCTTTCATGCAAATGGCTTCCAGCTCATAAGGAATATAGCGCGCTTTCCCTACGATCTCCCGCGGACGCGGAATAGGTTTGTGCAAAATGGCGTCGAGCACTTCATCCAGGTCTTGTCCGCTGACCAGCGTCCGCAAGGTGAGCATTTCGAACAGAATGCTCGACAAGTTATAAACATCGCTGCGGCCATCCACATCCGAATCGCCGCGAGCTTGTTCCGGGCTCATATATAAGGGAGTGCCATACCGCGAACCGGGTCGCGTCAATTCCAATCGGATTTTTTCCTTCCCCGATCGGATCGGTTCGGCCAGTTGCGTCGTTTCGCCTTCCACCTTGGCCAAACCCCAGTCCAATACCATGACTTCACCAAACTGGCCAACCAGGATATTGGCCGGTTTCAGGTCGCGGTGAATAACCCCTTCCCGGTGCGCATAGGCCATGGTTTGACAGGCTGCAATGAGAATGTCAACCAATCTGGGCAAATTGAATTCGATGGCGGTGGTCGCGTCACCATCCGCCAGCTTTTGCAGAATGTCGCGCAGATCGCGGCCAGACAGTTTTTTCATTGTGAAAAACAGATTGCCTTGTCGATCGCGTCCCAATTCATATACGGGGACCGTACCCGGGTGAGGAATCATCGACGTGACCCGGGCTTCGCGCAGGAAGCGACGAACTTCGACTTCGTTCTTTTGCAGGTGGGGATGCAATTTTTTGTAAACGACGATGCGGTGCAGGTTTTTGTCCACACACGTTTCGAGCGTCGCGGTACCCCCTTCCGTCAACGGCTGAAAATCGTCGTACTTGAGCGAGCCGCTGAGCCATTGTTCCGGCAGCAGCGCATCGGTGTCCGCCATGCTGATCCGATGACCGCCTTGTACATTGGTGCTCCCTTTGGGGCGCCCGGCGTCATCCGCTGGATTGGTCGTGTTCATTCGAAACGAATCCCTTGTGCCAATGGGAGTTGATTGCCATAGTTGACGGTGCTGGTCATGCGGCGCATGTAATTTTTCCAAGCATCGGAGCCCGATTCGCGCCCGCCACCGGTTTCCTTTTCGCCGCCAAACGCACCGCCGATTTCCGCTCCACTAGTTCCCAGATTGACATTGGCAATGCCGCAGTCAGATCCGCAACTCGAACAAAACCACTCGGCTTCCCGGACATCATTCGTAAAGATAGCGCTCGATAGACCTTGAGGTACGCTGTTCTGTAGGGCAATCGCCTCCTCCAAGTCGCGATACGTCCCGCAATACAGAATGGGCGCAAAGGTTTCTTGTTGCACGATCGGCGCATTCAAGTCGATTTCGACAATCGCCGGTTGCACATAGAAGCCACCTGCCGGAACGTCGGCTTGAATGCGCTGCCCGCCAAACACGGATCCACCCGCGGCTCGGGCTCCTTGCAAGGCATCCTGCATAGCTTCGAACGCCGTCTCATCGATCAGCGGCCCGACAAGAGTCCCGGCTTGCAGTGGATTGCCGACCGGCAATTGACTGTAAGTGATTTTGAGTTGATCGATCAACTGCGGCATCAAGCGCTCGTGGACAATCAAACGGCGCAGCGTGGTACACCGTTGGCCGCAAGTCCCCACGGCCGAGAACACAACGGCGCGGCGGACCAATTCCAAATCCGCCGTCGGAGCGATAATGGCGGCGTTGTTCCCTCCCAACTCCAACATGCAGCGCCCGAAACGGGAAGCGACAACCGGTCCGACCATGCGTCCCATCCGCGTGGAACCGGTGGCCGACAACAGGGCGATGCGCCGATCGCGCGCCAGCGCCTGACCCAACAAGGGCCCGCCCACCGTCAATTGCAACAGGCCGTCCGGAATGAAATCAAACTCCCGCGCGGCCTCACAGGCAACTGCGTGGCAAGCCATTGCCGTCAAAGGCGTCTTCTCCGAAGGTTTCCAGACAACTGCATTGCCACACACGAGACTCAGTATGGCATTCCAGGACCAAACGGCGGCCGGAAAATTGAAAGCGCTGATGACTCCGACGACGCCCAAGGGATGCCAGTTTTCCGTCAATCGATGCGCGGGCCGCTCACTGGCGATGGTCAGGCCATACAATTGCCGGCTCAAGCCGACGGCAAACTCGCAAATGTCGATCATCTCCTGGACTTCGCCTTCGGCTTCCGCCAGGATTTTGCCGTTCTCCAACGTAATCAACGTGGCCAGTTGGCTTTTGGATCGGCGCAGCGCCTCGCCGATAGCCCGCACAAACTGTCCGCGCTGCGGCGCAGGAACCAGACGCCAGGCGTGAAAGGCCGTTTCGGCCTGCGCGAGGGCTCGACCCAGGTCCAGTTCTTCCGCGGATGCGAACGCACCGATCAGCGCGCCGTCAATTGGCGAATGAACCTCGATCACTTCGCCGCGACCTGTGCGCCATAGATCGCCAGCGCCGCTGGCACATAACGTTTCGGGGAGTCCGAAGTGTTTGAGCAAAGCGGCTGTTTGTTCGCGCAGTCCCAGATCCAGATTGGCAACGGACATAGTTTCGCACCTTGGGTCATGTTACATTGATACGCGCATTGTACGGGTTTTTGCTAGAGACGTGGCGCGGACGGGATGGCGCTCAATGGTCTTTCTGCTGGGGATCGATGAAGCGGGATACGGTTCCAACCTGGGCCCGCTCGTGGTCGCTGGGTCGTTGTGGGAAGTGGCCGACCAACGGACTAGCGAAGATTTGTACGAAGCCTTCGCGCCAGACATCGACAATGACCCACATACACCCTGCTTAACCATTTGCGACTCAAAGCGTTTGCACCAATCGCAACGCAATGTGGCGAGACTGGAAGAGAACATCTTGCCGGTTTGGAGAAGCCTGGCGGCGGCCCCAGGACTCCTCGACGTTCCCTTGGCGATGGCGGCGGAATTGGCGGATCACGCGGTCCCGCTTGATTGGTCGCGACTGGCGCGTTTGAACGCGCAGCCGTCACTCGCGTTCAATGGTCAGGCGACAACCGCTGATTCGGACGAAGATGCCGAAGCCGACGAGTGGTGTTATTTCTCGCCGAAACAGTTGGTGCTTCCAATGGCCGGTGATCACGAGTGCATTGCCGAACGCACGCGCGCGTTTCACCAGGCGACTGCGCGCGCCGGCGTTCGCTTGGTCCAACTGGGTTTTGTGGAAGTGTCACCCCGCCGGTTCAATCAAGGGCTGGCGCAGTTGCGATCCAAAGGAACGTTGTTGACCGGTATTAGTTTGTTGTTAGCCGACGCGTTATGGCGATCATGCGCCAGCGCACCGTTGTGCGTAGTATTCGACAAACATGGCGGTCGAGACCAGTATGGGTTTGCGCTACGGGCCATGATATCCGAACGCTTGCAGATCGAATTGGAATCGGAATCGATCAGCCGTTACATGGTTCAACGCGGCGGCGATTGGGCGACATTCGAGTTTCGCGCCCGCGGCGAATCGCACTTGCCCACGGCCTTGGCGTCGATGGCCGCCAAATATGTGCGCGAAGTGCGGATGGAAATGTGGAATCGGTTCTGGCGCTTGCAGGTCCCCCAGTTGGCGCCGACGAAGGGCTATCCCGCCGACGCCCGACGATTCTTGGAGGCGATTCGTCCGACCATGAATCGGTTGCAAGTCCCGCTCGACGATGTTTGGCGAGCCAAATGAAGCGAATTGTCGGCGGAGGCAATACCGTTGAACGGTTGGAGCGTAGTTGATCGGCGCGCAGACCATGAATCAACGCGATCGACCGGTCTGTAGCCCTTGATTCCCAAAGACGAATTGATTGACTTAACACAAAGGCTAGTCATAATAGGGCCATTGGCTGTTTGGATGGAAATGTCGGGCCTCATACATGTACCTAGGGTTTGACGAGCAGGAAATGAAGCGTGGATTCACACTGATTGAACTGTTGGTGGTGATTGCCATCATCGGCATCTTGGTTGGAATGTTGCTGCCCGCGGTGCAGTCGGTACGAGAAGCGGCGCGGCGCACGGAATGCCTGAACAATATGCGGCAAATCGGGTTGGCCTTGCACAACTTTCATGGGGCGCATCGCGTGTTTCCGGCTTCGGGGTGGACGACCGTCGGGCCAGGAAACCCGGCGGGGAAGTACGTCGGTTGGCGGCCATTGATTCTGCCGTATGTGGAACAGGAGTCCCTGCAAAGCATTTACGATTTTTCGATTCATTGGTGGGAAGGGACCAACTTGGTGACAGCCGCAGTTCCCGTGCCGATGTTTACCTGCGGCAGCGCGCCCACGCGGCCGCCAACCATGTCGGCGGTTGCGAAACCACCGCGACCGGCAATGACTTTTGCGAACCCGATTGCGCCGATCGACTATGAAGCGTTGATGGGGGTCCAGCCGTCCAACATCAATCCCCTGTTGCCGACCGCGATCTACAACGCACACAATCGTTTCGCCGTCATGCACCGCAATTCGCGTGTGCGCATGACCGACATTACGGATGGTACGACACAAACGATCATGGTGGTCGAATGCGCCGGCCGGCCTTTGGTTTATCGTGTTCGCAAACCGCAAGCCGCGATCGGCAACGACCAGGGTATCGGCTGGGCCGATAGTGAAGGGCCGTTTAGCATTGACGGCACGAACCATGACGGTTCTGTGGAGGGCTACGACGGTTCCGGGGCCAATACGTATGCGATGAACCGCCGCAACGACAATGAAATCTACAGCTTCCACCCGGGCGGCGCGAATATCTTGTTCGCCGGTGGGCAAACGCTGTTTATGTCCGAGACGGTGTCGATTCACGTCATGGCTGCGCTCAGCACGCGCAGTGCGGCAGAAATTGTGCCCGGAGATATTTGGTAAATGCCAGGACCGGCTCGGTTACTTGACTGGCGCGGGCCAACGTCAATCACCGCCGCCGAGAACCTGGTTGTGCAGCTCCATCAACAACGACATCTCGCGCTGCTCGTGGTCGCGCATCGCTTGGTAGAATTTGCACATGCCCTGGGCAACATCCCGCAACGTCGTCGGTGATTCGTGGTACAGGACTTGTTCCGCGCGATCGACCAAATCGCAGAGCTGCACGAAGAGCGTTTGATGTTCGGACCGCAGTTTATGCGCCCGTTGCGATACCGCCAAATTGGCAGTCCGCGAAGACTTGAAATATCCGTAAAATTCTTCCAGCGCGAAATACGATTCCAAGGCATCGCGCAACTGGGCCAAGAGCTCAACGGATTGTTTGGCACTGGGCAGATCTTTCTGGGTGAAGGAAACCAGCACGTCCTCGAGCAGCTTGCGAAACTCGACGTGATCTTCCTTAATCTCCTGCAAGAAGGCGGTATTCAACGTCAACCCCAGTTGGGCAGCGCCGCTGGTCCGATATTCGGCTTCGGTTAACCAAGTGCTCATCGGTAATCCTCCTGAATAAATGAATGGCGATTTTCCCGGCGTCGTCGCCTCGGCCGGAAGAGTCGAGCACTGTGACTATTATAACAACCGTGTCAAGCAAGTCGACCAATCATACGTCGATAACGAGTTAACCGAAACCGTGAAGGCCGTTGTGGGCAAAATCTGCGCCCATTGCGCGAAATCCGTCATTGAAATTGCAGGCCCAAACCCAGGGCGTCAAAATAGGGACTTTTGCCGCTCGCCGCGAAACTTCCGAGGTCAAATGCCGACCATGAACTCAGGTGACCTCACTACCACCTCGGCGATCCCCTACAATAGGAAGTGCAATGCCTGAACGAACCCGATATCAAGACAACATTATTCGCAACTATTACGAGAACCGCGATGCGCTGGCGGTCCAACGTGCCCAGGAGTTGGTCACCGAGCTGTACTTGTCAACCGGAAAAAAACGCCAGCAACACTGGAAGAACCTGAAAATTCACTTGAGACAATTGGGGATGGATGAGGCGGCGATCGAAAAGCTCGAACAACGTGACGATCCGCAGGAAATTGCGACGTTGGTCCAGCGTTTGACATCGAAGGCGCAATGATGATGAGCCGTGATCCCGGTTTGCGCGTCATGCAAATCGTCACGCTGGCCATGGTTGGCGGGACGTTCACGGTGTTTCTGACGTTTTTGTTCGTGCGCTTAGGGAACCCCGTTGCGGCAACCCCCTCCATGCTGGCGATTGTCGGTTTGGTGACCGGGGTTGGCGGATTAATTCTGTCGGCGGTCTTGCCCAGGTTGATCCGCCAGCAGCAATTGGAACGCATGCGCGCGACAGCCGCGGAATCGCCGGGCGGTGATGCCAACCGTCAGATCGCCAACACTTATATCGGCAGCCATATGGTGAAGGTGGCCATCCTGGAAAGTGCCGCGATAATTAACTTGGTGTTGTTTTTGGTCGAGCCCAACTGGATACCGGTGGGCGCGGCCTTGGTGTGTATCGCCTGTTTGGCTTGCCAGTTCCCCACCGAGGCAACCTTCGGCAACCGCACCGGCTAAGGGAACATGACTGTGGCAGAAATCAGTTGGAGCGACTTTGCACGTGTCGAGTTCCGCGTGGGAACCATCGTCGGCGTCGAGGATTTTCCAGAGGCGCGCAAGCCAGCTTACCAAATTCAAGTTGATTTCGGACCGGAACTGGGGATCAAGCGCACCAGCGCGCAAGTCACCGCGTTATACTCGAAGGAGGAATTGATCGGGCGGCAGATCATCGGCGTTGTTAACTTTCCGCCGAAGCAGATTGGTCCGATGCTGTCCGAATTTTTATTGACCGGACTGTATCGCGCTGACGGTGCGGTGGTACTGGCCGTGCCGGACTTGCCGGTCGAAAACGGAGCGCTTTTGGGCTGATGGCAAGTCGCCATCGATGGCGGTTTCGATGAACGTGGACAGTTAATCGGTTACAAGGAGAACGTGAAAATGCTTTGCCGCCCGTTTTTCGTCCTGTGCCTGTTCGTGGTGGTCACGGAGCTGGCAGGCGATCGGTTCATCGTTGGCCAACACGCCGACCGGCAACGGGCGCAGATCTTGCGCGGCGAATATGGCCGCTATCGCGCCAATAATGATGTGCGCTATTACCACCTCGATATCCGGATCAATCCGGAAGAAAAATCGATCCAAGGCAAGTCCTCAGTTCGGTTTCGAATGTTGGCCGATGACCAACGCATCCAACTGGACTTATATGCCAATTTGCGAGTCGATCGGATTGAATTCGGCGGAGCCTTGCTGGATTACCAACGGGAACTCAACGCCGTGTTCGTCGATTTTCCGGAGGTTTTGCGGACCGGCGAAGAGTACACCATCGATTTCTATTATTCGGGAGTTCCGCGCTCGACCGGCCGTTTCGGTGGCATCAGTTTCGCAGCCGACCCGGCCGGGCGCCCTTGGGTGTTCACGGCTTGCGAGGGCGAAGGATCCAGTATTTGGTGGCCGAGCAAGGACCAATGGCGCGACGAGCCCGATGAAGGCATGGATATCAGTGTGGCGGTTCCGAACGGATTAACCAATGTATCGAACGGACGCTTTGTGGGAACCGACGATCTGGGAGATGGCTATACACGTTGGAACTATCGCGTTCATTATCCGATCAACTCGTACAACGTTTCGATCAATGTCGGGACGTATCAACACTTTGGCGAGTCTTTGGGTGAATTGACGCTGGACTATTACGTGCTCCCCGAAGACCTCGACCGAGCACGGCTTCAATTCGCGCAGGTGCGTCCGATGCTCGAAGCCTTCATCCATTATTTCGGCGAGTATCCATTCGAAAACGACGGATACAAACTGATTCAAGTCCCTTACACCGGAATGGAACATCAGAGCGCCGTGACGTACGGCAACGGGTTCAACAACGGATATTATGGTCGCGACTGGACGGGTGTCGGCGTCAGCATGAAGTTCGACTTTATCATCATTCACGAAACAGGCCACGAATGGTTCGGCAACGCCGTCAGTGCCGCCGATGTTTCCGATATGTGGATCCAAGAGGGCTGGACCACCTATTTGGAGTGCATGTATGTGGAACACTTGTTTGGTGCGAGCGATGCGCTCCGCTATACGAATGGGTATCGCGACAAAGTTCAAAATCGGACGCCGATCATTACTACACGCGGTTTGCACCAGGTTCCGTCTCAAGATATGTATTTCAAGGGGTGCTTATTCTTGCATACGCTGCGCGGCGTGATGCACGATGACGACCGTTGGTGGGCGCTCATTCGCGAGACGTATGAGACTTTCAAATACCAGAACATTATGACCGAGGACATCATCGAGTTGTTCAACCGCCGTTTTGAACGCGATCTGACCCCAATATTCAAACAGTACCTGTGGCGCGCGGAATTGCCGACGTTAGTACTGGATTTTAGTCGGGAACCCGGCACGGTATGGTATCGCTGGCAATGTGAAGAGCCGGGATTCGATATGCCCGTCCGTGTCGGAGATCGAAACGATTGGACGACGATTCACCCGACGTCGGAATGGCAGGCCTTGCCGACGAATGGTCGAGACAAAGACTCCTTTCAAGTGGCAACGGAACTATATTACATCAACGAACAGCGGCAGTAAGCGGCAAGGTCTCGATTCCCGCCGTCGCCGATAGGAGCGGAGGGGCGAGTCACCTGGGGTGCGAGGGCTCTTGAGGATCGGCTGCGATCATCGACTCGAGGGGCTGCAAATCGCTGGACATCGCGCCGATCGAAACGAGCACATGCATCGCTTGCGCAACCGACAGACCGCAGGGCTGCACGCGGTCGGCCTCGATCAAGATCAATCTGCCGGTCGTAGGGTTCGGCGCATGAGGCACAAAAACAGTTACCCGACCGTTGTTGTCTGTGCTTCCTTCTTGTGTCACTAGCCCCAATTCCCAGGCGCTGCGATCGTCTTCACGAATCAAAACGGCGCGGCGAAATAACGCATTGGGGCCTTCTCCATACCCCAGCAATTGTTTAAGCGTTTGATAGAGACTGCCCAATACGGGCAGTCGGTCCAGCAAGCGATCGAGAATGCGCCACAACCAGCGCCCCACGAAAGTCGAAACGACCAGACCCACCAGGTAGATCAAGACGACCAAGATCAACAAACCCAAACCAAAAAAATAGAATCCCTGCGCATGGAGCCAAGAACCGGCGATTAACTGTTCAAAGTAAATTACCGTCAGCAGAAGTCCTGCGATGGGCAGCAGTGCAACAATGCCAGCCATGAAACAGCGAACAAAATGGCGCCGCAACTCCCACATGAGCTATTCGGCGGGGGTTGAGCCCAAGACAATATCGAACTTGGCGGACAATTCCCCAATTTTGGATTCGGCTACTGGGGTAAAGTCGATGATTACCGATTCGCGGACTTTTGGGTCGCGAATCGAATTCAACACGCCGTCGCGGGCATTCTGCTCGTGGCCTTTCACGTAACACTGCGTGGTCAACAGCGTCTGATTACCACGGAGAATTTTGAAGTGAATATGGGGCGTGCGCCCCGGGTAGGGAACTGGTTTGATCGTCCGAAAGTAGTACTCCCCCCGGGCCGTCGTCAAGCACCGGCCGAAGCCTTGAAAATTTCCATCGCGTTGTGCATGATTGGCGCTGCCCCGATGCAAATAGACTCCCTGGTTGTCCACTTGCCAGATTTCCACGAGCGCGTTGCGGACCGGCCGACCATTAATATCCAACACGCGCCCAGTCAAGTGAGTCGCCTCGCCGACGGCAGGCGTCAGATTGGAATTGACCACAATCAGATCGTTATCGGTATCGAGGGGCAGGGGATTAGGATAAAACGGACCTTCCGTCTGTGGGGGAGTCCGCACGAGTTCATCCTGAAATTCCCGCGCGGTCAAGGCGTGTTCGCCCCAAACCCAACGCCCGCTCAATCCGAGCACCGCTGCTCCCGCGCTGGCACTACCCCAAACTAAGAACCGCCGCCGTCCATCATATTCACTTTTCATAACCCATCCTCCCATCCGCACATTATTGCTCATTTCCCTCCCAAAACAATCTCCCCACCAAAAAAGGACAGGCATTATCATATTGACACCGTTAGCGGGATTCGATAGAATATGCGACACCAAGCCCGACCCGGTGGTTGGACTTGCCGGTTTGCAAGAGGGAACACATGTTTGAAGTCCTAAACGGAAACTAATTAAGTTACTCACAGCATTTGCAGAATCACCGATTGCCAATGCATCGTGGATGAAGGAATGGAGTTGTTTTTGGAGTTGGTGCCATGACCATGCCTCGAAATATGTTGGTCGATATCGATGTAACCCGGTATTATCACTGCATTTCCCGCTGTGTTCGGCAGGCAATGCTCTGTGGAAAGGGCGTCGAA
>JACTND010000042.1 GCA_014584305.1 Planctomycetota bacterium | reverse complement strand
CACCGTCAATCGATCGGCGGCCAATCCCAGCCAGCGGCGATCGGTTAAAAACTCCCAAGCCCAAACGATCGCCTCGCGTTTGAAATAGTCGCCAAAGCTGAAGTTCCCCAGCATTTCAAAAAACGTGTGGTGATAGGCCGTCCGTCCGACGTTGTCGATATCCCCCGTTCGTAAACACTTTTGACAACTCGCCGCGCGCGTAAACTCCAACTGCACTTTGCCAAGAAAATGATCCTTGAACGGGTTCATCCCGGCCGGAGTGAATAGAACCGTTTTGTCCCAGCGCGGGACCAATACGTCGCTGGGGCAGACGCGGTGCCCATTGTGCGCGAAAAAGTCGAGGTATTTTTGCCTCAGTTCGTCCGTTTTCATAAAATGTGAAGTTGCGTTTTGATGACCAACCCATTAAGGGAGCGTGCCGAAACGGCACAGGCGGACGTATCCGCGTTCACCCGGCCCATTCGCTACTCGATCGCGATTGGGAGTTGGGCGTTAGGTGCAAATATATCGGGCAATAATCATTTGGAACAGGAATCGTGAACCGAAAATAGCCGGGGGTCGCAATCCATGTCGAAAGATTTACGATGGTGGGTGGGTGTGGTTGTCTTGGCTGCTGGTTGTTGGTCGTCTGGGCCGATCGCGCAGAACGCAAACACGGATACGGAGCGGACTTCGATGGATGCAGGAGAAATCGATCTTTCTCTAGGTTATCCATTCGATCCCCGGCGCCAAGACCAACCTGCCGACAATCCCGATTGGCAGATTGCTCGGCGGAATATGGTCGAGCGGCAAATCCGCGCGCGCGGCGTGCGCGACGCGGCGGTGCTGGAAGCGATGCAACGCGTCCCCAGGCATCTGTTCGTTCCGGCGGAATACCGCGAGGCATCGTACAGCGATTCACCGCTACCGATCGGATACGATCAGACGATTTCCCAACCGTATATCGTGGCGTTGATGACCGAGGCGGTTCAACCCAAGTCGGGTCAACGAGCCTTGGATGTGGGGACCGGTTGCGGTTATCAGGCGGCGGTGTTGGCCGAAATCGTCGATAGCGTGTTCTCGATTGAGATCGTGAAACCGCTGGCAGACGACGCCGCAAAGCGTTTGGCCGACCTCGGTTACCGCAATGTGGAAGTTCGACATGGCGACGGCTATCGCGGCTGGCCGGAGCACGCCCCATTTGATGTGATCATTGTGGCGGCGGCTCCGGAACACGTGCCGCAACCGCTCGTCGATCAATTGGCCATCGGCGGCCGCCTGGTAATTCCCGTCGGCGATCAGCGTCAACAGCTGCTGTTGATTGAAAAACTGCCCGATGGGAGTCTGCGAGAAATCAGCCTGGCCCCTGTGGCGTTCGTCCCGATGACCGGCGAAGCAGAAAGTCGCCGCCGCGAGTTTGGCGACAAATAGCGTAGTCGCCGATTCGATCCATTCAACGCCCGCGGCGCGGCCGAGCGGACACCGGGGGAATGACTTCCGTGGGCAACGGATCAATGACTTGATGCAACTGGCGGCTGAGCACCTCGACGACTTGGCGATACTCCGGGCGATTCGCTAGGTTCTCTAGTTCATCGGGATCGCGCCGGTGATCAAACAACATACGCGCCGACACCCTCCCGTTCTCCAAATCGCGGTACTCTGAGTAACGATACTCGGCAGTGCGCAACGTATCACCATCCCCAAACCGACCGACGGCGAAACCTTTGCCAATCGTTTCCGGTTGACTTAACGACCGGGCAAAACTTTTGCCATGGAGATAGGAAGGGGGCGATACTCCGGCTAACTCGCATAGCGTCGGATACAGATCGATCGTTTCCACCAACCCATCGACTTGCAGGCCTTGAGGTTTCCCGGGGACGCGAAGGAACAATGGAATGTGCATCGACGTTTCGAAGCAACAATGTTTGCACCACAGCGAATGTTCACCCAAATTCCAACCGTGATCTCCCCATACGACGACAATCGTGTTTTCACGCAACCCCAAACGGTCAACGGCTTCTAACACGATTCCAACCTGCGCATCGACGAAAGACACACTGGCATAGTAGCCGTGGATCAACTGCCGCGCGAGTTCATCACTGAACGGCCCAGTAGCGGGAATTCCTTTGTAATTTCGCAATTCCTGCGAGTTGTGCAGCGCCTGCATGGGGATCCCCGCTGGCGCGGTTGCGTGATCGGGTAGAACCAGCTTCTCTGGATCGTATAGGTTCCAACTCTCTTGCGGCGCGACAAACGGCAAATGGGGTCGGATGAAGCCGACGGCTAAAAAGAACGGCTCCCCGCGGTCCGCTAATTGGGCCAACTGGACTTCGGCCCGCGCCGCAATTTCTCGATCGACCAACGCCATATCGTCGGCGTTGACAACGGCAAACGCCGGACCCGCCCAATTGGGATTGGGGCCGCCGCGCCCTCGCGCCGGCGGATCGTCTTCGTCAACGATTCCCGCCGTCGGTCGCCACGGCGGCAGCGACCAACCATTTTGATGATCCTCCGGGTGGTGAATGACTTTTCCCAGGGAAACGGTCGTATAGCCGGCTTGTCGCAAACACGTGTGCAGCGGCAGCACGCGCGGCGCTTCGCGCCCGATACGCGTCCCCGCGCGCACAAACCGCGTCGGGTGCGGACGCAGGCCAGTCATCAGACTGGCGCGCGACGCGCCACAGGTGGGAACCATGCAGTACGCGCGATTGAACTGAATGGATGTTTGTGCGAACCTATCCAGATGCGGTGAATGAATCTGTTCGTGGCCGTAGCATCCCAACTCGGGTCGCAAGTCGTCAATCATGATGAACAGAATGTTGGGAGGTTTCCAATTGGAAGGGGTTTCGACAGCAGTCGATGGCGCGCTGACTGCTTGGCCCAACGCTCGTGGAGCAATCGACAACGCTACCAGCACAACTGGCAGCCAGCTACCCAATCGATGCGATAGAGAACGCGATACCATGAGTGCCATTCTACACGCGTTCGCGGACCACCGTCCAATGCAACGACGCGTCGAGGCGAACTGGAAAACCTCCAGCGGCTGACATGCGGCGCGCTGTGCAACAGCGTTGCGGTCGGTTTCAAATAGCGGTGAACGGGTCACATGCCATCTTCATCACCCGACGGACCGTAAATCGCCGGGACCGGCAAGTTGTTCAGCCGCAAATAGACGGTCATGATGGCGCGGTGGTGAATCATGTGGCTGAAAACCCACGTCCGCAAGCATTCGGTTTTGGGCATCGTGAAAACTGGATTTCCGCCCTTCAACATCGTCCACGTCCCCTGCAGCGTGGCATCGCTGGCCGTGGCCAACACGGCGCGCGCCGTGGCGACGTTCTTGTCAAAGTTGGCCAGCACGGCGCTGAGTTTGGTTTCTTCCGGCGACTTGTACGGCTCGCCGCCGGGAGGGGCAATATCCAGTTCATCCTGATTGACGGTCATATCCACCCAGCCGGGAATTTCCGCCAGATGGTTGGCCAACCAACCAATCGTATTGGACTTTTCATGCACCCGCCAATTGAATTTGTTTTCGGGCACACGTTCCAAGACTTTGCGGGTCTTGGCAGTTTCCGCATTGAACTCCGGCAGCAGACTTTGACCAATGCTCATGATTAGACGTTCCTATCGCGATTCCGCGGAGCGAACCGCAGGATAGTTGTTGACCACTCCGCCGGCCAGTGCCGTGCGCTTCCGCGGTGCGAGAAAACACCTGTGCGGTTGCGCACGAAAAAGGCACCTACAAATCGGCGGTTTCCAATTCCTCCGACTCCGTTTCCGCTTCAGCTTCCGCCAGGGTGGCGATATGCCCGGCTTCGGCAAGGATTTTCTCGCGCAGTTCTTGAACCAATTGAGGATTCTCGATCATATATTGACGGGCCTTCTCTTTGCCTTGGCCGAGATGGGTACTGCCGTACTTGAACCAAGCGCCACTGCGCACCACCAGCTTGGCCGCCATTCCCAAATCGAGAATATCACCTTCCAAACTGATTCCGTTGGAGTGCATCATGTCGAACTCGGCCGTGCGGAAGGGGGGCGCGACTTTGTTCTTCACGATCTTGCATTTGACGCGCTGTCCCACAACCTCTTCACCATCTTTGATCGAGCCGATTTTGCGAACATCGACCCGACAGGAACTGTAGAACTTCAAGGCCCGACCGCCCGGAGTCGTTTCCGGACTGCCGAACATCACACCTATCTTCTCGCGAATCTGGTTGATGAAGATCGCGCACGTCTTGCTGCGGCTGATCGCGCCGGTCAGCTTGCGCATCGATTGGCTCATCAACCGCGCCTGTAAGCCGACATGCGAATCACCGATCTCACCCTCTAATTCTTGTCGTGGAACCAGTGCGGCCACAGAATCGACCACGATCACGTCCACCGCATTGGACTTGACCAACATCTCGGTGATTTGCATCGCCTCTTCGCCACTGTTCGGCTGGCTGACGAGCAACGTATCCAAATCGACCCCCAGCTTCTTGGCCCAGGATGGGTCGAAGGCGTGCTCGGCATCGATAAACGCGGCGACGCCACCGTTTTTCTGTGCCTGGGCAATCACGTGCAAGGCAATCGTCGTCTTGCCGCTCGACTCCGGTCCAAAAATCTCGATGATCCGTCCGCAGGGGAGTCCTTGGCCTCCCAACGCAATATCCAACGACAAGCTGCCGGTAGAAATGCCGCGAATCTGCGCGATATTGTCGCCGCCCAAGGTCATGATCGATCCGTTGCCAAACTGTTTTTCGATTTGTTGCACAGCGAGTTTCAAATTTTCGTTTTCGCGGGTCAACGATTCAAACGGAGATTCCGTCTTCTTTCCAGTAGCGGGTCGCGCGGTTCGTTCTTTCTTTGCCATGGCTTCCTCGGCTCGTTTCATAGTGGTGTTGCTGGTTTGGTGCATGCCAGTCGATCCTGAACAAGTTTACAATACGGGGCTCGAATTCCCATTTCAAGTCCCAACACCCTTAACTATCGCGGACCGGCGGACAACTTTGGTCACACGGAAAAGAAAAAAGGGACAACGGCTCAAAAATTCCAAGAAAACTCCATTTCCTCCGCAGATCGCGGGGAAATAGCATCCATTTGGGCCAACACCAAACACGAACGCCTGGGGAGTGCGCTCCCCGCCTCATCCCGCCAATTCGATCGTGGCCATTGGGGTATGCACCGCCCCAGAACGCTCCAGATAACTGGCAAAGACGATCACCGCATCGATTTCGAATCCGCCAAAAATCGTGTCCCGATAGCGCTCGGCATACTCGCGATAATTCGCGGCGCATCGCACTCCGGAAGCCAAACGTCCCAACGTCAAATGGGGCCGAAAGTCCTGACGCTCGATCGGAAATCCCAATGCCCGCAACCCTTCGTCCACCGCCTGTTGCAGCGTGCGCAGTTCGTCGTAGCCTTGATCGATTCCCAACCAAATCACGCGCGGCCGATCGAGACTGGGAAAGGCCCCCAGGCCTTTAACTAACACGCTGATCGGCGGTGAGTTCCGCACCGATTCTTCCACGATGCGGCACACGTCGGGAACTTCCTGGTCGCGAATGTTTCCCAGAAACTTCAACGTCAAATGCATCGTGTCTGGATCCGACCAGCGGTAATCAAAACCAGCCGCCGACAACGCGTGCATCTGCTTCCGCGCCACCGTGCGCACCTCCGGCGAAACCTCGACGGCAATAAACGTGCGAATGTTGCTCATACACCCTGTCCGTCCACTTGCGACTCGTCCACCGTTCTTCATAATCGTAACGATCCAGACACAACCTCGAAATGGCCAGACAATGAAAGCCGACAAACAGAGAACCTTCGACGTCTTCGGAGTCGGTAACGCGCTCGTCGATATCTTGGCCCAGGTCAATGAAACCTTCATTGGCATGTTCGGCCTCAAAAAAGGGGGCATGATGCTGATGGACGCGCCCGAACAAGGCCAAATCCTCCAGCATCTCGAGTCGCAGTCTCTGCAATTGGCGTCAGGAGGATCGGCGGCAAATACCATGGTCGCCATCGCCCAAAGCGGCGGCAACGGCGTGTACTGCGGCCAGGTTGCCCACGACTTGCACGGCGAGTTTTATCGCCGTGACATGCAACGCGCGGGGATCCTGTTCCCCGTCGAATTGGCCCCCGAAGCGGCGCTGCCGACCGGGACTTGCGTTGTATTGACGACCCCCGATGCCGAACGGACGATGTGCACGCATCTCGGAATCTCGACGTCGTTGCAAGAAGATGCCATCGACTGGAGCTTGTTGGCCGAGTGCCGATTGAGCTATGTCGAAGGATACCTGTGGGACGCCCCTGGCCCGCGCGCGGCATGTGTGGCGACGTTTGAACAATCGCGGCGGTTAGGTGTCCGGACAGCGTTCACGTTTTCCGACGCCTTCCTCGTGGACCGCTTTCCCGACGACTTCCAGCGGATCGTGCGCGAATATTGCGATATCGTCTTTTGCAATGCCGACGAAATCCGCCGGTATTTCAAAGACGAATCGCTGGAAACCTGCGTGCGGCGGATCGGTGACCAAGTCGAACTAGCCTTCGTGACCAACAGCGAAAACGGTTGCTTTGTCGTCGAGCGGGGGACGGTCCACCATGTTTCGGGCTTTCCGGTCTGGGCGATCGATACGGTGGGTGCCGGAGATGCGTTTGCCGGAGGCACGCTCTACGGTCTGACCCACGGCTATTCGCCACAACAAGCTGCCCGCTGGGGAAATTATCTGGCGTCGCGTGTGGTCGCGAAAATCGGTCCTCGTTTGGCTGAATCGTCACTGCCCGAACGGGACGAAATCCTTTCGTCCCAGCCCAATTAGTCCGATGGAACAGTCAATTCCGCGGTGCGTTGCCATCGATGGACGCCGCGCCGTAGCGTGGATGTTTTCAAGCGCCACGCGCTGTTGGCACGTATATTCCCACCATCGAACCGATTGCCGCAACCACTGGAATGATAGCAATCGAACACTTTTTTAGTTGACTTCGCGGCAAGCCATTTGATAGACTTGCGCGCCTCGCCAAGGAACAGAGCGGCAAGATCAATGAAACACGTGTTAGTTGACGGAAGGGACCGATGGTTGTCGGTACTTCCTAAAATGTTGTTGAGATATACCACGCATGCGGCAACTCGGCCTACCGGCCGACGCAATCGCGATGCGGCTGTTCGATTGTCGGGGTTCGCCTACTCGGCGCTCGAACCGCGCCGAGTGTTGGCTGGAATCAGCTTCGATCAAGCCACCGCGACGATCGTGATCGAAGGCTCCAACCAAGACGATCGCGTCATTGTCACTTCACCCAATCCGTCGTCTATCAAAGTGACATTCTTCGGCGTGCAAACGGCGACGTACCATCTGACATCGGTCGCCAAGATTCTCTTCCGCGGCTACGCAGGAAATGACTACTTCGAGAATCGCACGGCGGTCGCCAGTGTCGCCTATGGTCACGCGGGCGACGATACGTTGATCGGCGGTGGGGGCCACGATGTGCTCTACGGTGGCGCGGGAAACGACCTTCTGCGTGGCGGCGGAGGCAATGATCACCTGCGCGGCGGTGATGGCGACGACCAACTGTTTGGAGGCAGCGGCAACGATACGCTGTGGGGAGACAGCGGGAACGATGTGATTTTCGGCGAAGCGGGGGACGACATCGCCCGCGGCGGACCGGGAAATGATCGGATGTATGGCGGGCCAGGCAACGATGTGTTGTATGGCGATAGCGGCGACGACGTCCTGTTCGGCAACACCGGTATCGACAAACTCTACGGCAACGCTGGCAATGACGGACTGTTCGGCGGTATCAATCAAGGCGATGTTGTGAACGGCGGACCCGGCGCCGATCGCCTCTGGATGTGGGTGAACGATTCCGTTAGCGGACTCGAAAGTATCGACGCCCGCTTGAATCTTCAAAATGAATCACATCAATGGACGGAACGAGAGATCGAAATCCTCGACGAAGCGTTTGAAATCTTGCATCGTCGGACCGGCAATACATTTCTCCTGCGCGACTCACTGAGCAGCGATCCGATTCGCGTTGCCAAAGTCAGCACGTTGCCAGGCGGCGGCGTGGCATCGAATTATCTTAAAACGACCACGACCCAGACATCCTCCGGAACCACGATCAAGTACGAGCGTACCTTGCGGTTCGCCGAATGGAATGAAAGTTCCATCTCGGCCAATCAGAACATCAAGTTCGCGGCTATCCATGAAATTAGCCACTCCTGGGACACGCCCGCGGAAATCAACCATCGATTGCCGGGTAAGGGCAACCTCTGGAGCCAGTTCCTGGCCATTAGCGGTTGGACCAAGACCAATCCGAATTCATCGCTCTACGAACGATCCCTGGACGGCAAGTGGTGGCACCTGAAATCGGCGCCGTTCGTTTACAACTACTCGAAAACCAACCCCGCCGAAGACTGGGGTACCGTCTGGGAAATCATGTTCAACCCGACCAAAACACAACTTCAACAAACCGTTGCCAACAAGATTGCCAAAATCAACCAACTGCTCGACGCGATGAGCGCATGACCCCAACGGCGCGCGCCTCACCGATGCGACGCGCAGTCGCCGGTATTTCCCGTTCGCGCCGCTCCATTGGTCGCAACTGTCAACCCCAATCTAAAATGGTTGCCGTATCGCAGCGCCAGTGGCCCCGGTACGTGTCGTGGGAAATGCAACCGCACGGCAAATCCGCAAACCTGTGGCGGCGGCCGGTCACCAAGCTGCCGCACACGTTCAAACCGCGCCATCCGTTGGCTTGCTTCGTTTAGAATCTCACCCCGTTCTGCCAGCGGGAAGCCCCGCGATTCGAGTTCCGCTTGAATTTGACCGAGCAAATCGCTCCGCTCAGATTTCTTAAAAAACGTCAGCGGCACAAATGGCGACAAACTCTCCCAAACGGGGGCGCTGGGGCCAGCGCCAAAAATCCGCAGCGCGGGCCAAAAACGGTCGTCGGCCAGCGCCAGGTGACTCGTCGGTTTTACTGCCAGGGCCACGCGCACTTTCAATCCGCGGAACCGACGGCCGCAAACGTTGATGCGATCGGTCCCGTCGGCAATACCGGTTCGCTCAGCAGCACTATGCAACCAACGCAACGTGTCGATCGTCTCCTGTGCCGCCAAGCTCAATCCCAACTCCGCGTGAACGATCACATGATCCAGGGCTTCAAAGAGGCCGAAGACGATCGTCTCTGGCCTCTTTGAAGCTGCCGCGCGCTCGGACTGTATGACCGAGGCCCGCAATGAACATGGCAAAGCTTTTCGTGTTTACCAAGATGAAAACTTCGCAATAATAGGCGGCGTGGAGATTATTTAGCGCGTGGGTTTGTGCGAGGGACCCAGAGATGCGGACCCTCATAGTGATTCTGATCGGTCTTTGGTTTTAGAGATATACGGACTGATCAAAGCCGGCGCGCGACGGGTTGCCAAAGACCAACGCTTTCGACCGCAAACGTGCATCGCGCGCGGATTCGTTTGTAACCGAATCCGCGCTCGGCACCGAAAACTACGGTTGTCGTGACGAACCAGATATCTGCTGCGTTCAGTCGTAGGTCCTCGCCGAGGTTCACCCTAATGCGAGTGTGATCCAAGTCGGACAATGACTAAACAATACATTCCACGAGAATCATCTAAGAACCTATTCCAAGTCTTCTCATCCCCGGCCCTTCTCCGCTGCGAGGGGAGAAGGGAGGAAGAGTTGCGGGATCGTCGCTAAGCCTCGCGATGCCTGCGTTTATCTTTAATCAAGTGCGGCGATTGAATTGTATGAGTTGCGGGGTCGTCTTTAAGCTTCCTGATACGGTCCAGAAAGTATCCAAGGCAACCGTCCCATCGGCCGATGCGAATTGCAGAATCGAGCAATTGCACATCAGCGAAACTAAGTGTCGCCCACGACGACAGATCCGCGCAACTGAGACCAAGAGATGTTGGTTACTTGCGGCCGCGACAGCGACTTCAAATTCGCTCCGGAACCTAGCTGGAGCTGGCTTTGGTCAAGGTCTGATAGTCCACTTTGCCCGTCGATGTCTTGGGCAGCTCGCGATGAAACGTGAATTGATCCGGAACCATGTAGCCCGGCAAATGCTCCGAACAGAACTGCTTCAATCGAATCAACGACAGGCGCTCGCCGCCGCGAATGACAAGATGCGCATTGACCAGTAGACCATGGACGTCGTGCGGAATCGCCACCACCGCCGCTTCGGCAATTTCGGCATGCCGATACAAACAGGCTTCGATCTCCCCTAACTCCACACGGTAGCCGCGTTTCTTGACCATCCGGTCCCGCCGACCCAGGTATTTGTAATTGCCGTGCTCGTCCGCCGAGACGATGTCCCCCGTTCGATACCAACGCCGACCTGACGAATCGACCAGAAACGCCCGATCCGTCAATTCCGGCGCACCCCAATAACCCCGCAGGACCGATGGTCCGGCAATGCACAATTCGCCGGAGCCGCCTTTGTCGACCTCACGACCCGCCTCATCGACCACGATTCCCGCCAAGTGCTCACAAACGCGGCCAATCGGATACGGCTCCGCCCGTTCCGTTTCGATCCTTGGCGGGAGCTGGTAATACGTGCAGACATTGGTCTCCGTCGGCCCGTACAAATTATAGTAAACCGGGTGCGGCCACAGCCGCCGCAAAGCGTTGAGATGCACAATCGGAAACACCTCGCCGGCGAATAATACCGTCCGCAATTGCCCATAATCCAACTCGGACAGCCGGCCGCGCTGTGCCAACAAACTGAGTATCGACGGCGCCGAATACCAATGGGTAATGCGGGCCGTCGAGATAAACTGCGCCAGTCCCAGGGGTTCTTTGCCCAGCTCTTCGCCAATGATGACCAACGTCGCGCCGTGCTTGATCGACACAAAGATGTCCAAGATCGACAAATCAAAATGAAATGGCGCGTGGGCCGAGAAGCGGTCCTCTTCCGTCGGCGAAAATGTCTCCGAACACCAATCGACGAAACTGGTGGCATTCTCGTGACTCAACATGACCCCTTTGGGCTTACCAGTCGAGCCCGACGTGTACAGAATATAGGCCAGGTCGTCGGGAGCTGAAACGATCGGCCGTTGCTCCGCTGCGATCAAGGGGTGGGAATCGTTTATCGCCCGCCGCATCGCTGCGCCCGCCCCGACGCCTTCCAAGTGAACGAGTTCACTGGCGGACCCCAACGCCCTCAACTCCTCGGCCAATCCCCGGGCATAGCGGTCCTCGACAAAAATCGCCCGGGCCTGGCAATTGGCGAAGATATAACCATTCCTCGTCGCTGGTGCACTGGGATCGACCGGGACGTATGCCGCGCCGGCTTTGAGAATTCCAAAGATGGCCGCCACTGCGTCAATCGACTTGCGCAGCCATATGCCGACGCGATCCCCGCGCTGGACGCCCATCCCCTGCAGCCGCTGGGCGACGCGATCGGACAACTGCGCCAAGTGCTCGTAGGTCATCGACGAGCCGTCGGTTTCCTCGACAGCCATACGGTAAGGCCAGGTCGCCGCCGCATGATGCAAGTAGTCTGCCAGTTTGCGCGCCGCCGACATCCTCAGGCCCCCGCTTTTGACGCCACCAACTCCAAGATATCGGCAATCGTATTCAAGTGTTCCACGTCGGCTTCATGAGCTGCGATCGAAATGCCAAACGTTTGCTCCAAAAACGTCACCAGTTTCAACGTGGCAATCGAATCGAGGATACTCGACGTGATTAACGGCGTTGAATCGGTCAGTTCGTTGGGGTCTTCGCCTGGCAAAAACTCTTCCAGGATGAACGTACTGATCTTGGCCATCCGCTCGTGATTGTTACTCATTGACGATCTCTCGCTGGGGTTGTTGTTTATTCGTTGACAGAGGACCCGACCGCGTGCTTCTCGATCGGCAGAAGTCCGCTGGCTATCAGTTGTTGATACATCTTTTCCGCCATCCGCTCGTGCCCGCGCGCGTTGGTGTGGGTATTCCATGATGCCAAGATAAAGCTGGTGCGATCCTTGACCCCGGCATACGTTCCGCGCAGGTCCACTACCGCGATGTCCAACGCCTGGCCAATCGCGGACAGCGTATCAAACGCCCGTTCACGCCGCGTGTCGGTCGCATGCTCGGTTAACAGCAAGGCGAACTCCACGTCGGCCTCCCGCGTGCGATCGCGCATGATCTGCAGCGCATCCTGGAAAATCTGCGGCGCATGGGGGAGCAATTTGTACTCGACCACTCGCCGCCGCGCGGGTGCGCCACTCGGATCTAAGTCCACCTGCCGCAGTACTTTTACCAGAAAATCATGAGCGGGCAAATATCCCCGATCCCAGTACGTGTTGATCACGCCGCGTTGGACCGTCCAGGGAATCTCATCGCTGTGCGCGGCGTACAAAACCAAATCGGGTTCGAATGCGAATGCGCGACGCGATAAGTTCTCTAGCTTGTGCAATACATTGTGTCCGTTGACGGAAAAATTGACGATCTCAAAGCGACGGCCGGCGGATCCCCACTGTTCATTCAGACGATTCTCCACCAGATTTTCGTACGTCTCGTCCGTGGCCACGCCCAGTCCCGCGTCGTGCGATGACCCCAACAGCACGATGCGAAACACATCGGCCGGTTTTTCCATGGAGTATTCCCAATCGCGCAGGCCGTGTTGGTTGGTGGTAAAGGAACTTCCCCAACACACAATGTCCAATGAGGGGAGGAAGTCGTGAAGAATCGGGTCATCTCGTAGCCGTCGCACAGCCGAGTCGGACCAGCCGTCCGGTCGGTGCGTGTACAAGTTCCATAGCTCGTTGTTGAAGCGAGTGACGTCCCCCAGGTCTTCGTAGTACCCGCGGAGCAATTCCTCTTGATCGCGTTGATTGAGTCGCCGTTCCCGCAAGTCGCCAAAAAACTCGACCAGCGTATGTCGGGCCTCCGTCGGTGCGGGGAGGTGCAGCAAGATTCCCGGTTTGACGGCGATCGCGAGCAGCACAGCCGCGCCCACCGTGGTGACTGCCGCCGTTCGCCAAAACGGGGAAGTTTGGCTGGGCGCGGCGGAGCGCCCCCCTTCGGTGTGTTCGCGAGCGCGATGTCCGAGCGCAATGCCGGCCAGCCCGACGCCTATCGGCACAGCTACAAATACCGCCGCTTGCGACCAGTTCATCGTCGCCAGCGCTTGTACCAAGAAATTCAACTCGTCTCGATCCGGCGTGCTCCAGATCGTCCATAAAATGCAGATGACCGTAAACGTCCCCGCAGTCGTACATCCGCGCCACAGTTCAGTACGCCAGGTGCGCGCCGCTTTCTTCAGCGTTCGCTGGCGTCCGCGCCGCTGCTCCCATTGAATGTTCAATAATACGACGATCCCCAGGCCAAACCAAAAGACGACATCGGACCAAAGAACAGGAAAACTCCCCCGAATCCAATACCACTGATAGGAATGTAACCACCACGTCGCGCCAAATGCCAACAAGGTAGCCACCGCCATCGCGCGTTGGTCCGTCATGCGCGACCATGTTTTCAGACGAAAGTAGAGCGGATAGAACACCAACTTCATAATGAAGTCTTTCCAGTAAATGTTGATCCGCCGCCAGAAATCAGTGAAGCTGGTTGACAACAGGTAAAAGTGATGGGTCTCCGGCAGATTGAAACCGTACATGTGCAGCAGGCCGATGATCAAATGAAACAGCCCGGAGACTTTCAAGTACAGCAGGAACGTCGCCAACATGTATTGGCCGGCATCGAGGGCCGTCACCGCATCGCCCGGTTTAATGGCGAAATTCATGTAAATGAATCGGTAGATCAGCAAGTGCACGATGCCGCGCAGAATCCACTTGGCCCCCACCTGGTAGATTTGGAGAGCGTCGTCGTTGTAATGATTGCGGCAAAACGTCCGGTAATCGACGACCGGAAATAACGGAAAGCAGACGTTGGGCAGCATGAAAAAATAGGCGGCGCTGCGCCAGGGGCCAAAGGGAGCAGTCCCGTGTTTTAAGTCGTACATGTACACCAGCAAACGGAACATGAACATCGCACCCAGTATCGGCCAAATGGCGCCCGGAACGACGTTCTGCAACCCAGGCAACCCCCACCCGTTGCTGCGAGCGAGGGCCAAGACGAGTCCGGCCACCAACACGAGGACGACTCGCCACTGGAACGCGATGGGAAAGTGGCACAGCGCGATCAGTGCGGCGCCGATCCCCAGCAGCCATAATCCTTGGGTGACTCCCAACGTCATCAATACGCTGGCCACCGAGATCGTGGCAAAGAAGGGCAATCTCCAAGTCAGTGGAAGAAAATGATTGACCAAGAATCCAAACAGGGCCAACATCAACACATTTTCAAAGGCCCGCGTTTCGGGATTGACGAAGCGAATGACCGCGGCCAGCAGGGCGAACTGCGCCGCGACGATGCCCAGTCGCAACAGACGGGGGCCATTGCATTCGCGCGCTGCCCAGGCGCGCAAGCGATCGGAGATGGGGAGCGACCGAAGTGCCGCCGATCGAGTCATCCCGGTGCTACTATTCATTGGCGTCGTTAACCCCAGTAGTCGAATCTACGTGCCTCTAGGTTAATGCGTCACGCAGCGTCCCAGCGCGCCCAGCATTGCAGTGCCGGGTGGATCGGACCCGGATAACTTGGTCCTTCGATTATAATCCCAACAGCGACGAAATGATAACCTTTTGAATTTCCGAAGTCCCGGAGTAAATGCGGCTGCCAATCGAATCCCGCAGTTCGCGTTCCAACGTGAAATCCTTGACATACCCAGCCGCGCCGTGGATTTGCACGGCGTCTAAGCACGTTTGCACCCAGCTTTCGCTGATGTGCAGTTTGGTGAGGGCCGCCTCCAAATATACGCTGCTGCCTCGACCCCGATGCCAGGCGGTGGAATACAACAATTGCCGAGCGGTTTCCACGCGGAGTTTCATATCGACAATCTTGCTGGAGACGAGTTGGAATCGGCCGATCGGTTCGCCGAACTGACGGCGGGTCCGCGCGAACTGAATGCACATTTCCAAAATCCGCTGCATCGCACCCACCGCCGGCGCCAGGATCATCGAGCGCTCCCACGTCATCGAATGCGTGAACAACATGGTCCCCGCGCCTTCTTTGCCCAAGCGGTGACCGGCGGGGATTTCACAATTCTCAAACCGCAGCTCGCCCATTTGCGCCGTACACAGTCCCAGCTTGTCGATCCGCCGCACCACCTGCAAACCGGGTCGGTCGCGCTCGACAATGAAGGCGCTGATTCCATGTTTACCCCGTGCCGGATCGGTCACCGCAAACACGACGTACACATCCGCAATCGGCCCGTTGGTGATGAACGTCTTATGCCCATTGAGCCGATAAACGTCACCTTGCAACTCGGCCCGCGCCGTCATACTGAACACGTCGGAAC
>JACTND010000117.1 GCA_014584305.1 Planctomycetota bacterium | reverse complement strand
TTGGATGCGGCTAAAGACCAAGAACTCGGGAGTCATTTCGGCGCACACCAGATGCAAGCCGTCGTCCTGCATTCCAGTGCGGCAATAACCGTCCCGAAAGAAACCCGTCACGGGCGAGTAACAACAGGGCTGCAGCTCCGTTCCTAAAACGTTTTCCGGTAGTTTCATGGTCAATCTGGTCCAGTCGTAACACTGCAAGGCGCCGAGGTGTCAAGTCTATGTTCTCGGACATTGCCTGTTTACAGAGTCAAGTTCATTGCCCGAACAATGGACCAGACCCCGGCCTGTGGGCTCAATCTAATCCAACGATGGTTCCATCCGCGTCATTCGTGGGTGGCACTTATTGAGTTCTTATTGAGTTAACGGCGAATGTCCGCTTGTGAAGAGCCAACGGCAAAGCGTTCGTGATTCGACCAAAACGCACGAATTTGAGCGGCGCCGCGCGCGGATGCGGGGACTTCGATCTCGACGGAAAACGTGCTGTCCGTCAGCTCGATTTCCCTCGCAACGCATACTTCTGTCAATGTTTGTTCATAGTCCTTTTGGTATCGCGTACGTTCTTCGGGCGAATCATCATACTCGCGTCGGGCCTTGGGTCGGAAAGTCAACTGGCCGCGCTCATAGCAGACTTCCAGCCTCAATCGACCGGCACCGGGTGCAGTACCGCGAACGGTGATGGTGTTGCCAGGGGAAATGGCACCATCCACAGCTAGCGTTATCCGTTGCGGTCGGGGCACTCGCAGTAGCGGATCGCCCAACAGATGAAACAAATAAAGGTGTTCGCGGCGTTCTTCGGCCAACAAGTCCGCGCGGGGACTGATCCATTGCGCCGCACTGTCGATAACGGTACGAGTGTCGCGCAGGGGGCTGCCGAGATCGGGTTCCACCATCCGGCACTTCGACCGCCGCAACCATTCGCCAACGGTCTCGGCATCGCCGTGAAAGTACTCAGTCAACAGTTCCAACGACAAGAGGCTCATGGCATAAGGCATTGTTACGCGCGTGCCACATATGGCGGCCACGGGGCCCTGATGCGCATTGACCATGTCGCCGGCCAGACAGGTCGCATCATCATCGAACGCCCCGGTGTGACAAGCCAAAAAGATAGCGATCGGGCTCTTTCCATTCGACTGCAATCGGCCGACGTCCTCGCAGCTCAGAATGCGATGGCGTCCCGTGGGAGTGTACAGATAGTCCAAATTGCGTGGGCTGCCGTGACCCACATAGACCCAAAACAAACAGCCCTCATTAAACCGATCGAGCACGGCGTCTTGAAATCGATGAGGATCCGGGCAATAGGGACTAGCCCAGTTGGCGTAGGTCATGCGGGTTTCAAATTCCGACGGGATCAACTCCGTCAGAAAGGTGCGCGTCAACTGTTCGAGCGAACGTTCGATAACCGGATCAAAACCTCCCACGCCAGCGACTACGTTGATTCGCCGCAACCATTCCGCTTGGGAATCGTGGCGTTCGTACGCGATTGTCTTGTCAATTTGGTTCCGCAGCTCCGCCAAAGTTCGTACCGGCCAGCGGCCAATCGCTACATCGGGCAATCCGTCGTCGTTCAAGTCGGCGTAGCTGTTGTCCGATGCGATCTCCGGCGACGAACCGAAATGGATATTGACCTGCGCGCGGTGGTAATCAGTCGGAACAGCGGAGGGCTGAGACGATGCGTCGCCAACCAACAAAATATGCCGCAGCGGTTGTTGGGCAGCGAGTCTGTGAATTTCGCGGCGCATCGCGAGAACATTGCTCGACGGGGGGACTACCATTACCCGATGCCCCTGTTGGCGGCGGTACGTGATCCATCGTTTCAGTTCCGGTTGCAACGAGCTGTGGCAAATAACCAACGTGTCCGCATGATCATCAGCCCAAGCGGCAACCCACGGCATGTGAACCAGTAAGGTTGCCAGCAGCACTCCCAGTAATCGCCGCCATCGCACGCAATGTAATTTGCCGAATCGCATCGTTTTTCCAATTGCGAATATCGCCGATTTCCGGTCACCTGGCTGCTGTTTCGGTAACTCGTATCTCCAGATGAACGCCTGCAGGTGTGCGTCCACGTTTCCGATGGCAAACCGGATCAAAACGAATCGAGATACCCATCCAAGTTTGACGTAAGGCAACCATTCGGTAAAGATGGATTCTGATGGAAACGGGTCGATCCCATGAATGAAACTCCAGTTCCGATCGCCGTCGAAGACGCGGATGGTTTGTCTTGCCCCAGTGTGACCGGCGCATGCGACCTCGGGCGCCAGGATGGTTCGGACGTCTGTGGCAAGCGACTTTGGCATCCGCCGCAATTCAACTTGACGTTACTGTTCCAGGTCATTGCCCTCACGGCAATCTGGTTGGTCTTGATCCCCTGGCAGAACCCTTGGTCGATGGTCCAGGTGACAATCATTATGTTGACCTGGATTTTTGGCTGTTGGCAAACCAAGCGCGCAGTCGTGCTCGTCGGGTTGTGTTGGTTTGTCCCATTTGTGTGGATGCTGCTTATCGAGTACCCCTGGAACGAGTACCGCAGTTATTGGGTTAGCGTGTGGGGTGTGGCACCGGCGATCCCGCTGTCGATGTTTATGGTGTATGTATTCACTCAGGGGGAGGCGGGGGATCAGAATTCGCTGATGGCAATTAGTTCCGTGGTGATGGCCGTGATGATTCTTGGACCGGTGACCATCTGCCGCTTTTGGCCGCGCTCAACTCCGTATATCGTGGTCGCGCTGGCGGTATTGGCGGCGTACTTCGGATGGGTCGGTTACACGTTGTTTGCCGCCTGAAATATTCGTGCGTGGGCGTTACCGAATTCA
>JACTND010000291.1 GCA_014584305.1 Planctomycetota bacterium | reverse complement strand
CGATCGGAGATGTTGGCCAACGGCGCAAGCCCCAGTGACAGAATCCGTTTCCCCTCGCGCTGAAATTGTTCGATCGCTTTTTTCATGATGGCGTGCTCGGCGTGACGATTCGCTTCCGGCAATCGCCGCTTGATGCAGGCGGTATAACCCATGATGTCCCCGCTCGAATACAGTGGGTCAAACGAGACAAATGCCTCCATCCGACCGTCCGGGGCGAATAACCCGAAACGCCGGACGTCCGGCTCATCGGCCATGACAATCGGCCGGTTCAAAAAGCGAACTTCTTTGCGTTTGATCCGCCGCGTGGCGCGCCAAGCCTCCGAAATTGTGGCTACTTCCAATTCCCTCTTGGACAACGCGAACTCTTCGACACAATAGTTGCGCCGAGACGTCCAATTGTCCGCGTATCGCAACCATTCTTTGTCTTGCCCTTTAAAGTCATACGTGGGTAGTTCGAGATACGTATCGACTCCCATCTCATTGATCCAGAATCCCAGCGATTGCAAGTCTTCCGCCGTACCCCGCGAGACCTGCACAAACGATGGACGACGATGCTGTTGAATAAACTCAGACAGCAAACGTCGCCGCGCGTGCGGATGACACAATGGATCTCCCAATACAAAGACGATTCCTTGGCGGCGCCGAAAGGCGATCAGCCCTGATTCGTCGCCGAAATACTCTAGGTGCCTTTGAACGGCGATAGAATACGCCATGGTGAAATTGCCGAATTGGCGCAGCAGATCGCGCCGCACACCCTCGGAAATGGAGGCCGTCGGCTGTGCGGTTTGCATATGCGACCAATAGGTCGGGCTGCGCTGCAACGTGTCGTTCGGACTTGGACTCGCGCGCAACGAGGCGTTCGTGGCTTCAGTCACACTCATCGGCAGGCTCGATTCGGACTCTCATTCATGTAACCGCACAAATACGCTGTGAACATACATCGCTGACCGCTTCCCTACGTAAACTGCGCGCAGTCTGGGAAACAAGAAATACGTACTTCACGCCCCATCGACGTCAGGACGCTCTGTCGCTGCGATCGGTGGTCTTCCCATGACCGACCTACAGTATCTGCGGCTCCGATCATCTTCAATATCAATCGCGGTATGTCTGCCAAATACGGTAGGGTATGAACTGTATGCTGAAGTGCATCGGTTTGTCGCTTTGGCAAATCGGTAATCGTGCCCGTCTCCCAATTCCATGAGCGGATCTCGACTTGCGAACCATTGCATCAAAAACGATGGGATGTCCCCGCCACGAGCAGATTGCGGAAAGATTGCAATCCATAGGCCCCTCGACCCATTGAACAAGGCTCGTCTACGTTGGCAATTTACGTTCACGACATGGCTAGCATCGGAATTTGACCTTGCCCAAATTATCGCAAGTTTGCTATCCAACTTCGCGAGCTATCGAATCCGCTCGCAATCGGTCAGACTCTATTTTTTGCGATGTGCCATGTCCACGACAAATCCTGAGAAGTCAAAAGAGAAACCGCGACCCAATCGCACCGGTTTTGTCAAACGTCTCGTCGCTATTCTCGTATTTGCCGCATTGGGGACGTACGCTGTCTTCCAAACAATCCCTCGCAAACCGACGGATAGTCCGGTCGCGCAGGCGGAGGACGGATCCAGCGACAAGGAACCATTGATCGATGAGGGAGAATTGGTCCGACCGACTGGGCTTGTTCAAACGGAACCCGTGCGCGGCAATCTAAGTCCATCCAGCGATAGTGAGCCTGGTACGCGCTTGGCCCCTCCATCCAACGCAGCATTTTCTGGATTCCATGGGCAGGACCGCAGTGAACCGCCGAACAACTCAAATCGTCTGCTCGGGCCACCAAGCCTCAACCCTTCAACCTTGAACGATCCACCACGAGTCGGAGAATCAAATCCCTCGACAACGTTTGGAAGTTCATTCAACTCCGATCAGCCAATGTCAAGCGCTCTGCCGAATACGTCGAGCACACCGCCAAGTTCGCCTCCGCGATTGGGAGCCGCTACCGAAATGCACGACTCCAACAACTTTCCCAGTTCTCCGCCAAAACAGACGGTTCAAGGGCAAGACGTCGCCAACTCGCTGCCACCGCTTCGATCGACTACGAACGCTTCCTTTGGTGCGATCGACCAAACCGCCGGCAATTCGGGCTCAGGTAATTCAACTTTCGATCCGCCAAGTGAACCATCACCTCAATCGAGCGGATGGCCATCGAACCAGAACACGCTACCGAACAACCTTGATCGCGAACCGCCAAATACCGCTGTCGGAGAATCACGTCAAATGCAAGACGCGAACGATTCTGCATATGCTCCATCGCGTCAATTGAACGACTATCGGCCAATTCCAACTCCCAACGTTCTTGCCACAGACACTCCCATACGGACTGAATCCGGGTCGGAAAACCTCAATCAGTCACAGAGACTCACTAATGGCGGAGCGGAATTGAATTCGCCGACGCAACCAGCCAACGCGCCGTCTGTATTGGAGACTAGGCCGAACTTCGGAGGAGCTACGTTTGATACCGCATCGCGGCCAGCCATTACCGGCGTGTCAACTCCACAACCGCTGCGTGGCGGGCTGAACGAGCTCGCCGAACGCCAGTCATCGGAGTTCGGACGAAGCGACCTGCGAGAACCTCCGACATCGGATCCGCCCGCGATGCCCCGTGGAATCGACGCCCCCGCCGTATCCCCCCGCACGACTCAAGCGCGCCCCGGTGACCGCCAGTTGGAAGGCGCGCAGACACCTTCACTATCCATTGAGAAAATTGCGCCTTCAGAGATTCAAGTCAACCAAACGGCCAAGTTCCGCTTGGTAGTTCGCAACATTGGCCGCGTTGTTGCCGG
>JACTND010000261.1 GCA_014584305.1 Planctomycetota bacterium | reverse complement strand
GCTGGGATTGGCCGCCGATCGATTGACGGTGACGGTCTATTTGGATGATGACGAAGCGGCCAACATTTGGCACACCGACGTGGGTTTGGATTGGAACCGCATCAAACGAGAAGACGAGCGCGAGAATTTTTGGCCAGCCTCGGCGCCGAGTTTGGGTCCGGACGGAGTCTGCGGACCATGCAGTGAAATTTATTACCATCCTCCTGGCGGTGGGAAGGAAGTGGAAATTTGGAATCTCGTCTTTACGCAGTTCCATCGGGTCGGCGATCCGCCCGACAATTTGCATCCGCTACCGAGCAAAAATATCGACACGGGGATGGGGCTGGAGCGAACGGCGGCCCAGTTGCAAGGCGTCTCAACCAACTACCATATCGATATCCTGAAACCGATTGTGTTGGCCGCCGCGGACGCGTGCCACACGACATACGATCCGGATTCCGATGCTGGGCGCCGATTGCGGCGGATCACAGATCACGTGCGAGCCTGCACTTTTGCAATCCACGAAAACGTCTATCCCGGTGCGGCCAAGCAGGAGTATGTCGTGCGGCGCTTGCTGCGCCGCGCGGTCTTGGACGGCCACCAACTCGGAGTGCGCGACCCATTTTTGTATCGACTGGTCCCAACCGTCGTCGAGATGATGCGACATCCCTATCCCGAGTTGGAAGAAACGGCGGCCCGCGTCGCACAAGTCATCGAACGCGAGGAACGGACGTTCATGGAGCGGTTGGATGACGGTTTGTCCCGTATCGAGCGGATTTTCGAGGCCATGCGCGTGGAGAACCGCTCGCGAGTGGACGGGCCTGAAGCCGCCGATTTGTATCAAACGTTTGGAGTCCCCCCCGAATTGTTCGAATCGCTGGCTGCCGATCGCAATCTCGCGTTCGATTGGGACGGCTACCGTGCCGCGATGGAGAAGCACAGCGCGGCCTCGGGAAAAATCGCCAGCGGGGTCATGGGCGATTTCGGCCCGATCGATGCGCTCAAACGCGATCTGAAACGTTCCGAGTTCGTCGGCTATGAAACGACGCGCATCGCTTCCGCCATTGTCGGTCTGGTCGCTGGCGATCATGTCGTCAACGAACTGCAACTGGGCGACTCAGCCGCACAGCACATCGTAATCCTGGAGCAAACGCCCTTCTATGCCGAGTCGGGCGGACAGGTCGGCGACACTGGTCGAATTGTCGGCCCCAACGGTGAGTTTCACATTCGCGACACACAGCGCGACGGGGATCTGATCCTGCATTTCGGAACGATGACTTCGGGCACCATCGCCGTCGGCGAACGCGTGACTGCCGAAGTCGATACGGACCGGCGTCAGGCGATCCGCCGCGCCCATTCCGCAACGCATGTTTTGCATTATGCCTTGCAGCAGACGTTGGGCAGCCATGCTCAGCAGCGCGGCTCAAAGGTCGCCGACGATTGGCTGCGTTTTGACTTTGCCAACATGTCGCCTGTTGCGACCAATGAGTTGATGGCCATCGAGCGCGAATCCAATGCGCGAATCGCAGAGGCGGCTCCGATTCGCGCGGAAGTATTGCCTTTGGCGGAAGCCCGCGCGCGGGGCGCCATGATGCTGTTCGGGGAAAGGTACCCCGATCCGGTGCGAATGATTTCGATGGGGGACTTCAGCCGCGAGTTGTGCGGCGGCACGCATCTGGAGAACACTGGCCAAATTGCATGTTTGGAACTGGTTTCCGAAGAAGGGGTCTCAGCCGGCACACGCCGCGTGGAAGCGTTGACAGGTGACAAAGCGCGGGAGCTTCAGGAGTCTGTTCGACAACAGGCGGCTGCGATCAGCCAGCAGCTCGGCGTGTCGATTGAGAATTTGGCACAAGGGGTTGGGCATTTGTCTCAACGGGTGAAAGCGTTGCGAAAAGCAGCGGCTTCGGGCAAGTTGCCACCGAGCGAACCTTTGAGCGCATCCGTGGAGGGATCGGGAAACATCGAGTATTATTCCTTGCGTCAGCAAGTGCGCGAAGCCGCGCGGCTGCTGAATGTTCCATTGGCAGAAGTCGCGGCGCGCGTCGCCGCGCTCAAGGACGAGGCGTCGCGGCTGGAAAAGGAAATTCTAGACCAGGCTGCCTCCGGGGCGGATCTGACCGTTGACGACTTGATCAGCCAAGCTCAACGCATGGGCGACGTGCATGTTATTGTAGCAGCATTACCGGCCGGAAACCCCAACGTCTTGCGCGACCTCATCGACCAGATTCGCAGTCGCGTAAAACCCGCGGCGGTGTTCCTAGCGATGCCCACGCGGGATGGCAAAGTGCAATTGGTTGCTGGCCTCAGCCGCGAGTTGATTGACCGAGGACTCCATGCCGGGAACTGGATCAAGGCCGTCGCCCCCATCGTCGGTGGAGGCGGGGGAGGCAAACCCGACTTTGCCCAGGCCGGGGGCAAGGACCCCTCGCGGATCGAGGCTGCAATTACGGAAGCGCTCGGTTTCGCACGGCAACAGTTGAGCTGATTCAAGCCCCCTTTTGTAAACACGGGCGCGGCCAATGAATGCGCCGATCGCGGGCGTTGAGCTGTTTCGCTGTAAACGTTGGCGAGATAATCTCGGTTCTCCCGCGGCTACCGCACAACGGTGGCCAAAAAGGGACACCCACGTTTGCCGACGAACCGCCGAAACGTTAGGCGTCCACTTTCTCGTGCTTCATTCCCCGCAAACCTGTCTCGCGGATGAAGAAGGCGCTCCGCACGGTGGCGGGGCGCCAGCAAACTTTGGTTCCCATCAGGCAAGCTCAATGGCACTAAGCTTTGATCGCAGTTATTTTATTTTTTTGAGTAGTTTTTTTGGTTGGATTTATTTTCGAGTGTTTTTCCTCGGATTTATTTTTCT
>JACTND010000216.1 GCA_014584305.1 Planctomycetota bacterium | reverse complement strand
GGCAAGCCGGGCGGCATTAGTGTTGTTGGGCTGTCGGTCTGTAGCGAGAAACGTAACGATCACCTGGACAAGCCAGGTGCATTAGCAAATCCCGCCGACTCGTTCGGGGGAGGGGATGATTCCTTGGCGTGTTGGGCTTTGGGTTTTACCCGAACCCTGGGGGCCGAGATATGTCCCGTTCTCGACGTGAGACCTGGGCTGAGCGAATGGCTCGGTACCAGAAAAGTGCCCTGTCCGTTAAAGAGTTTTGCTTGAGGGGGCTGTTTCGGTCCCGATTTTTAATTAGTGGAAGAGGAAGCTCGCCGCCCCGCCAAAGAACTTCCCGGCACGTGTTTCCGTTTCGCTGGACCAGTCGCATCAAGCGCCGCGGCGACGTTGCGGCTCCCCGGCGGCGCCACCATCGATCTAGACCCAACGCTTAAGGTGGAGCGCCTGCGGCCCATCATTCACGCGGTTGTCGAAGTCGCGCTCAGCAAGGCGGCCCATGACGAGGCGACCCGATGATCACCGTTCTTTCGACCGCGCGGATCTTCGTCTTCGCCGAACCGACGGACATGGGGAAGAGTTTCGACGGACACTCCGGGATCGTGGCGGAACACGGTGACGTTGCCTCGCTTTCCGGCCACCGATTCCTGTACTTCAACCGCCGACGGGACTGCGTCAAGATTGTGGCTTGGGACCGCGACGGCCTGATAATCTGGTACAAGCGACTTAAGAGAAAAGAAACGATCCCAAATGGGCGGCTTATGCGCTGGCGTTTTATCGGCGGCTGGGGAAGCCGATCTGGAATCGCTTCTACCTGACGCCTGGGCTCATACTCATCCCGACTCGATCCCCGTCTACCGCCAGCAAGAATCGATCATCCGCGCAGCCAAAACCAAAGCTCGCCGCGCCCGCCGCCGCCTTCAAACGCGATAGTCGTACCGAACGCTTACAACCACTTGGCTATGCTTGTGAGCGATGTAACCGTTTATCAGAGTCAAACACCTTCGACAGCACGAGCGGTAGTTTCGCTTGACCACCGAGGGATCCAGGACGATGTCGCTGCCCGCTCCGCCGGTCAGCAACACCGAACAGCCCGATACGAATCGAAACCAAAACGATGCCAGTCGTTCCTGGCGGCTTCACGGCGACTTGTTATCGCGCTGACTCACCGATTTGCGCAGTTCCGCCAACTCCTCGGCCGACAATCTTTCGATTGTTCCGAACAGATGCCCGCCGACTTCGTCGTGTCTCCAGGTTCCGGCGTAGGCGTCGGTGCGGATGATGACTCGCGCGTCGAAGGTTCCCATTCCGGGGATCGTCAATCGGTCCACGGTGATCACGGGCGTATTGCCGGCCCATTTGATGTCCAAGACCAGGGGAACCGTCAAGTCATTGTTGCCGTATTTGATTCGCGCGGTGATCGACCAGAAATCGCCCTCCGACAATTTTTCGGCCTTCAAGATGTAATATTCTTCGGCAGTCAACTGCCCTAGGTCGCGACCCGTGACAGTAAAATGGCCAGTCAACTTGACGCCCGACAAGAACTCACTCAGCTTGTTAATGTGGTCGTCTTCGTGGGCAGCAGCCTCTTGGCCGCGCAACTCGGACGTGGTGCATCCGATCGAGACGATGACCAATAGCGTTGCCAGAAACGTCGATCTCCGGCGCCGCCAGGATGTTGGGTCTGCGTCAAGTACACGTACCGAATGGTTCGGCAATACAAAACTCATGGCGTCCATCGTCAGCATCCTATACATTGTCCTATTCATTGTTCGCCGAGCAACTCCTACTCGAACAACTCACGATGCCAAAACCGAGTTTCGACAGTCAACGCGAGGGGCGCATCTTGGGACCGAATCGCATCGTTGCGAAAATCGGCTGCACAGCAAAATTATATCGGGAACTGCTAACCGTTGGCGTTTCGTGTCAACGTTTTCTGCTGTCGGTGCTAAGACGTACGTTTTCAATCTGCGATTCTTCGTGCGAAGGCGGGGATCGATGTTGGAGGTTGCCGCTATCGACGCCCAAACGTGCGCGATAACCAGACGAGCTGGTTGGGGGCGAAAGCAAAGGGGCCGGGTGAGGCAATTGAGTTAGCTGACAAACTGGCACTCCAACGGTACAAGCTGGTTAGGGGCCGGCGCAAACGGTACGCGAACCACGAACATGGCGTTGACCGCTCCATTGGCCAGAATCTCAGAAATCGACCGTTCGCAAAACGCCTGAGAGCAATTAGCGGAAATCCTGATGACGATGTCCACCCAGTCAACAATAGACTTGCGGAACGGCATGAATCAGAAAGGATCGGAAGGTTGATCGCGACCGCAACGGGTTCCTAACCGCTCTGCCACGCCGCGGCAAGCAATCCAGCTACCGGAAGTTATCTCCGACTCCTCCGGCGAACGACCAAGGCCGACGCAACGACCAGCAGAAGTACGCCGCTGGTTGGTTCCGGAATAACGAACCCACCGGAGATCCACAAGCGGTACAACTGCACTTGATCGACCGAGCCCATCACGCGAATGAAATAGTTGCCGGCCGACGGGACAAGGTACGTGAGCGTTTCGTCCATTCCCAAGCCAGTCTGATTGACGTGCGCTAGGATGGTCGTGCCGTCTTGCCCGAACAAGGTAAACATCAAATCGTTCTGCGCCTTGGCATTGAACGAAGAGGACGACCCGCCTTGAGGCCCTTGATTGTACGTCGGACCTTGTGGCGAGAGCAGAATTTCAATTACCGACTTTCCAGCCACCGAGAAGCGATAATAATCGACATCCGATGTCCCATCGATGCTGACAAAATCCGTATTCGTGAACGCCACGGCCACCGTATTGCCATGATTCCCGATCGAAGCGGACATGA
>JACTND010000293.1 GCA_014584305.1 Planctomycetota bacterium | reverse complement strand
ACGGACAAGGCACTTTTCTGGTACCGAGCCATTCGCTCAATCCAGGCATCACGTCGAGAACGGGACATATCTTGGCCTCCAGGGTTCGGGTAAAACCCAGAGCCTACCACGCCAAGACATCATCCCCCCGCCGAACGCTTACTGTCGCTGGAGAGTTTGTCGATCCGGTAAAGCCGATTCAACGAATGCTGTTGACCGCGTGCTTCGAAGGCTAGCAACGACAGGTCTTTAAGCGAGAACATGGCATAACCGGCGAGCAGGCAATCGAGCAATGGAAAACGGATGCTACCCGCCCGAGGCTGGTCGGGGACCGATTCAAAACAAGTTCGCAGCTTGCTCACCAAGGAATCCGCATTCAGTCATTCTCGGCGCCGTGGGGGAGTCGTCTGCCGCACGTTCGTAGTCCATCGATAGTCCGGGTCGCAACCAATCACACTTGCAAATAGAATGGAAAGCGAACAAATCTATAAGACGATTGGCCTCACAAAACAGCGCGAAACGCTAGCGCTCAAGCCACGCAAAAACACCGCGTTTTATCGCTCACCGGGAATCGCTGGTGCACGTTGAGTATGTGGACTTCTACATCCACGTCATACACACGGTTGGCCTATTGACCTTTACCGTCGGCGTGGAGACGACCGGTGCGGAAGGCATCAGCCATGGCTTTGGGAACTTCGGCTTCCGCCAACACTAAGCGGGCCTTATTTTCCGCCACGTGGGCCTTCATTTCTTGTTCGTGCGCAATCGCTTCCGCACGGCGCATTTCTGCTTTGGCGCGAGCCACGCGCGTGTCCGCCTCGGCTTGGTCGGCTTGCAACCGCGCGCCAATGTTTTCCCCGACATCGATATCGGCGATGTCGATCGAGACGATTTCAAAAGCGGTGTGCGCATCCAATCCGCGGGCCAACACCGCCTTGGAGATGCGATCGGGATTCTCGAGAACTTCCTGATGGTGATCGCTGGACCCGATCGAGGAGATGATACTTTCACCGACGCGGGCGATGATCGTCTCTTCGGTGGCACCGCCGATCAACTGTGCCAAGTTCGTGCGGACCGTGACCCGCGCGCGAATCCGCAACTCGACGCCATTCCGAGCGATGGCGCTCAAGAAACTTTTGCCAGTTCGGACCGGGTCTGGGCAATCGATCACTTTGGGATAGACGCTCGTGCGGACGGCGTCCAGCACGTCGCGGCCAGCCAGGTCAATGGCCGCAGCGCGATCGAAATCGAGATCGATGCCAGCGCGTTGGGCCGCGATAATGGCGTTGATCACGCGCATCACGTCGCCGCCAGCCAAATAGTGCGCTTCCAGCCGTTGCGTACTGATCCCCGTGCGGCGATTGATGTCCAAACCGGCCTGCGCGGCCATGATCTTGGCTTGTACGATCACGGTCGGACGAACCTGGCGGAAACCCATCGCCACTAGGCTAAACAGACCGACGTCGGCGCCCGACATGAAACCTTGGAACCACAGCGTGCCATAGGCGATGATGGCCGCGAAGATGGCAATCGCCAAGCCGATGACGAGGATCAAAATCCCCAAAGTCACTATTTGCCAAATGCGACTGTTGTCGCCGTTCGCACCGACTTGCGCCAGAACGGACAGCTGGACTAAGGACCCATATAGACTCGCCGCCATCGCGAAATTCTCCAACCGGAATACGGATTTAATGAAACGACTGGTACGCGGCGATTATATCACATTATTCTGTGCGAGAAGTGGCGGTGGGGGACGAACGGCCCTCCCCTTTACGGTGGTCAAGATTACGAGCGATCTGCCGCACATTTGGCGAACGGAAACACTTGGCGTCCGTACAAGGCCGTGATCTCGTTAATCCACGTGCGGGGTGCCGTTTAACCGGCTCGACCGTCGTCCAACAGGATAGTCGCGATTGCTAGACAGCCTCGAGTGCCTGCTCCAGGTCGTAAATCAAGTCGTCCGGATGCTCGATGCCGACGGAAATGCGAATCATCGCGTCGGTGACTCCCTGACGTCGTCTGGTTTCCGCGGGGACGCCGGAATGTGTGGTGGACGCGGGGTGACTGATTAACGTCTCCGTACCCCCCAAACTAACGGCCAATTTGAGGACTTTGAGACGGTCCAGCATCCGAAACGCTTCGGCTTCGCGTCCGTGAATATAGAAAGAAAACGTCGATCCTGGGGCCAGACACTGGCGTTGGTACACGGGGAAGGCCGGATCGTCCGGGCTAATGAAACCGAGGTAGTTGACCTTGGCAACCTTGGGATGTCCAGCCAAAAAACGAGCGACGGCGGCAGCGTTCTCATTTGCTTTAGCCATCCGCAAACTGAGTGTTTCCAATGACCGCAGCAACATCCATGCGGTATTCGGATCCGTTTGCGTACCCAAGGCGCTGCGGAGCGAGCGAATCGGTTGACATACTGCGCGCGTTCCCACCGCTGCACCAGCTACCAAATCGGAATGCCCGCCGACATACTTGGTCAACGAATACAACGCCAAGTCAGCGCCATGGGCCAAGGGATGCTGGTACATTGGTCCCAGAAAGGTGTTATCGACTGCCAATGGAGGGCGGCGCCCGCCTTGGCGCTGGCCAATGCGATCCGTCACGTGCCGCATGTAGGCCAGGTCAACCAAGCCGTTCGTCGGATTGGCGGGCGTTTCGACGAGCACCAAATCAATCGGGCCGCGCGTTAACGCCTCTTCCGCCGCGCGGTCGATTTCACCATGATCGACGCCGTTGTAGAACGGGACAGGAATGATCCCGTAGTTGACCATGATTTTCTCAATCAGCGTTTCCGTTCCGCCATACAACGGGGACGAGAACAGGATCACGCTCCCCGGTCGCAGAAAGGTCCACAACGTTGTGGAGATCGCGCCCATGCCAGA
>JACTND010000192.1 GCA_014584305.1 Planctomycetota bacterium | reverse complement strand
TGTATTGGCGGCCTATTACGCCATGAAGTATTTGAAACCCGTCGGCTCGATTGCGGTGATCGCCGCCATTGTCTCGACTGCCTTCGGTTTGGGCCTAGACTTCCTTAAACATGGCCGGTTTGAGTCAGTGGTTAACACATTGATGTACACATGCATTTACATCTTTGCTTCCGTGGAAACGCTGAACAATCTATACCGCAAATTTCAAATCACGATGTTGGCGGTTGTTACTCGCAATCACGATGCCGTGGGAGCTGCCATCAAGGCCACCTCCTCGCATCGCACCTACACGATTCAAGAAGGGACCGGCGGGCATAGCGGCGCTTCGTTTCGCTTGGTCCAAACCATCATTACCCACGAAGAACTACCACAATTGATCGATGCCATTCGGCGCGCCGATCCCAATTGTTTTCATTATTCATACGATTTGGAGGGTATTTCGCGGGGATATTACATTTCGCCGATCGGTTAATCACATCGCCGAAACCAAGCATGGCAACGAAAAACCCTAGCGGCTGCGATCGGGTTGCTGTCGAACGATACGAATATGACGTTGGGTCTCCCCCCGAACCTCCAAGTCGATCCGCAGAGTTATGTAGGGTAACGCGGCTTCGATGCGGTCACCCCATTCGATCATTAAAGAGGCCCCTCGTTCGAGGAGTTCGTCCAAGCCCAAATCGTCCACTTCAGTCAAATCCTTGATACGATAGGCGTCCAGATGCCATAATTCCCCGCGACTGCCGTGGTAGGGTGTCGCTAGGACAAACGTGGAACTCGTGACCGGGTCGGTCACTCCCATTCCGGCGGCGATACCTTGTGACAAGATCGTTTTTCCAGCACCCAACGTACCGCAAATGATAATGACTTCCGCGGGTGCCAATAATTCACCAATCCGTTGACCAACATTGTGGGTTTCCTCCGGTCCGGATGTTGTCAATTCTTGGAAGTGGTCGGCAGTCAATGTTCGTATCCTCGAGGTACCAATGGCTGCCGTGTTCCCGCTGCAGATAACAAATACATACCGCTCGTTGCCGAGAACTCACCGATCTCAAACAATCGGCCCTCCAAAAACTCGTCGCTTAGCATGGCCTGCGCCATGTCGGGCGCGACACTGAATAGGATCTCAAAATCCTCGCCGTCCGTCAGCGCGTGTTCCAGCGGCAGAAGGCCCGTTTCTTGAGCGCGCCGATGCGCTGCCTCCGCGATCGGAATTGCGTCCGCATGCAACGTCGCTCCCAGTCCGCTCGCTGTACACATGGTGGACAAATCCAAGGTCAACGAATCGCTTATATCTGTCGCGGCATGAATCGTGAAACGCGCTTGCAGGTACTCGGCCAATCGACATCGAGGTTCAAAATCGAGATGCCCGCCGAGAATACTGCCGCCTAATGGGCCTGTGACCAAGATGCGGTCGCCTGCTTGGGCTCCCCCGATCGTCCATTGTCGACCCCGCGGCACGAGGCCAATGACCGTTGTCCCGATGACCAATTCACCGGTCCAACGATTCGTATCGCCTCCAACAATAGTAACGCCGAACTCTCGCGCGAGTTGCTCCGCGCCGACGTACATTTCCTGAATCTCCGACAAGCTCATATGATTCGGCAATTGCAACTGGATCAGGGCATAGCGCGGCGATCCTCCCATAGCCGCGATATCACTGAGACTGACCGCTAAGGCTTTTCGGCCAATCCGCGGCCAGGCGTGATGCCCCGAAATAAAATGCGTTCTCTCGGCCAGCGCGTCCGTCGTGACGACCCAATCCGCTTGGGAATGCGGAGTGATCACGGCGGCATCATCGCCGATGCCGACCACTACCTCCGGCGCTGACGCAGCGCGGTTGCGCAACCAAGTCAGGAATTCAAGTTCCATTGAGGCCATAGGCGGTTCGCTGATGTTGCTCGATCGCTCATGTGCTGCTTGACTTTACGCAATGGAACATGCGATCGTTACGCCGCTTTGAACGAGAAACCAAGGAGCGCGGAACTGGGACTACCCCCGCTTTTCGCTTCCGACTTCTGAACGATATACGCTATAGCCCACTCTTTCAACTCCGTGTGCGCTCACACGGTAGTCAATTTGGCTCCACTGGATGCGGTGCAATCCCATCGAGCGCAAGACACCCCACGCATGAAACATTTGGACGACGGGCAGCAGCAGCCAACACCACGCTAGATAGCCAAGCGAAAAAGGACGGTTGTGTCGGCAGGCAACGGCCTGCAACAAACCAATGCTGACGATCGAATAGAACAGATAGGACCCAATCAGAATGGCCAATGCCCGCTGCTCTGCAAAACACAAGAGCCCCGCGATCAGTACTAGTGTCAAAAGGCTTAACACGAATCCGTTCAGCGCATGGACGACAACCAATGGCCAGGACCAATGGTGCAAACGCACGGCCAGCAATTGCCGCGCGTGCCAATTGCCGAGATGGGCCCAATCGGTCGTTCCGCGCTCGATGGCGATAACGTCGGGAACGTGCGAGACGCGATGTCCTCGCTGCCTGGCCAATCGCGCCAATACAGTGTCTTCGCAGAATGTGCGGGACCATTCCATTGGCAGCGCGTAGAGTTCAATGCATTCGCGGCGCATCGCCATCGAGCCGCCCCAGGGGATCAGATACCATTCCATTTGCACGATTGCAGCCGCGTTCCACATGACGCGCACCGTCTCGGCTACTCCCCATGTTGCCGGGATGTACCAACGATTACCGCTGGCTATACCGACCGATCCAGCGCGCAATGGCGCAACCAGCCGCCGCAACCACTGCTCGTCCGGGACGACGTCTGCATCGATGAAAGCTACATAGTGCGCGGCTTCCGGCAATTGGCCCAACAGCTGAATCAACCGATCGCATTTCAATCCGGCCGATGTCTGTGGTGCCTCGGCTATATACATTTGACAGATCTTCGGATGGTGCGCGACGTGCTGCGCGACGATGGCAGCCGCCGGATCGTCGGGGTGATCGACAGCGATGTGGACGGTATAGGAAGGATAGTCTAGTTGAGTTAGGGCCCACAGGCCTTCAGCGAGTCGATCGTCAACGCCGCGCACGGCCATGACAACCGACACGGGCGGCCAATCCCCTTGCATTCCATCATCAGAGTGGAGTCGGCGGCCCCAGCGGCAATAGGCAATGGTGTAAATCGCTTGACCGACGGCTGTGGCGAGCCAAAGCACTCCGATGATGGCTGGCCCCCAGCCCACGATCGCGTCCACCATCACGCGTCAGGCCTTGTTTGGTTACGGTCCGTGGTCCAAATCCATCCCTTCCGCCAAAAGTAAATGACGAACGTCAGCGCCGTCAGCGCCATCAAAGCTAATGCGAACGCATATCCTCCAGGCCAATTCAATTCCGGCATATTCAATGGGTACTCAGTATTGAAATTCATCCCGTAAACACTGGCAATAAAACTCAGCGGAATAAAAATCGTCGCGATGACCGTCAACACCTTCATGATTTCGTTCATGCGATAACTGATCGATGACAAGTGATACTCGCGCAGGTCAGCGCACAACTCGCGGTACGTTTCCAAGAGTTCGATCAACTGAATACTGTGGTCGAAACAATCGCGCAAAAACAAGCGCGTTTCATCGGAGATCATCGGCGTAGTGCTCCGCTGCAACTGTCCCAAGGCATCGCGCAGCGGGCGGATCGCACGACGCGAGAGGAGCAAATTGTTGCGCATAACATGGATCGCGTCGATGACTTGCAAAGATGTCGAACGGATGATGCGGTCTTCCATCGAATCGAGTTGGTCGGCAAAAGAGTCCACTATCGGGAAATAGCTGTCAATGATCGCATCCAGCAAGGAGTAGGCCAAGAAATCAGCAGTCGATTCCGCCAGTTTGCCCTTCCCTCGACGCAAACGCTCGCGCACCGGTTCAAAACAATCCCCGGGGATTTCTTGCAACGTGATGACAAACCCACTGCCGATGAACATACTCAATTGTTCCGTTTCGAGCTGCCCGTTCAGATTCAGCATGCGCAGGACAAAGAAAATGTTAGTACCGTAGTCCTCACATTTGGCGACCTGGTGTTGGTTGACGGCATCTTCCAGCGCCAATGGGTGAAGTCCAAAGGTGCGGCCCAGATCCTCGATCAACGCGACGTTCCGCAGCCCTGCCAGATCGACCCAGATATTGGGGTATTCTTGACGGAGCCGTTGCAGTTGTGCGGTATCCTGCAGGATAACCTCCGCGCATCGCCCATTACCGTAAGCGATCAGGCGCGCTTGGCTTTCCTGTGCGTGAGGATGCGAGAGAATCTGCCCGGGAGGACGGTAACGGTTGGTCAGATTGGGCCGTGGTTTGTTCCGTCGCCTTTTTCGCATCCGTTTTGACATGGTGCACGAACAGGGTCCATCCCCATCTTCCTAAAACCGTCGCAACTCCAGTTTGCCAGCTTCACAGAGCGTGCGGCACGTATCCATGATTTCCGCGCGCGCGTGTTTGATCTGATCTGGGGCTACATCTATCAAGCTTTCAATTTCTCGCCGCAGAATGCGCCGTGGTTCGGGAGCCATATTGTTCAGGACGCGTTCGCGTATTCCGCGCGGTGCGGTTTTCAATGCTGGTGCCCAGCAGGCGGTGTTGACGTACCGTGTCAACGTCTGCCATTGGCGATCGGTCATACACGTGAGGTCTTCAAACTGCACGTCGGGTTCCGAAGTTGGCGCGGCCACTATTTTGGCAACCCGCTTGCGCAATGCGATGTGTAACGTGTCGAGTTCGTAAGGTGTGGGTGACAGCGGCTCGCAGATGCGCTTGTACGCCGATACACGGACAATCGGATCGATTGTCGCCAACACATCCGTAGCGAAATCTGGGGGGAGCAGGGTGAGCACGATGGCGATCGTTTTGGGATGCTCGTCGCTGAGGAGTTGGCCAACTTGTTGCGCAGACAAGTCGGTCAAGAACCCAAAGTGCGAGCAGCGCGTGTGAATGGTCAATGGATCGCGAGCTATCACCTCCTGAGCGGCGACCTTCGGTTCACTCGGTTCACAGGCGGCGGGCGGCGTGGCGCTGTTTGACAGATCGCGAGCGAACAATTCCAGGGCATAAAATAATTGACCGTCCGCCACCTCGTCCAACTCGCGCATGGCCCGAATCAGACAGCGCAGATCGCGGGTAGGCAACCGTTCGAGAATCAAGTCAGCTTGTTCGGAGGGGATGCTATTCAGAATAGCGGCGGCTTGGCGGATTTTAGTCGATGTGGTCATGGGTCTGGACTCGTAACGCGGAGAATGGGGCTATACCAACTGTAGTTCCCAATTCGCTCGTTGTCGAAAACCGGTTCCCCAGCCGCCGCAATCGCGGCGTTGCAGGTGTTTTGTCAGGTCTGATTTCGCTGATTGTGAGGGATCTGCCGTAATAATCGTTTAGTTCATCGCGTCATTTCGTGGTAGCCGCCGGCCCCATAGTGCGCTGGGTATTTTGCGTGGAGATCACTCCGAACGGGAGGCCGTTGAGAGTCTCTTCGTTGGCTGGCGATTGGACGTTGTTGGATCGTGGCACATCAATCGTTGTCGTGCGCATCGTTCGTCCGGTGGTTGGCGACGGTTCCTGGAACCGCGTCCCGATCGGAGCAACCTGAGAACGTTCCGCGTTGCCGGCCGCCAAGGCCTGGGCCGGTGCGATCCCCGAAGGATGCTTTGTCATGTCCGACGGCGGCGGCGATCCGGGCAAGACGTTGATCGACTGATCGCCCTTGATGATTGTGCCATCGACAGCTTTAAAAACGGGCATCAAGGCAATTTGCTTGCGGGGACCGTCTGCATCTTGCCAAGGTACCCAGAAACTGTATGCCGGTCCGACCGGCGTCTCGGAGAAATGGTCGTTCAGCCGCTCTTGCTTAAAAACGTACTTGTGATCCGCTTGGCGACTGTGGCGATCGTTGGAGTCGTCGAAACCATAGACCACCATTTCTCCAGAGACGCGGACCGGTCGTCCCTCGGCGTCGAAGAAATAGACCTGGCCGCCGAATCCGGATTTGGGAGTTTGGTTCGGACCGGGCATCACCGTCGGCGTCCAGATCACCGACATCCGGGCAGGTGTAACGGGCTCGTCCTTCTTTTTCTTAGTGAATGGTGACGATTTGAAGGGCACATCGGCCTTCGACCAATGCACCGATTGACAACCCACGGTCAACGCGAGAGCGGTCGCCAACAAACCAGCAACAAACAGGGTGCGAACGATCATGGCAGATTGGGCTCCGTTATTTGTGGGGCAGGGCTGACGACGGCGACGATTGCGGTACCACGGGCTCTTCGTCCGGATAGAAAATCAGGGGCGCCGAGTATTCCGCGTTCGAATTGTAGTTGATGGCGCCATACATGTCGGCGACATCCGAGAGGCACCAATGCATCCGATCCATTTCGGCATAATTGTGCGCCGTGATGTCTTCATCGCCGTAGATCAAGTAGGGCGTCAGGATGATCAATAGTTCGCTGCGGGTCGCGCGTTCCCGTTCGAATCGGAACAGCGGGCCCACGACTGGCAAATCGGAGATTATCGGCGCGCCGCGTCGCGTTTTCGATTTTTGCTCTTGAATCAGACCGGAGAAAACTACCGTTTGCCCGCTGCGCGCCATGATTGTAGTCGAGGCCGTCGTGGTCAGAATCTGTGGCGCGCGGAGGGTAGTTCCATCATTGGAAACGAAAATCGGCGTGCCCTGGTCTTCTGGGCCCAGTGTCGATTTCTCCGCCACGACATTCATGATGATCATGCCGTCTTCGCTGACGCGCGGCGTCAATTGCAGGTTGACACCGACATTTTCGAAACTGACAGAGTTCGAAACGCCGAACGCTTGCTGATTAACGCTGGTTACATAGGGTACTCGCGCCCCGACCAAGAGGGTTCCTGAGACATTTTCCAACGTCGCCAATTGCGGGCGACTTAACGTGCGCAAACATTGTTTGTCTTTGAGTGCTCGCAACAGCAAGTTGATCGATTCATTGCCAGCCGACAACACCAAGCCGCCATAACCAAGATCGGGGTTGGTTCGACCAGTTCCCACATTGGACAGGGCTTGGCCGGCTAAGTTTTCTCGCGCGACGTTGTTATTGCCGATCCCTACCTGGTTGAAGGGAAAGCCGATCGTGCCCAGACCTCGGTCATAGAGAATCGAATCTTGGACGCCAATATCCATGCCCAGTTCTTCCAGCATCGACAGGTTGACTTCCGCGATTAACACAGCGACCTTGATCACAGGCGGGCGGCGATCGAGTGCGCGGAGGACGTTTAGGACTTCCTCCAAATACTCGGGTGATGCCGTGACGATGATGGTGTTGCTGTTGGTGTCCGCCGTGACATACACATCGCGCCGCGCCTGATTGATGCCTCCGGTAAACTCCGGATTTTGTGTAATCAAGTTGCGACGATTGGTGAGCCATTCATTGACCGCCGTGGCCACATCAGTAGCCGGTGCATTGCTGAGGCGGTACGTGTAAGTGACCCGTTTATCTTTGGCTTCTTCATCCAGCCGCAGGAGTAAGCTTTCGACGACTTGCAAGTCTCCGACCGGCCCCGTGGCGATGATCGTGTTCGTGCGCTGATCGACAGCGAAGCGAACGTTGACAATCGCGGAACCATCAGTGGCGCCGGACGTTTGCAATGGCAATTGTGGCGTTGTCCCACCGAGTCCGAATGCCTGCAGGCCGGCCTGCTGTTGCGTCGCGAACAGCGATTGCAACGTTGTTAGCAAGGTCTGCGCGTCGCCGTTAATGATTTCAAACACCTTGATCTGTGTTTCGGCGTCCGGCAGTCGGTCCAATTGATCGATCAACGTTTCTACCAGGTCCATCGCTCCTGGCGGCCCCACAACCATCAACGAGTTGCTGTTGGGATTGGCCAAAATCCGCACTTCAAACAGAATCGAGGAGCGGACCAGCCGGCCCTCGCGATCGATCGTCATCAGCTGCAACGGTGATGGGAATTGTCGGGATTGATTCGCTCCCTGCTGGCCGAGACCGATCTGTTGTTGCTGCTGCTGCTGAAAAGCAAATTGGTTGGGGCTGGGATTGAAGCCTTGAGCCCCATTCTGCACGTTTCCGGTCACGGCGGCCTGCAATACCGGTTGCAGATCCGAAGCCAGAGAGTTTCGCAAGCGGAAAATACGAACCGCGTGGGCACCGCCCGACTCATCGACATCTAAGACGTTCAGCAACTCGTCCACTTGGTCGAGGTAGGCTTTGGATGCTTTGACGATCAACTTGTTGCTCCGGTAATCGGAAATCGTCACGACCGGCAACGCCTGTGGAGGATTGGCCAATGTGGGTTGCGCGGTTTGCGAAAAGTACTCGTCGATCCTTTGTTTGGCGTCGATGGCCGACATGAACCGAAGTTCATAGGTTTTGAAGTTCTTTTCTGTCGGACGATCTTCCGGTGGCAGATCGACTTGCTTTACCAGCTGTTCTAGCCGCGCCAGCGCTTGTTCGCGTCCAATCAACAACAAGCTGGGTGGATACGTGCGGGGCACGACACTGGCTGGGCCCAAGGACGCGGAAAAGTTCGTCTCGTACACTTGCTGCACCAATTGCGCCGCTTGATTCGGATCGATGTTTTCCACGTCGATCAGCCGCATTTGCGGTTGTTGCAATTCGATCGTCGGTGCAATCGAGTCCAGTTGCCGCTTGACGCGTTCGATGTCTTCCGGTTTGCCGCGAATAATAATCAAGTTAAGTTCGGGATAAACAGTGATCGTAACCACGTCTTGCGTTGGATCAGGGATGCCGAGCAATCCTGGGCGCTGTCCGGGAACGGCCTGCCCGGCCAGCGGATCGTCTTGCAGCGTGTTTTCGGTCACCGTTTCGTGTCGAATGCCCAGCAGATACGAAGCCTGCTGCAATACGACCGGTGAAATGCCTTGCGAATCCACCGCTTGCACAACGAGATTGTCCGAAATCAAGTGAGGTTGATCGAACGTCCGCATCAAATGCTTCCATTCCCGCGCCATGCCTTCCGGACCGAAAAAGCTGAGTGCGCCAGTCGAGCGATCGACTGTCATGCTGGCTGGGGTCTTACGATGCGGAATGACTACCCGGACTTGTTGGCCGCCGGGAAGAATTTCCGCTTGGGGCCGATGCAACCACGCGCGGACGACGTTACTTTCGAAGTCCTGGCACGACGATCGGCGCAACTGATAATTCGCCACGACGACGGTTCCGGAAACCGGCGCATGGTATGCCACCGGCGCCAGTTCTTGGCCACCCTCGATCGAGGGCGCTTGTTGATGAATTGCAGGCGGCGAGTTTGGCGGCTTGTTGCCAGGGAGATCCCGGAACTCAATCTGTTGGGCTTGAGTCCCGTTGGAAGCCCACAGGGCCAGTGCTGCCGCCGCGCAGATCGCGCAACGGCGCAGAATCCGCAGCCCAAGCTGCGAACAGGGTTGGATCGATTTCATTGTTTCTGGGTCCGAATGTTGTTTGAGATCAAGGTCAATGGACAAGCAAGCTGCCCCGCCAGCCTTGACAACATCACCAGTCACAATCGGCAGAATAGTTGCAGTCGTTACAACAAATTCCACGCAAAAATCGGGCACTCTCGCTACAGCCTACGCGGTTTAGCTGACCCGAACTCCCCCCCATCTAGGACCTGAAACGAAAAAGAAGACAAAAGACAAAAGCGCAAAAGGACAGGCATCATTAAAAGGCCGACGCGGATGTTAAGTTAGGGCGACGGGGTGGGATGGTGAAGGTGATGCGACTAGGCAAATTTAAAATATGCCTGTCCTAATTCCTAATTCCTAATTCGTGTCGTTATTGGCCTAAATGTGTCTTTATTGGTTTTCGCCTGTGCGGGTCCGGGTTCTGGATTGACTGGGAACTGTACGGCACAATCGTGGAATGGCTGCCGACCGGATAAGCCCTTTCGACCAACGACACCCGCGTTTGGGCGCGCACATGTCCATTGCCGGCGGATATTATCGCGCCGTGGAAGCGGCAGCGCGAGCAGGTTGCGATTGCGTTCAAGTCTTCACCAAAAACAACAATCAATGGCGCGGCAAACCGATCTCGGCGGACGAAGCATCGCTCTTCCATGAGACGCTAGCACGCCTGGGCATTCGCGATCCGCTATCTCATGCGTCGTATTTGATCAATTTGGCGAGTCCGGACGGAGCGCTCCATAACAAGAGCATTTTGGCTTTGGCGGACGAATTGCGGCGCGCCTCCCTGCTGGGAATTCCGTACGTGGTGGTCCACCCGGGCGCGTACACGACCAGTTCTTTGGATGAGGGGATCGCGCAGACAGCGAGGGCCGTGCGCGAGGTGCTGAGAGCGACCCAGGAGTTGCCGACGGGATTGTTGTTGGAAAATACTGCTGGGCAAGGCTCCACATTGGGCTCACAGTTCGGCGAATTGGCAACGTTGTTGGACGCGGTTGGCCCGTCGGAACGCTGCGGCGTTTGCATCGACACTTGCCATGCGTTCGCCGCCGGATATGACCTGACATCCGCGTCTGGCTATCGTTCCATGATGGATGAACTGGACGCGGTCATCGGCTTACGGAGAGTAAAAGCCATTCATCTCAATGATAGTAAGAAAGGGTTGGGCAGCCGCGTCGATCGGCACGAACATATCGGTCACGGGGAGATTGGAGACGCTGCCTTTTGCCGATTGTTGAATGATCCGCGTTGGATCGATGTACCCATGTACTTGGAAACGGAAAAAGGAGTCCACGACAACGAAGACTGGGACGTGATCAACTTGCGGCGATTGCGCGCGTGTTTCATTGCGAAACGGAACAATAAACGCTGATGAATGAGCGGCTCGGCTACCGGAATGACGTTGTGCCCGCTACGTGGGTTGTCGCTCGTATTCAACCGTCTTGGGGCATGCGGCGCGGGAACGGCAGCCGTTCCCGTGGCGGCAAGCGCAACTCGGTTTGTTGAACCCATTCGGCGCGCTCGTCGGCGGTTGCGTAGAATCGAAGCCACGACTCTTCGTCTTGAATGGGATCCAAACACTGCCAGCGCAACATGGCATCGGTCAATCCCAAACGCTTTTCTTGCGACGGCAAAATGTCGCGCATGATCAGACCGTATAACTGCCGGTCCGACAAGTGGCCGGTACATTCCAAAACGATGTTCTTCTCGTACAGACGGCCGATGACCTGATGCAATTGCGAGTGCAACGTTTCGTCGTCCAATTGGTCCATGGGCGCCATGGTCAATTCGGGATCGAACCATTGACTAATCGGTAGTACGGGCGCACGCTCCCAAGCCAACAGCGAAGCCAGATACTGGTTTTCCGATTGCGTCGACATCTGTTCCAAATCGACGGCGCACAACGAGTCGTCGTAGTAGGGTTCTAGTTCATCGCGCAGGGCTGCGTTCTGGATGATCAAGTCTATTTCGTTCATCGGCATTCTGGGCATGGAACCCTACGGCTTTCTCACGATGTTGATTCGTCGCCACACCATCTGCCATAGTCTATCCAGCGAAGTGCTCGGTGTCAGGCAAAAGCTTGATTCATTCCGCAAAAAATGGGGCATTTTATTGGCGGGATGCCGCGCATGTGGCGCGACGCGCAGAGTTTATCATTGTGACGACGAAGTGACTTTGCGGACTGCGAAAAATCTGCTGCTCAGTACCTGGCAGCGAACGACCAGTTTGCTACATTAATTGGAAGTAGATAGTTGACGAGACCAACTCTCGTCGTACTTAGGGCCGCCGGTGTTGTGGTTCTCAACCTCTGGCAAGTAATCCTGCGGCTAACTCAAAAACGGAATGATGACAACGTTGTAAATTGTGAACTATGATCCACGACACATTCAATCGACGTAGTTTCTTGTTGGCCACCGCCGGCGCGGGGCTGATGGTCGCAACGCCGCGCTGGGCCTGGGCGAAACAAGATGAACCGTTTGCTTTGCCAACGTTACCGTACGCCTATGACGAGTTGGAGCCTCATTTGGATGCCGCCACAATGGAGATTCATCATTCACGGCACCACGCGGCCTATGTGCGTGGATTGAATGCTGCCGTGCGCGAAACCGAATACGCCGAATGGCCGATCGAGCGATTGCTGTCTTCGTTGAGCGAATTGCCGGAGGGTATTCGCACCGCCGTGCGTAATATGGGAGGTGGGCACGCCAATCATACGCTATTTTGGAAAACGCTGTCTTCCAAAGGCGGCGGTGAACCGTCCGGCGAATTGGGAGATGCGATGACGGCGACCTTCGGTGACTTCAATGCATTCTGGGAGAAACTGACCGCGGCGACGATGGGCGTGTTTGGCAGCGGCTGGGGGTGGTTGAGTTGGCAACCTGGTCAGGGTTTGATCATCGAATCTACTTCTAATCAAGATTCGCCGTTGTCGAAGGGGAACATTCCCTTGTTCGGAATTGACGTCTGGGAACACGCCTATTATTTGAAATACCAAAATCGTCGCGCCGATTATCTAGCCGCCATCCGCAACGTCGTCCATTGGGAGTTCATCAACGAACGGTTTCGCGAAGCGCGCGCGTAACCTGGAGCCTATTCATCAGCAATTCGTTTGGAAAGCTGGTCTACGATCTGTTTGTAGGTCGCGCGGGTGATTTTGGCGGAGCGCGTCAGTTCATTTGCGGCCGGCCATATTTCCGCTAACTTTTGCAAAGGTTCGATCCATCGTTCCAAAACTTCAAATTGGTGGCGAATCACTTCCAAAAACGCCCGTGGAATGCGGTTGATAATCTGGATTGGTTGCCGCGGAGGCTCCGCGACCTCGCCGTCAGCTGCCGGGCGGCGCGCTTGCACTTCGGCAATGGTCTTGAATGCCGCCACCGTCTCGTTCAGTTTGGCAAGTTCCGAAACCGATTGACTGATTTGGGCCAGCATGAGCTGTTGCATAGGCTCGGACGCTCGGTCCGGCGGTTCCGTGAGCAACCGAGCACCCCGCTCAACCGCTCGTTGGATCGACGTGAGTCCCTCCGCGAACAAAGCCAACTGTGCGATAATCTGCCCCGTCGGATCGTCGCGGTTGATCTCGCCAAGCACGAGATTGCGTTGGAATGTTTGCTTGATGTGATTCCAACGTTCTAAGTGGGGACCGCGCAGGGTTCCGGTCAGCTCACGGAACTTCAACAAGTTGGCCTCCGCGCCCGTCGTCAGAGTCTGCGCCTGGTTCTCGTAATGCGACATGAGCAATGTTTCGATCTCGTCGTCGTTCATCAAGCCCACGACGCGTTCAGCCAGTTTGTTCATGTCGCGATAGGATCCTTGCAGTTGGAATCGCGGCTCTGTGCGAAACGCATCGGCCTGCGCTGCCGAGTCGATATACTGCCGATTGACGCGCAGCACCAAATCGCGAATGTGAATCAGGCGCCGCATGACCGCCACAAACTCATGGATCTCATCCAAGGAATAGTTGCCGCGCAGCGTTACTTCCTGCGCGGGCCCTCCCTGGGCCAAGGTCAGCACGGTGTACACGTCCTCCCAACCATGAGCCGGCAGTCGACTGAGGACCGGGCTGGATGTGACGGCATTCTCAATATAACTCAGTTCGAATAGCGCCTGATGTCCACCAATCACATCGCCTAAATTGTACGTGTCGGCGCGATTCGCCAACATGTCCGGGATCTTGAAACTCTCACCGCTTTCGGTGTAGGGATTACCAGCCATGACCACGCAGACCTTGCGGCCCCGCAAGTCGTACGTTTTGGGATGCCCGCGATAAACGCCTTCAATCCGCCGCGTGGCGTCACATAACGAAATGAACTTCTGCAAAAACTCCGGGTGGGTATGTTGGATGTCATCGACGTAGATCATGACATTATCACCCATTTCCAGCGCCAGATTCAGGCGGTGCACTTCCTCGCGCGCGCTGGCATGCGGAGCGGCTTCGGGATCGAGGGACGTCACATGGTGCCCCAACGCCGGGCCGTTGATTTTGACGAACGTCAACCCCAATCGATTGGCGATATACTCCATTAGGGTCGTTTTGCCGTAGCCGGGAGGCGAAATTATCAACAGCAAGCCCATACGATCCGTACGTTTGTTTTCGCCGGCGGCGCCCAGTTGCTTGGCCAGATTGTTGCCGATCAAAGGCAAATACACCTCATCGATCAGCCGATTGCGCACAAAGGAAGTCAGCACGTGCGGCTTGAACTCATGCAATCGCAGGGCTGCGCGCCGTTCCGCCAAGAGTTGGCTTTTGCACTCCTGAAAGCGCTCGAATCCGGGAACACTTTCTCGCGAAAACCGCTCTAGTCGCTCCACAAACTGATGGTAATCGAGCACATAGGGCCGGGATTGCAGATGGGGATGGTCCCCCAACAGTCCTTCAATCTCACGGGTGGTAGGGACAGCTATCGACTTCCTGGCCGGCTCACTCTGCTCCAGCACGAGCGATACGGCCTCCCACATCTCGTCATCGGACAGGCCCAGCGATTGGTCCTCGTTCAGCCCCGAGAGCCAATCGAAGATGTCGTGAACCTGCTGCTCGAAGGGGAGACTCTTTAACATGCCCGGCACCAATGAGTCGTCGTTGCGCTGGGCCAGCAATTCACGAAACCGTTGCGCCAATCGCGCGGCGTTTTGCCCTGCCGGGCGTTCCTCCCGGAATAACTGCAAGTAGAGAAACTCAGCGGCCGACTGGGAACTGCCGATAGCAATCGCACAGCTCGATCGCATCGCTTCGATTTGCTCTTGGATCGCCGTAATCAGAGTCGATTGCTGCAATCGACGGTCGATCAAAGCCTGGACGTGCCTGCGGTTGTTGATGCGGGTCTCAAGTAGGCGGCGACGCGCAGCCCGCTCGTGATCGGATGCCAGCCATTGCCAGGTCAGGTTCGCCAAGGCGCGGCAGCTAGGATCAAATCGCATCCATCCCAACTGTTGGTCCAGTTCCGCCAATCCTTTCAGTATCCGGGCCGCGTCGTGATCGTGAACGCCTTTGATATAGCCTTCCGCGTACCGCGGCGCCATGTACTTCTGAACCAATGCGGTCAGGTCGTCACAGGCTGCGTGAGCCACCTCCGATAATGTCAGATTGCAACGGTGGTCGTGAGGCGATGGCACTTCTCCGCGCCGCACCGCGACAAACATCAGATAAGCGAGATACTCCGCTCGATAAACGTCCCGATTTTCGGACACCAGCGATTGGTCCCAATAATTCCGCAAAGCCACAAGTTCGGCGTTCTCAACCGGCTCGATGAAATTTGTCCCCGTGATATGGAAACAAAGCTGATCGTCCTGAACGACTAGCGCGAGATCCAAGGGTTGCACATTGACCGTGAATCGATGTTGTCCCAATTGGATGAGGTTTTGGCCATCCACAAACAACTCTTGGCGGTCGCGCAATTGCCGGGCCGCATCTTCGCGGATGGTTTTAAGGCGGCTTTGCAGCTCATCGACTTTGACCGTATCCTCAAGTTCCAACAGCTGACGCACAATATCGCGCACCTTGTCCACCATGACGTCGGCCGCAAAGTACCCATTGATCGCGTCCAACGAGGTCAAAGCGGCGACGCGAGTCTGAATACTGCCAAGAATGCGATCGGCCGCGGTCGCCAAAGACATCGCGCGGCGATTGCGGCCTTCCACCAATTGCAATTTGCGCGTATCGAATGCTGAATAGATTTCATCGCGCTTCTCGGCGAGCTGGACGACGAATTCGTCGAACTCAGCGAACCGGCCTTCGATTTCCTCGACTTGCACCATCATCTTCGTCAAGTATTCGTCGCAGCGCT
>JACTND010000186.1:4086-19769 GCA_014584305.1 Planctomycetota bacterium | reverse complement strand
GAGAACGATTTATGAGTAACTGGCCCACGTTTTACGATCCCCAGCGGATCGGGACATTGTTCTACCCTGACATGAACGGGATTGCCGCGGCGGCCGCGGCCGCTAACCTGGCCCCAGCCGCTGCCGACCAACGTCAGGTGCATCTGGTGATTATTGACATGCAAATTGATTTTTGCCATCTCCCAGGGAATCTAAACGTTCCCGGCTCAGTGGGGGATATTCAGCGGCTCATTGAGTTCATTTACCGCCATGCCGGGCAAATCAGCCACATCACCTGCTCCTTAGACTCTCACCTGCCTCGGCAAATCTTCTCGCCTACCTGGTGGGCTGATGGGGAAGGGCGGCATCCGGCTCCGTTCACTATTATCACTGCTGATGATATTGCCGCTGGCAAACGGGTTGCGCCCTTTCGGATCCGTGATGTCAAAGGCCATGGCGATCTCCGCGCCTTCCTCCAGGTTGCGGGTACTCACTTCCCGGCTGGATTTGAAATTGTCCTTCTCGATATCGACAATGAAATCCTTGTCCTTGGGCAGATAATATTGGAACTGCCCGTTGCGGTCGGTGTAAACGGTGGTAAGGACCTCGCCGGTCTCCTTGTCGCGAATGGTGACCTTGGCACCGGCCATCGGCGTATTGAACCTCGGGTCAAGGACGACACCACTGAAGGGTACAAGGTCACCCAAAGGCTCCAAAAGCACAAGAATCTCCTCCAGAGAAGGATCCTTTTCAATGACAACCTGTCTGGGCAGATAGCCTTCATTGTGGACAGATACCACGAAGGTGCTACCCGGCAGTTCCGTCTCAAACATGCCCTCGGCGTCCGTAAAGCCCTTGATATCCGTTTCCGCCATATCCACGCGAAGGATCAATTCATTGGATTCGGGATCTTCCACCCGAATACGGATCAGATTACCGTTTTCGTCAGTCAGGGAAAGGACATTCGACAAATTCATGTCTTCCAGGTCCAGGAAGGAGACAAGCGCCCCTCCTATTTCGGAACCCGTGTTATTGTCGGCCACGAATACGCGGAACGTACCGGGCTTGCGGGCATCTGCCAGGTCTTTGTCAGCCAGCAGTTTGTTGAGGCCTTCCCGCACATAGAAGCGGTAGATGTCGTCCTGCCCCTTCCCGCCGGGCCTATCGGATGAAAAGTAGCCGTTCTTGGTTTCCAGGTCGAGAATGAATCCGAAATCGTCCTTTTCACTGTTGAAAGGTGCTCCCAGATTGAGGGCCGGCTTCCAACCGCCTTCGGGCGTCATGCGGGTATAAAACAGGTCAAGGCCCCCAACCCCCCCGAGTCCGTTGGAGCTGAAAAAGAGAGTGCCGTCTGCATGGATGAACGGGAAGGTTTCGTCACCGGAGGAATTGACACCGGGGCCGAGATTGACCGGATCGCCGTAATCATCGCCGGTTTTCTCCACATAGTAAATATCCAGACCGCCCAACCCGCCTTCGCGGTCGGAGGCAAAGTAAAGCCGGTCGCCTTCAGGACTGATGCTCGGATGACAGGTATTGAAATCGTTGCTGTTGAAAGGCAGGTCGCGGACATCTCCCCATTGATCACCCTGGCGCGAAGCTTTCAGCACACGCAGATTGACCCATCCATCGGCTGATTTGCCCAGCTTTCCGTTGACATAATTGTTCCGGGTGAAGAACATGTCCGACCCCGCTACATCCAGGCAAAGAGGGCCTTCGTGATACCGCGTATTAATGCGGTCGGAGAAAAATACGGGTTCTCCCAGTACGCCTTCACTGTCACGGGAAGAACGAAAAATGCCCATCGTGCTCTTGTTCAGCCTCCGATCGACAAATTTGTACACGTTCTCCCTGGAGGAAATGAACAGGATCCCGTCCTCAAAGAAAGCGGGGCTGAACTCAAGTTGATCGGTATTGATGTGGGTCTCATTGAAAACCACCACATCAAAACCCTTGTGCTCGGTTTCCTGGGCACGAACCAGAAAAGCCCCGAATCCCAATATGCATGCGAATATGTACCTCTTCATCTCTATCAGGTTGTGCCGTTAAAAGAAAAACCGGGGGTTTTTCAGGTTATCACTACTACGCAACAGGTCCACACGCAGGAGGGCTTCAATGCTTCCTGAGGTGTTGTCCGAGATCTCCGAAAGCGAATAGTCATAGGCCAGCCCCAATCCGAAGATCCGGGTGAGCTGCCCGAATAACAGGAAGTCCACTGAATCTCCTGCCCCATCGCCACCTACCCGGTAAGACACGCCGGTCGTCAGACGCCGGTTGAATTCGAAGCTCAGATTGACATCCACGTCCACCGGAGCGTGTTGGACATACTTGCCGAGTACGGCACTCCGCATGGTCGTCCTCTTCGACAAAGGGAGGGCAAATCCGCTCATTACATAATAATGGCGGCTCTCCTTCGCCGTGCTGGTACCCGAATTCGGATTGAATCCGATCACATTTTCGATGATGCGGGGAATCGAAGCGCCAAAGAAGAAGTTGTTGATGGACAGGTATACCCCGGCGCCGACATTGTAGTAGATGTCATCCGTGGATTGGTTGGTCAGGATGGAAGGATCGTTGGGATCGGCAATGACCAGATCCGGATCCGCAAAATCCACCTGGAAATAACGGGCAGAACCATGGAAGCCAACCCTCAACATGGCATTGGGACGGTTGAGCAGATCGTAAGAGTAGCTCAACGCACCGCTCCAGTTGTTCATGATGCCGATCTTGTCATGGTTGAACAACAATCCGAATCCTACACGGCGGCTGAGGAACGGCGTGTTGTAACTCACCAGTTGGGAGACCGGTGCCCCCTCAAATCCCATCCACTGGTTGCGGTAAATGCCAACAAAGCTCCCGAATCCCTCCGCACCGGCAAACGCCGGGTTGAGGTAGAGCTTGTTGTACATGAACTGCGTGTAGTGACTTTCCTGCTGGGCCTCAAGCCTGCCGGCAAACGTGACCAGGAACAAAAAGACCGAGTATAACGTGATTCTCATGGCAAGTGACCTTTAACGGAAGATGGTGATGAATCCGGTGATGGGATCAGAACCGTCCCCTTTGGTGAAGACATAATAGTACGTCCCGTCAGGCAACGGTGCACTGGCATTCCCCTGATAGGTGCCTCCCCAGTTGTTTTCATATGGTGAAGCATAAAAGACCTGGTCGCCCCATTGATTGTAAATCGTCAGGGTGTTGTTCGGGAATTTGGGCGGTGTTCCTATGATGCATTTGAAGACTACGACATCATTTCGGTCATCGTTATTGGGAGTAATCAGGTTGTTGGGCTTGCACGACTCATCGCGAATTTCCACCGTGATCCGCACGAGGGCGGTGTCGCAGGCATTCGGACATTCCTGGTAGCAAATCCGGTAAACGAATTCCACGGTCCCGACAAAGTCCGGGGCCGGCGTGTAATCGAAAGTGCCGTTGAAATTGTTGGTCAAAGTCCCGCTACCCGGCTGAGTGATAAAAGTGATATCCGCATTGGCAGAGGGATTGAGTTGATCGTTCAAAATGAGATTGCCTCCCATAATGAACGTGTCATTGTACACGGTAAAGGAATCCGCAAACAGCAACGGGTCAACAAGGACGTTCACATTTACCGAACCCGTCAGGGTATTGGTACAATTGGCCGGAATGACACTGACCGAGTAACTGCCCTGACCCGATGCCGTAATGGCAGGTACAACAGGGCTTTCATCCGTGGAAACAAATCCGTCGGGTCCGGTCCAGCTGTATGATCCATTAGGGAAAGATTCCGTCATAAGAATGACATCATCACCGAGACAGGCAGGATTGGGGTCGGCCGTTACTGCCAACGGGTAAGGCAAGACCGTTACATTGACAATACAGGTATCGGTGTTGCCCGATCGGTCAATGATCTCGAAGATCAGTGTATATGGCCCCCCTGCAGGGAAAACATCGCCGTTGCCCAGACCCGTAAGGTCAATTTGGGTGGTACCGGCAATGCCGCAATTGTCCGTACCTGTTGGCAGGTTGAAGTAAACCTCCACTTCCCGACATTCTGTGACCACCAGGGAATCCAGGAATCCGTCCGGATCCGAGACAATGGTCCCGTCAGAGCGGATGGTCACATCCCCCGGACAAAGTGCCACAGGATCAATGGCTTCCAGTACCGTAACCGTAAAACTGCACACCGCCACGTTGCCACATTCATCTGTAGCCGTGTATACCACATCCGTTGAGCCGGTCAGGAATAACCCCGGTCCCCGATTGGAGGTGATCTCAAGTTGGGCCGTACAGTTATCCGTAAACGCAGGATCTGTCTCCCACTCATAAATCACTTCGCAAAGAGAGGTGTCGTTGGGGAGTATGAAAGTGGTGTCGGTCGGACAGGAAACTACAAGAGGCGCTACCGTGTCACAAACAGAAATGACAAACTCACAGAAAGCGGTATTGCCGGAGGCATCGGTAGCCGTGTAACTGACCGTATAGGTACCGATGGCAAAGATGCCGGGCGTAGGACCGCTGGAAGTATAGGTGATACCCAGAGAATCCGTGCAATTGTCCACAGCTATTGGAGGTGTCCATTGCACGTCAGCGGTACAACTGTCCGAATCGGCCACAAAGAACAACGACGAAGGACAATCGACAAAAACGGGTGGCGTCACCTCCAGCACGGTTACCGTGAAACCGCAAGTCGCCAGCGTGTCACCGGATACAGGGTGCAACAAATGGTAAACCACATTGTGGGTGCCGGCGTCAAAGGAATCACCTGGATTGAAATTGCCGACAAGGTCCAGCATTTCATTACCGCCACAGCCTCCTTCCCAGGTGGGTAGCTCCCATGAAAGGATGGTGTCGCAATCAGCTTCATCCAGCGTAATCAGCAGGTCACCGGGACAAGTGAGGATATAGTCGCCCCCGCCCTCTACGGTAATGGTGTAAACACAGGAATCCAGATTGGCCTGGAAATCAAAGGCATACCAAACTATAGTGGTAGTGCCCAGAGGCAATTCCACCGAGGCGCCTGCCGTGTCAAACTCAATACCGATTTTGAAGGTCAAATCGGCCAGATCTCCGCAGTTATCGGTGAAGACCGGAACCGGCGGGGTAATAATTGCTGTACAGGAATCCGTGGTTGCCTCTACGGTCAGATCATTGGGACAGGTTACAGGTACCGGCGGAGTCTCGTCCAGTACGAAAATGCTGAACGAACAACTGGCCGTAATGTCCAAAGTGCTTCAAAATATTCAGGAACGCGACGCCAACGTTCACCGCGCCGGTGCGTCCGTCGTACTTGCCAGCCAACGGACAAATGAAAACTAATTCGACCAATTTTAGACTGCCGGACTGCTGTTTGAACACCCGCCAATCAGATCTCGGAACGTTTGCTCACAATAATGATCGGTCATGCCGGCCAAATATTCGGCTGCTGCGCGTTTCAGGCCCACTGCGTCACATCGGGCGAGGACGTGCTGGGGGAACAATTCTGGGTGTTGGCAATAATGTTCAAATAACAACTGCAACCGTTGTTGTGCGCGTTGCCGAACGGCAATCAAACGGGGATGACGATAGACGGTCTGATAGAGATACTGCTGCAATTCGGCTTGTCGTTCGACCATCTCCATTCCAGGTTGAATGGCGATCGCGTCGCGCATGGCATCGGCGGCTGACGCGTAATGTTTCGCGTTAAGCACCCGGCGACTGTGGAGAACCAAATCAGTAACCTGGCGCTCGACGAGTTGATGGACGACGGCTTTTCTCAGCAGGTCGCGATTCAAATTCGCGTAGCGGGCATGCACATCGCGCAGCGCCTCGCCGATCAAACTCACCTGCGCCATGTCAGCCAGATCGATCAAGCCCAATTTGAGGGCGTCGTCCGTGTCATGGGCATTGTACGCGGCGCTGTCCGCCGCATCCACCAATTGAACTTCCAACAACCGATGGAGCCCGCTTTCGTGTTTGTGGGCGCGCGCGGTTTGCCCGGCCAATACTTCTAGCGTCAAATTCAATCCGCGAAAACCGTTGTAGCGCACTTCCAAATCTTCGACGATCGTCAAACCGAATTGATTGTGCGAAAATCCACCTTCCCCGCGGAGGCACTCGTTCAAGGCGTCTTCGCCGGCGTGACCATACGGCGGGTGCCCAATATCGTGCATCAAGGCCAATGCCTCGACGAGGTCCTCGTTCAGTCGCAGGACGCGCGCGACGGTGCGGGCGATGATGGCGACCTCTTGCGTATGCGTCAAGCGCGTACGATGATAATCGCCCATGTCTTCCGTGAAGACTTGCATTTTGCCGCTCAATCGTCGAAATGCCGCGCTGTGCAAAATGCGGTCGCGATCTCGTTGAAACGGACCGCGATAGGGATGGACGGGTTCGGCGTGTTTCCGTCCGAGGCTCTGCGCGCTGAACATCGCATATGGTGCCAACAGCGAGCGTTCGCGCTCGTCCACTACGTAGAGGTTTTCGGTATCGGCCATGGGCGTGCACCTGTTTCTGATGACCGTCGTCGGGCTGCTCCCTGGTCTCTTCGGCACGATTTCCGCGGGCCGTCCAGCAACTAACGACGGAACGCACTCATGGTTATTCGCAGCGATGATTCAAATTCCATACTTTTTGCGCACGCTGGGACCTTGCCCGGCCTGGCCAAACGAAACCATGCGATCGTGGCAGACGCGCTGCATGGCCTCACGGGCCGGCTTCAAGTAATCGCGCGGGTCGAATTTCTCCGGCGCTTCGGCAAAGACCTTACGAATCGCCCCAGTGATCGCTAGTCGATTGTCCGTATCGACATTGATTTTCCGGACGCCATGCTGAATTCCTCGCTGAATTTCCTCGACGGGAACCCCCCACGTCTGTTTAAGCTGGCCGCCATAGCGATTGATGATGTCTTGCAATTCTTGCGGCACGCTGCTGCTGCCATGCATCACCAAATGACAATTCGGCAGGCGTCGATGAATCTCCTCGATGCGATCCATGGCTAACACCTCACCGTCCGGCTTTCGCGAAAATTTGTACGCGCCATGACTCGTGCCAATCGCTACTGCCAAAGCGTCAACATTGGTTTCTGCTACAAATCGTTCAGCTTCGTCGGGATCGGTCAACAACTGGTCGCGCGACAAGATGCCCTCAGCACCGTGGCCGTCCTCTTTTTCTCCGTGGCCAGATTCCAGCGAGCCGAGACACCCCAACTCGCCTTCCACCGACACCCCTCTGGCGTGCGCCATTTGCACGACTTGCCGGGTCACCGCAACGTTGTAGGCGAAGTCAGCGGGCGTCTTGCCGTCTTCGTGAAGCGAACCATCCATCATGACCGAGGTAAAGCCATTCTCGATGGCACTCAGGCAAGTGGCCACACTGTTGCCGTGGTCTTGGTGCATGACTAACGGGACGTGCGGATACAACTCCGCCGCCGCCAACATCAGATGACGCAGATAATTGTCTTGCGAGTACTTGCGCGCTCCGCGCGAAGCCTGGACGATTACTGGCGCATCCAGCGCATGCGCAGCCTCCATAATTGCTTGAATCTGTTCCATGTTGTTGACGTTGAATGCCGCCACGCCATATCCGTTTTCGGCAGCGTGGTCCAATACGATGCGCATCGGCAACAAGGGCATTGGTTATCCTCCGTTTCTTTTCCATGAATGTGAACACCTCGCCATTATGCCGCGACAACAAAATGGAGGAAAGGGACCGCGACACCTACGCGGCGCAATCAGCTCTTCATGTTGGGGGGCATCGGGCTCAGGGGATCCTGCTCCGCAATCCGTGATGCGAGCACCTCGAACAGTGCCTTCAACTTCGGACCAGCCGTTTCAGCAAAATCGATTACCTCGTCACCTGAAGTCGGCGCCAACTCGTCAGGTTTCGCGACATTGGCGATGATCGAAACAGCGAATACTCGCAGCCCTAACGCTTGCGCCAAGCAAACCTCCGGGATCGTGGACATGCCGACCGCGTCCCCGCCAATTTTTCGCAGAAAACGATACTCGGCTCGCGTTTCGTAATTGGGACCCAACATTCCGACGTACGTCCCCTGCAACAAGGGGAAATCCTTTTTCCGCGCGAGGCGATGTGCGGCGGCGATCAGCTCCGGACAATAGGCCTGGTCGGCGCGCTGCGACGGTCGAGGAAACTTCCCTGCCAACGAACATCCAGGCTGATCCGATCGAAACATCAAATCGATATGACTGTCGATGGCCATCACATCGCCATGGTTCATTTGTGGATGAATCCCGCCAGCCGCATTGCTGATCAGAAGTGCCTCGATACCTAGGGCGGCCATGACGCGAATTCCCATCGTGGCTACCGCTGGAGAATAGCCTTCATACAGATGAAATCGTCCTTGCATGGCTATCACTGGCGTCCCGCGCAATTCTCCACACAGCAGTCGCCCACGGTGCCCAATCGCCGTACTTGTGGGAAAGTGCGGCACTGCTTGATAATCCCACGATGCATGAGACACGATTGATTGTGCCAACGCCCCAGCGCCGGTTCCCAGAACGATGCCCACCTTCGGTCGAACCGTCCAGCGCTGGCTCACCCAGGTCGAGGCGGCGTCCACTGCCGTCTGTAGATCCGTGTGGTTGTCACTGATAGGTCTCATGACGATTGCCGTCTCAGGAATGCCAGGCGATCCTGGCCACGATTGGCGCGCGCTCCATGTTCAATTGGCCGGAACGCTTTCCCCCGCCAACACGCCCAGAACGAGCGCTGTCAATTTCGGTTCTGCCGCTTTGGCAACTTTGACAATCTCATGTGGGTCTGCGGGCTGCAAGGCATCAGGAAAGCACATGTCCGTGACAATCGAGAACCCGACCACTCGCATTCCGGAGTGCACCGCGACGATGACTTCGGGTACAGTTGACATCCCCACGACATCGGCGCCAATCGCCCGCAAAAAGCGATACTCGGCGCGCGTTTCCAGATTCGGCCCAGCGACAGCTACGAAAACGCCGCGATGCGCGACAATGTCCTGCCGTCGCGCAACCTGCAAGGCTCGGTCGATTAACTCGAAGGTGTACGGTTGGCTCATATCCGGAAATCGCGGCCCCAGTCGATCGTCGTTAATTCCAATGAGCGGGTTGTCTCCCAGCAAATTGATGTGGTCGTCGATCACCATGATGTCACCCAGCCGATACAGCGGATTCATCCCGCCACACGCATTGGACACGACCAGCAAGTTCGCCCCCAGCGCGTTCATGATTCGCACCGGAAGCGTAATGTCTTTCAACGAATATCCTTCGTATAAATGTTGACGACCTTCCATCGCCATCACGGGCAGGCCATCGAGCAATCCACAAACCAATCGCCCGCGGTGACTCAAGGCAGTGGATTTGAGAAAATTGGGGATGTCGGCGTAATCGAGTGCGGCGTGCACATCGATCCGATCAACCAACGAACCTAATCCGGTCCCCAAAATAATGCCCGCCCGCGGCGCAACGGACCACCGCTGCTTGATGTACGCTGCCGATACCTGAATCTTGTCATATAGGTCTAACATGCCACATAGTCATAGCACCTGCCGCTCTCCGACAAAAGCCCACACCAACGGACGGTATCCACCTGGTTTGCCAACCGGGCGCGCCATCTTGCGAATGAATGTGCCGACAATTGTGAGGTGCGATCGAATCGCGAAAGGGGTGTTCGCGACCGAGTTATCAAGAGTCATCAGCAAATCTGACTACACGACGGAAAACTCGGGCCTGGCAAGTGTCTTAACAAACACATTACCAGCGGAGGGTGTATTGCGTGTAAATGAGACCTGGGGACTCGCCCGGTCCGGTCTCGCGAAGGTAACGACCGGCGAACAGGTGAGAATAGCCGATGAGAAAATCACTGTGCGGACTCAGGTGAAAATTCCACAAGAAGTCCAGTTCTTCACCCACATGGCGGCCCGCTAAACCCGTGGGGTCTTGCCGCACCGCATTCAACGCAGGATTGTATAATGCGTCGCGCGAAGCGGCTAACGCGAGATGATGGTATTGGGTGACGAAGGTGACCCAATGCGCAGGATACGCGGTTAACGTCAAATTGATGTCATGCACATTCTGCCGGCCAATAACGTCCACCCAACCCATGTAGTAATGGCCGAAGCCGAACAGTGAATGGAAGGTATGGTGTTTGCCCACGCCGGGATTGTCGTCGCCTGACGCCCAATCGTAATACAACCACAGCTGGGGGCTGGATGGAGTAGTTGCGAAATGATAGCCGTGGCCGATGGTGACCGCGCCAGCGACAATGTCCTGTGTGCCTCGTCTCCCCAATTGCAACATCAATTCGTAATCGTGATGCCATTGGCCGACGTTGCCCAAGCTGCGTGTGCCCAAGGTGTGAACGTGAGTCTCGGGGACAGGTTGTTGCAGTTGAGGGGCAGGTGCCGTATTTCCCAGGTACAGATAGTAGTAGTCGAATGTTTGCGTTTCACAGGGACGTTTGGTAAGCCAAGCGCCCGCAAAGTGTTGATTGCCGTCAACGCGATCCATTCGGTCGGCATCGACGGCGACCGGTTGCGTCCACCAAATATCGAAATCGCTGTCTTCGTCTCGATTAAAAGCGCGCACGCCGTCGAATGAGCGACGCGTGTTCGCCCATTCCAAGGCAGTAATCAACCGCTGCGAGCCGAAGGCCAACTCTTGGCGACCGACACGAACCCACCACGGGCGATCATTGACATTCATGAATTGCCAATCCGCGAAGGCGTTGAGAATGTCCGCGCGATTCTCATCTGTCCTCAGAGGTGGCAATGCTCCGCCGAAACGATGCGCGTCGATAAACTCGAAATAAAACCGCGCGCGATCCAAATATGCCAAATCGAGATATGCTCTGGTGCGCATCAGGTGGTAATCTTGGTCGATACCGCTCAGCCGGGCATTTCGTTCCCCCATGTAGCGCCACCAAATAGATCCGCCCGATGTCGCCAACCAATTGCAGCCAATTTCCTGGCGTTTGAGGCAATCGGTTATTCCCCAGGATTTGGACGGATCGTCCAAGAACTTCCAGTTGACATCAAAATACGAAGGGGGCATCAAGGCAAACGGGGGATACGGATACGGCGGTGGTTCGTCGCGGCATACACCGCACCACCAGTCGCGCGCGCTGAAGTAACCAGGCCCTTTGGGAGGCGTACCGTATTGACCAGGTTTTGCTAACCGGTACGTAACGGGAAGATCCTTCCAAAATGGGTCGATTCGTGTTGGCTTTGGTGCTGACGCCGAATTCTGATCTTGAACCGATGCCGCTTGATTCGCGTCCGCGTTCAGCGTGTCGGCTACCTGGTAGAAGTCGCTATCCGAAAGGTTCCAGGGCACACCTGGGCCATCCCATGCCATCGAGTTGGTTCCCATTGCACAAGCGAGCAAGGAAAACAGCACCAACGCAGGTCGAAACCAGAACATTGAGGAACCTCGGACAGCGAATCGTTGACCCAACACAACATGCTTAACATGGTTCAGCGCGTCGTCAGTTATCGTCCAGACGTGGGGGGCAATCGCATGCGAACTAATCGGATTCCGCGATTGTCGGAAGCTAGCGTGTCAAGCCATTCCGATTGTTGAAAATGGTACGTGACACGAACGCCCTCAATATCTCTCCGCCGGAGTTGATCAAAAAGGCCGCGAAGGAATTGGGCGTCAATTGCCGACCCCGCATGTTGTATTAGCGGCGCACCGATTTCTCGATTGGGCTTTACGATAACCTGTGCGATTTCGACCAGCGCCACATAATCACGCAGCAGCAACTCGAGTTGCGTTTCGTCCACGTGGGCTTGGAGAATTTCAGGTAATGATTCGTTGTCCATCATCGGCAGCGCGAGCGTTGTCGTTGAGGCATGAGTACAATCGCCTTTTCCGGGGCCGGGCAAGTAAAAAAACAAACCCCACAACCGACGCATTGTGCGTTGTTTATGGTTGGCCGACCGCGATCGACGACAATCGCTCCCTCGACGGGGCATTGTTCCGAGCAAACCGTGCAAAAACTACCTTGAAATGCCAAACAGGCTGTTGGATCAATCATCGCCGTCCCCATCGTCAACGGCTGGTCGGCTTGCAACGCTCCCGGTCGGCATGCAGTGACGCACGGCTGGTCTGGACATAGCCAGCATGGCTGGTTTGCCACGTCAATGATCGGCGTGCCACTCGCAACGCGGAGCGTCGGCGGGGCCAACGTTATTGCTTGATAGGGGCAAGCGTCGAGGCAGTCCCCACAACGCGTGCACAATCGCAAGAATTCCACTTCGGCCACGGCGCGGGGCGGACGGTGAACTGGAAAGGCGCGCTCACGTGGAAGCCGCGCGAATAGGTTGTCGGTTTGCACAGTTGATTCGCCGCGATTGTTGTGAGCGCCGATTTCCGGTGGATGGTTGGCGGGCGTCGGCTCTTCCGGGGAAAAACGTATCCAGCCGCGCAGCCATTCCCGCCGCGACATATCGTTGGTAGCACTCGCCATTACTCGACTCCTACCACGACATCGGCCCGACGAGTGTACACGGATGCGCGCCACCGCCGACGAATTCGCCGCGAACGAAAACGTCCACGGATGCGCGGCTCTGTAGTGTTACTGTTGAAGGTGCAGTCCATCGGTAAAGACCTGGTCCAATTCTGCGGAGGGCGCATGGCATTGCGTGCATGACACTCGCCAGGGGTGGCTCGTGCGAATCGGATTTGCACCGCGTGGGCCATGGCAACTCAGACAATTCTCCCGCATCCACGTCGTATGCGGGATCGTTGGCGGGGCTCCATCCCAGGCGCGCGAGCCCAAACCGGGATTCGCTCGCCCGTGAAATGTGTTTCCTGCCTCAATCCAAGGAACTGATTCTGTCGAATGCATTTCGGCATGACATTGCGTGCAATTGGCATAGTACGGATGCGACATTGGCGGAGTCCAGACTCCTTTACCGATGTAGCGACTCGCACGGTGGCAGGCGATACAACTAGCTGCTGACATCTGGTCAATCGGATGAGGAACAACGGGTGGGGCACCATCGAAAGCGCGCCGTTGAAGTCGCGCCTCAAGAAAGGATTGGCGCCGCTCTCCATCACTTGAAAGAGGCGCATCGAAGGTGCCGATTCCTGTCGCCGGTTGAGCGATATTCGCTAGGGGCGATGACCATTCACGATTGATACCCAGCCGACGGCGATCGAAATCCCCATAGGTCGTGGCGGGAATGGATGCGGCTGACGCAACATCGACAACGATCAAGGGGCCGGCTAAGTCAGGCGTCGGCGTGCCTTGACGTAAACCGACGACGAAACCGACTCCGATTAATCCGAGTATGCCCACTGCGAAAAGCTGGACAACTCGAGTCGCGTGTTGGGCCGGATGCGGGTCAACCGGTTCAAACATAGTGCGTGCTTTCCAAGAAAACCATGGAATCTCTCTCCGCAGGATTTTCATGCCCCAGGTCGGTCGTGTCGGCAAAAATATTCAGCGAGCAACTTAACCCACTCGCGATATCCGTACCGCACATTTCTTGTAATCCGGCTGTTTTGAAAATGGATCATGTGCATCGAGGGTCACCAGATTGATCAACTTAGTCTCATCAAAAAAAGGAACGAAAACTTGGCCGCGTGGCGGGCGACCTCGCCCTTGGATCCACGCTGGCAACTCGATCGCACCGCGGCGAGACTCGACTCGTACCAAGTCTCCCCGCCGGACCCCTAGGCGTTGCGCATCCTCGGGATGTAGTTCGACATAGGCCCGTGGAATGGCCCGCGCCAATTCGGGAATCCGCATCGTCATTGTCCCCGAATGCCAATGCTCAATGACACGGCCGGTATTAAGCCAGAATGGAAACGCTGCATCCGGTTCCTCCGGCGGTGGCTCGTACGGGTGAAACCAGACCTGTGCGCGATCGTCCTTCGTCACCGAGTGATAGAACTGAAATTCGCTTCCCTCCTGCACGAACGGATCGTCGAATTCGCTGAACCGGAAGCGAGTTTCTCGCCAGCTGCCGTCGGACTGTTGGACCACGGGCCAACGCAGCCCACGCGCTTTGACGTACTCGTCATACGGTGCCAGGTGCTTGTGTTTATAGGTTGAAAAACGCCGATACTCTTCAAACAGGTATTTGTCCACGTTGGCGTCGTAATAGTGTTCCCATTCCCAAATGGGGACGATTTCCCCTTGTTCGTGGACTACGGAAAACAAAAACTGACCGTCGCGATCACGCAACCCAGGTAACCCACGATCATCCAGTCGTTTCGCAACAGCGATCAATTGCCAACAATCGTCGCGCGCTTCGCCCGGCGGCGATACCATTTTGAACCATTGCTGGGTACGGCGTTCGGAGTTTCCGTACATGCCGTTTTTTTCCACCCACATTGCTGACGGCAAAATCAAATCGGCTAAAGCCGTAGTTGCTGTCGGATAGACATCGGATACAATCAGGAACTTGTTTTCCAACTCCGCTTTGCGGCGAAACAACTTGTGGAGATTGGGAAGTGTCTGGCCTGGATTCGTCACCTGCACCCACAGGGTATCCACATCGCCCCCCGCCGCGCTGGGCGTACAGAACTTGTCGAAGAGCAACACGGTGTGGTAACCAATCTTGGGATTGATCCGACCGCGAGGCACGTTCCACAAATCCTCGGCGCTGGCGCGGTCTTCCTCCTTCGCAATAAAGCGCCCTCCGGGGAGTAAATGGCACAACGTGCCGACTTCGCGGACCGTTCCGCAAGCGGAAGGCTGACCGGTCAAACTGGTGGGCGAATCGCCGGGTCGCCCAAAATGCCCGCTCAGAAAATGGAGGCTATGCACCAACGCATTGATTGCCGTACCGCGTGTGTGCTGGTTCATGCCCATACACCACAGACTTGTGATTCTTACATCGCGGCGCCCGAACAAGTCGGCGAGCATTTGTATTTTGTCGATCGACACGCCGGATAGTTGCGAAACATACTCCGGCGTATAGGGTTCCAAACTGGCGGCATACTCGTCAAACGATATCGCTTGGCCGTACATGTTTTCGGGTTGATCGGGATCAAGTCGTCGAAACGCCACGTGCCGTTCTACGAATTGGCGATGGTATGTTCCGCGTTTGATCAGCAAGTACGCAATCGCGTTGGCAAGGGCCAAATCGGTATGTGGCCGAAACTCCAGATAGTGTTGGCAATGCTCAGTCGTGCGCGTTCGTCGTGTGCCGATATCGATCAACGTGACTTGGTCACCTTGGGCGCGGCGGTCGATGACGCGAGAGAACAATACGGGATGCATCTCCGCCGGATTGTTGCCCCACATGATCAAGACATCACAGTGGTCTAAATCGTCATAGCAACCTGCCGGTTCATCGACTCCATAGCACGTCAAGAAACCGGTTACCGCACTGGCCATACACAGCCGCGGGTTGCCGTCAATCAAATTGCTCGACAAACCGGCTTTCATCAATTTGTTGGCGGCGTAGCCTTCGCCGATCGTCCACTGCCCCGAACCGTAAATCGCAAATCGATCGGGGGCAGAGGCGATTTTATCGGCGACGATGTCCAACGCTTCATCCCAAGAGATTCTTCGGAACCCGGAACCGTCACGAAGCAACGGATAGAGCAACCGGTCTTCGCCGTAAAGAATCTTCCCGACGTGGTAACCTTTAACGCATAACAGACCGCGGTTGACGTCGGCGTTGACATCGCCGGCGATCGCGACGATCCGATTGTCTTTAACTCCGACCTGTACGTGGCATCCTGTTCCACAAAAGCGACAGGGAGCTTTGTCCCAAACGATTTCTGGATCTTGAACCACGG
>JACTND010000186.1:0-4029 GCA_014584305.1 Planctomycetota bacterium | reverse complement strand
CGATCTACCTTTTCGTTAATCATGAAGTTCGCCTCCCTTTTACAGATGATCAGCACAAGACTGCAAAGGGAATGCCGTGCGAATGTCAGTGGCATTCGGATTGCTCAGATAGGTCCCCTGGGCCTTGCGCAAGGCCTTACGAAGACGAAGCAAACATGCTTATGCAGTTGGAGTTCACTGGTGAATCGAGCCCCGTTCGGACGAAGTGTCGTATCCGCAATGTGCGGTATTGGCACGCTATCCATTGCCATGCTGTGCGGATGTGACACAAACGTCGGTCAGCGTGCCAGTGCGACGCGCGGCATGTCGCTGTTGGAAATCGCCCAGAAAAACCACGAATTGTCGACCAACTACGACGAAAGGTGGGTGGCACCTATTGGCCGGGGGGGACGGGTTGCGGCGGGAATTGTGGGGGCGGATGGCGCAGAAATCACGGTATCCTGTGGCAGTTGCCACGGGAACTTTTCTCCGGATGCCAGTCGCCGAAGTGCCGACGGATTGAAGGAATTCCATCAAGGATTGCACTACCAGCACGGCGGCGGTCAACCTCTGAGTTGCCTCACCTGCCACCATGCGGAGAACTATAACCGGTTGCGACTGGCAGATGGTACGCCAGTTGAGTTTTCCGAATCGCACATGGTGTGCGCGCAATGCCATTCCAAACAATACCGGGATTACGAACATGGCGCGCACGGTGGAGCCATTGGCTATTGGGACCGCAGCCGTGGTGACCTGACGCGGAAGACGTGCGTCGATTGTCACGACCCTCACGCGCCAGCGTTTCCATTGATGCGCCCGACATTCAAGCCATTGGATCGATTTTTGAACGATGGACATTCAACCCGCGCGGGAGCAGAGCATGACTGAGCGAGAAGGCAATGGCTCAAGTAACACGACATCGTCACCGCCTCCGGACAATGCATTGCCAATTATTGGGCAGATGTCGCGGCGCACGGTCGTGAAAGGACTGGGCGCAGCATTGGGAATGGGCGCTTTCGCCGTCGCTGCCGCGCCATTGTTGGAAAAACGGAATGAGATGTCGGCGGCCGAGTTCATGCAGCGCCATTACAAGGTGCTCACGGACGACGACAAAAGCGAAATCTTCCGCCGTCTGGAGGAGGAAGCGAAACAACGATACGGTGCGGAAGTTACAATCGGTGACCAGCGACCACAACCAGGCGTTCGATTCGGCTACGCAATTAACCTCAGTTTGTGCAATGGCAATGGCAAATGCATGGAAGCGTGCCACCGCGAAAACAACCATGATCGGACAACGGGACAAAGCTATATTCGCGTCTTTGAAATGCCCAAGGGGACGCAGGATTTAGCCCAGGGCAATACCGGATATACACATCCCGTTCCGCAACTTGACAAGTACTATTTGCCCGTGCAGTGCTTTCAATGCGACGATCCGCCGTGTGTCGATGTCTGTCCAGTCGAAGCCACCTGGCAGGAAGAAGACGGGATTGTCGTTATTGACTACAACTGGTGCATTGGTTGTCGTTATTGCCAAGCAGCTTGCCCTTATCATGCTCGCCGCTTCAATTGGAAGGCGCCTCAGATCCCGGCCAACGAAGTGAACGGTGACCAGGGCTATTTATCGAATCGAATTCGACCGCAGGGTGTTGTGGAAAAGTGCCATTTCTGTTTGCACCGCACGCGCCAGGGGAGATTGCCGGCGTGTTTGGAGGCTTGCCCTACAGGCGCGCGAATTTTTGGGAATCTGCTGGACCCGCAATCCACCATTCGCTGGGTGTTGGCCAACAAACGATGTTTCGTTTTGAAAGAGGAATTGGGGACCCGCCCCATGATGTTCTACTTCTTTGATTGAGGGCGCGCATGCACATCGATCAGTCCACGTCGTTGGCCGGCCAATCAGAGCAGTTAACCGGTTCGCATTGGATCAGCTATCCGCGATTCTTGTGGCGCTCGTTGCGCGCGGCCACGGACGGCAGTTGGACCTTTTATATCTGGATGACGTTCCTCACTGCCGTCGCCCTGGTTGGCGTAAACGCCTGGGCGCATCAAGTGACCAGCGGCATGATCGTCACCAACCTTACCGACCATGTCAGTTGGGGATTTTATATTGCCAACTTTACATTCGGCGTTGGGCTCGCGGCGGGCGGTGTGATGATGGTGGTACCGGCCTACCTGTATCGCAACCGGGCCATACACGATGTGGTGATTCTGGGTGAATTGCTGGCGATTGCCGCCATCGTGATTTGCGTGCTGTTCATTGTCGTCGATATGGGTCGGCCGGATCGCTTTTGGCATATTCTGCCCGGGATCGGGCGGTTCAATTGGCCGATGTCCATGTTGACTTGGGACGTGATTGTATTGAATGGGTATTTGCTTTTGAACCTGCATATTTGTGGCTATCTGCTGTACATGCGGTTTTTAGGACGAACGCCGAATCGTTGGTGGTACATACCCTTTGTCTTTATTTCGATCGTGTGGGCAATTTCGATTCACACGGTTACTGCCTTCCTGTATCAAGGCTTGGGGGGACGGCCGTTTTGGAATTCAGCGTTGTTGGCACCCAGGTTCTTGGCATCGGCATTCGTATCTGGGCCCGTGTTTTTGATGGTGACAATGCTGTTGCTCAGAAAATTGGCGCGGCTGACCGTGCCAGATCGCGCTATCTTCACGCTTTTGCAGATTGTGCGCGTGACGGTATTGATCAATTTGTTGATGTTTGCGTCTGAGTTGTTCACCGAGTTTTATTCAGGTACGGCTCATTCGGTGCACGCCTATTACTTGTTCTTTGGCTTGCATGGCCACGCCGCGCTGGTTCCTTGGATTTGGACTTCGTTGGGCCTGAATGTCGTCGCCGCGCTGATGTTGCTGAGCAATCAATCCCGCACCAGCGCAAGTTGGCTAGGGTTGGCCTGCTTGGCTGCGTTTGCCGGCATCTGGATTGAAAAAGGAATGGGGATGATCGTCCCAGGTTTTGTACCGAGTACCCTGCACCAGGTTGTGGAGTACGCGCCGAGTTTAACTGAGTGGCAAGTGTCGGCCGGCATTTGGGCCTTTGGATTGATGATCTACACGGCCTCGCTCAAAATCGCTGTTGCTGTCTTCCAGCCACAAGGGCGCGCAGATCCAATCGATGCCCGCCTCGCCGATGGCCGTCAATAGTTTGTGGCGACCCGATGCATTGGATCTGAGCGTCAGCCGCTGTTGTACGACCCGGTGAATTCGGATTCTACAAACGGCTCGCAGTAAGCCGAATCATCGGGTGTTCCTACCCCCCAACCTGGCCTGACGAAACGGTTTAATGTAGGCTGGCTAGACAAAATCTTGGTCTAAAAACAGGTCGCGTCCATGGGAACCAGCGGAAAAGCTTGAAAAAGATGGGCGAAGGGCGATCGTTCTGGGCGACCTGAAGCATTGTGCGGCGAATGTCTTGGAAAAAGAAATCGGCCGAGGTGGATGCTTCCAGAGTTTTTTAAGCGAAGTTGAACTGACATGCAATCGCATTCAACAAACCGAACTGGATCAATTCGCCCCGCCAACACTTCGTTCTAAAAGTCGATTCATGAATCTTGGGCCACTCCTGAACGGGGCCATGATGGTTCGATATCATTTGAACCATCCGCATAGTCAATCGCGAAGAAAGTTCAGTGCCGAACGAATTGAACAGAAGCTAGGTTGGCTTCGGGAACATGCCAGTGAATGGGAGAGTTGGAGTCAGTGCCAAGCCGTGATTGAATTCTCGTTGTCAGTGATCCATAGGCAAGGACTCGATTGCCGAACGTCGGATTTGGTCGAACAGTCGTTAAATAAATGAAACGCAAATTGGCAAAGTGAAGACAGTTCTGCAACCCGCATCGCATTGGAGTTGCTGGAGTAGATCACGCAATCCTCTAACAAGCTCAAGCCTGGAGAACGAGTGTTCGCCAGGGTTACGTTTCACTCTCTTTCACCCCCTGGCCCTACGGCTGTTAGGCTTGCGGCTCAACACCCAGCCCCCTCATCCCCAGCCCTTCTCCCCCGAAAGACGGGGGAGAAGGGAGCAAGAATTTTAAG
>JACTND010000295.1 GCA_014584305.1 Planctomycetota bacterium | reverse complement strand
ATTCACTCCGCAATGGACGCGCTACTGCGTCGAGGAGCTGCTAGGCGGTCCGCCAGAAGTGAGCGGGATCTATATGACCCCTACATACGGCAACACGTTGATGGGATTGGCGTGCAGTAAACCGATTTCGGCCGCGGACCAATACAAGATCACGTACTACGCCCCTCAGCCGCGTGCGGTGGCAGAGGTCGTCGATTTTGACGATACGGATCGCCTCGTGAACTACGGTGAGACCGGCCGCGTAAAATTAACGACGCTGACGCGAGAATTTTTCGTTCCCGGATTCCTCGAGCGCGACGAAGGTGAGCGCGAGCCCCCTTATGAAACATATCCGTGGGATGGCGTCAGCGGCGTGCGGCCATTCCATCGTTTGGCTTCGGCCACGACGGTGGGCGTGTATTAAAGCAAAGCAGCGAACCTCGATTCCCCGGCAGAAATTTCACGATGCTCGATATACCCGCAGTTCGTTGGGGTCAACCCTACGAGTCCCTGGAGAAAACCGAAATAGTCCATTTCGAAACGGGTCAGCCGATTGCGCGAATGAGCCTAGTCAACGGCGGCATCGTCGCCCGCGACTTGCGCCGCGCCGATCAGGCCCGCAAAATCCTCCAGGAAATCGATAGCGATGAGCTGTTGCAACGAGTCGCGGCTGCCGCTGATTTGTTCGAGTCGGCGACGTTGACACTTGCCGGCGGTGGGGAGCAATCGCCGGACGCATTCGCTCGGCAACAAGCGGCTTCCACCGGTCTGCCCGAACACTTGTGTCGCGCGAACGTGCGCAAGAACAGCTTCGTGCTGCGCAACATGCGGGCCATTCTCGACGCCTTGACGCGCGGGTTGGATTTGAAGATTTTTTCGCGGGGTTACGGCGTTGAATCGCGCGGCGTTGTGGTCAGCTATCAATGCCAGTCCCCGGTTCTAGGCGCGGTCCTGCCCAACAATTCGCCAGGCGTCCATACACTTTGGCTGCCAGTGATTCCATTGCAAGTTGGGTTGGCGTTGAAACCTGGTACGCAAGAGCCGTGGACGGCCTATCGGATCGCGGCCGCGTTCAGCCGCGCAGGCATTCCACCGGAGGCTATCGCGCTCTATCCAGGCGGACATGACGTGGGCGCGGCGATTTTGGCAGGTTGTGGCCGCAGCATGATGTTTGGTAGCGCGCAAACCATCGCGCAGTATGCCGGAAACCCGCGCGTGCAAGTGCACGGCCCTGGCTTTTCGAAGATCTTCTTGGGTGACGACTGCGTTGACGAATGGGAACGCTATCTCGACCTGATGGTAGAGAGCATTGTGAGCAACGCCGGGCGGAGTTGCATCAACGCCAGCGGAGTGTGGGCATCACGTCACACGCGCGAAATCGCCGCGGCGTTGGCGGAGCGCCTAGGACCGATCGAGCCCCGTCCGTCCGACGATCCCCAGGCGGCCTTGGCGGCGTTTACGGTCAGCGGTCAGGGCGCCGCAATCTGGCAAATGCTTCACAGTGACCTTCAAGAGTCGGGCGTGACGCATTGTACGGAAGCCTATGGACCACGATTAGTCGAGCGTGAACACTGTGCCTATTTGCGCCCGGTGATCGCCCACGCCGACAGTCCGCACTGCGCGATTGCTTCGAAGGAGTTCATGTTTCCGATGGCCACGGTTGTGCAGTGTCCACAAGACGCCATGATCGCAGCCGCCGGCCCGACGTTGGTCTGCACGGCGATCACCAACAATCCCTACTGGACGCAACAACTCGTCGCGGCGACCAGTATCGATCGGCTCAATTTAGGGCCCATCGCAACGAATCGCCTCAATTGGCTCCAGCCCCACGAGGGGAATCTCATCGACTTTCTGTTTCGCTCGCGTGCAGTTCAGCTTTCGGCGGACAAACCATCGACCGTGGAGGCCACGGCATGAAGTTCGAGTTGCAACTGCGCACCCGCGTCGTTTATGGTCCCGATGAAATCGATCGCCTCGGCGTGTTGGCGGCCGAGCTGCGCTGCGTTCGCCCGTTGGTCGTCACGGATCCCGGCATCGTGGCGGTTGGTCACGTGGCCCATGGCGTCGAGGCCTTGCGGCGCCATGGAATGGAAGTCGCCGTCTTCGACGGCGCACGCGAGAATCCGACGACCGAACACGTCGCCCACGGAGTGGCCGAAGCGCGCCGTTTCCAACCGGATCTGCTGATCGGCCTTGGGGGTGGCAGTAGTTTGGATTGCGCCAAAGGGATCAACTTCATTTACACCAACGGTGGGCGCATGCAAGATTATTGGGGAGTCGGGAAAGCGACTCGCCCGATGTTGCCCATGATCGCCGTCCCTACGACCGCCGGTACCGGGAGCGAAATGCAATCGTTTGCGCTTATATCCGATGCAGAAACGCGGGTAAAAATGGCTTGCGGCGATTCCAAGGCGACTTGCGCTGTTGCCGTGCTCGATCCCAAGCTGACGCTGACACAACCGGATTGGGTGACAGCAGTTACCGGCATCGACGCAATTTCACACGCAATCGAAACCTACGTCTCCAAACGGCGAACCCCAGTTTCACAGATATTCAGCCGGGAAGCATGGCGGTTGTTGGCCAACCACTTTAGCCGCGTGATTTCCGATCCGAACGATCTGACGGCCCGGGCCGCCATGCAATGGGGCGCTGCCTTGGCCGGATTGGCCATCGAAAACTCGATGCTGGGTGCCGCCCATTCTTTGGCCAACCCAATAACCGCGAGGCATGGAACGATTCATGGACAAGCCGTCGCCGTTTCCTTGCCGCATGTCATTCGATTTAACGGGCAGAAATTCAATCATTGGTATGCGGAACTACTGGCTGCCAGCGCGGGCGAGGGGATTACGCCTTCGCCGGAGACCGGTGCAGAAGGCTTGTCTCGCTTCGTCAAGCAATTGGTGGCCGAGGCGGGATTGAAGACAACGTGGAGTGCTTGCGGCGTATCGCTGGATGATGTGGAATCACTGGCCGACGAGGCCGCGCGCCAATGGACAGCACAATTTAATCCGCGCGATGTTAGTCAGGGCGAATTCAAATGGTTGTATCAACAAGCAGGCTGACGAACGCCTGGAATGGTCGCGTTTTTACGGCAGCGGTGTTCTTAGCGGTTATGGCAGTGTTGTGGCCGGTTGGATTCCATGCGGCGACCGCGAGAGGTGTCGCCGCTGATCCAGGAAGCCATGACGATTGGCCGTTGGTGCGTGGCAATCCTCATTGCGACGGAGTAGCGACATCGGCACTGCCCGAGAAACTCCAGATTCTTTGGGAGTTTTCCGTCCCCAACGGCGCGTTTCAGGCGGCTGCCGCCATTGTTGACGACGGCGTGCGGCGACTAGCGGTCATCGCCGATGCCGATGGTCGCGTCTATGCCCTGTCGCTCGAAAACGGGTCTAAGATTTGGGAATTTAAAGGCGAGTTGGGTTTTGTCACTACCCCCGCCTACCGCAACGGCCGGTACTACATTGGCGATGTCACCGGCGTGTTTTATTGTTTGGATTCAGCAGGTAAAGAGGTCTGGCAATTCGCCAGCGAACAACAGATCGATTCGAGCGCGAACTTTTTCGAGGAATACGTTTTGTTCGGTTCGCAAGATTCAAGCCTGTACTGTTTGCGCGCGGATACCGGAGAATTGGTTTGGCGGGTCGAAACCGGAGACCAAATACGATGTTCTCCGACCATCGTGGGCGGGCGAGCCTTTGCTGCCGGGTGTGACGGATACTTGCACGTCATCGACCTCGCCAGCGGCGCTCAAATCGACAAAGTGGACATTCGCTCGCCGACGGGTTCCACCCCCGCGGCCCGCGGCGAGCGGATTTACTTCGGCACGGAGCAGGCTGGGTTTTTGGCAGTGAACTGGGAAAAAGCTGAGATCGTCTGGGATTACCGCGAGGGGAACACAAGTTCCATTCGCGGCAATGCCGCCGTCACGGAAGGACACGTAATTTTTGCCGGTTCGAATCGGCAAGTGGTGTCCCTCCAGCCTGAGACCGGAAACGTGCAATGGGCTACGACCATGCGGTCGGGCTCCGAGTCGTCCCCGGTCATTGTTGGGCAACGCGTCTTTCTACCGACGACCGGCGGCCGGTTGTATGAGCTTCGATTGGACACGGGACAAATCCTCAACGAATGGGAACTGCGCGGTCGCATCACCGCGCCTCCCTCCGTCGGCTTTCAGCGGCTGATTATTGCTACCGAACGCGGCTCCGTAATCTGCCTCGGCTAAGACTATGTGTCAGCCACATAATCATTCCTATTCCGAGTCGGGTTCCGGTTGGCGGCTGCCGAGTTTGTCGTTGAGGTAAAGCAGGGCGTTGGCGTCGTGGCCAGCCAAATCAACCAATGCCAGCACTTCGCTGACGGTTTTTTCTTCTTCGACTTGTTCATCGAGAAACCATTGCAAATGGCTCATGGTCGCGTGATCGCCGAGTTGGGCTGCCAAAGAATACAATTGGTTAATGGATTGTGTATTAGCCTGTTCTTGTTCCAAAGCAGTGGCGAATACTTCGCGGGAGCCGTCGTATGACTGCCGCGGTTTCTCAATATTTTCCAACTGAACGTGGCCGCCGCGGTCCAGCAAGTAGCGGAACAATCGCATTGCGTGTTGAAGTTCCTCTTGATGTTGGATCAAACACCAATGGGCGAATCCAGACAGGTTTTCTTGTTCGAAATAAGCCACCATGCCCAAATAGACATAGGATGCCGAAAGCTCCTGGTTGATTTGGGCGTTGATCGCCGCTTCGATTTGTTTTGTAATCATGGGACGCTCCTGTAATGATTCAAACGCAGCGACCAATGTACCGCATGATCAAACAACGATCACGGGGGGCAGGTGTTTAGACTGCGGGCTAGGCCACTTTGCTCACATCCAACCGCGGCGCATCACCCCAAAGCGCTTCCAAGCTATAAAACTGTCGCGTTTCTTCATCAAATAGATGGACTACAACCGTACCGTAATCCATGACGATCCAGCGGCCGCTGGTTTCCCCATCGACGCTCATCCGCCGATCATTGAGTTCGAACTGGATTTTCGTCTCGACGTCGTCTGCTAGTGCCACCAAGTGCCGCTGGCTGTTGCCCGTTGCAATCACAAAGCAATCGAAAAGCGCCGTCAATCCCGACATGTCCAGCACCACGATATCCAAAGCGCCATTTTCAGACAAGGCTTGGGCGGCAACCCGCGCCATTTGTCGGCTTCGCTCGAGCACGCGCGGGGGGACGTGCCCAGTCGCTGTTGCTGGAATACGCGAGTCGGTCTCTTTCACTGATTGCCTGTCGGTTGTCGTTCGAAGCATGATCCGCTACGTCCATTGTTATCCACAGAAGGTGATTTGTAAAATGGGACTTTTTGTGAAATCTTGACGGTTGCCTTCCCCGTCCGGTTCGCGGAAAATTTGGAACAGTACGGATGGCGCGGTACGCTCCCATGAGGGAAGCGAACGCCCCGAAAAACGGCTGAACGCTAAGAAAAACGGCAGCTGTTAGCAAATATCGAGACTCGCGCCCATGAGAGAGGAGACAAGTCAATTTGATGGCTGATTGGCTAGAGATTGGAGTTAAGGCGCCACCATTTACATTGTCCGATCAGGCCGGCCGCAAGGTCAAACTGTCGGGATTTCGCGGAATGCCGGTTGCCATTTATTTTTATCCTAAAGACGACACGCCCGGCTGCACGCGCGAAGCATGTGATTTCCGCGATTCGCACCAGCAGCTGAAACGAATGGGCGCTCAAATTTTGGGAATTAGCCCTGACGACCAGCAGGCGCACGCCCACTTTGCCAAAAAACATCGTCTATCTTTCCCAATCCTTTCCGATACCGAACATAAAGTGGCGATGGCCTATGGCGCCTGGCGGGAGAAGTCCAGTTTTGGCCGAACCGTAATGGGCATCCAGCGCAGCACGTATTTGATCGATCGTCAAGGTCGCGTGGCCCGCGTCTGGCGGAGGGTGCAAGTCGATGGCCACGTCCAACAAGTCATCGCGGCATTAAACGAATTGTTTGGGGATGGAGCGTGACTTTGCGACCCAACAGGCCTGGTTCCCTGCCGACGGCGCGCTGCGTGGCGCCCCTCGTGTGCATAGTGGTTATTGCCAATGGCATCGTCGCGTTGGAAACGTGCCGGGCACAGCGCATTGACCCCGACGCGGTGACGGCGGAACAGGTGAGGCAAGCGATAGCCGGAGGCGTGCAGTATCTCAAACGGTCCCAACAACGCGATCGGGACGGTTCGTGGCGGCACCCGTTGGCCGACCATTATTCTGGGGGGTTGACCGCACTGTCTGTCCTGGCATTGTTGACAGCTGGCGAGCCGGTCACGACTCCCGAAGTCAGTGCCGGACTTCGCTATTTGGAACGAACGCCCAGTCCCGATCAACGCACGACCTACGCCGTATCACTGCGGGTGATGGCTTTGGCTATGGCCGATCCCCAAGGGATGCGCTTTCGAGGATTGATTGAGGATGACGTCCGTTGGTTGGTGTCGCGGCAAACGATGGAAGGCCCATTGGCGGGCGGTTGGTCCTATCATTTGGGCAATATGGTGGCTACCGGCGCCGACTCGTCCAATACGCAGTTCGCGATCTTGGCGCTCCATGAAGCCACCAAGTTGGGAATAACTATCGACGAGGATGTCTGGCGACGCGCGCGGCGCTATTGGGAGCGGATGCGCGACGCCAGGACAGGCGGCTTCCGTTATAGTCCTAGCGAGAATTCCTCAGGCAGCATGACGGCCGCCGGAGTGTGTTCGTTGATTATCATTGAGGAACATCTCGCCGACCCCGATCTCGTCCTGAAGAATGGGCGCGTCGATTGTTGCCGGCCCATGTTGGATCGCCAAATGATCGAGCAGGGTTTTGAGTGGCTGGCGGGAAACTTCGCCGTGACGCGAAACCCAGGGAGCAACATCGCCCACCGATCGGAAACGTATTATTACTTGTACGGAATCGAGCGCGCTGGCCGCTTGGCGGGTTTGAGGTTCATTGGCCAGGACGACTGGTACCGTGCCGGTGCAGCCCATTTGACCGCCATTCGACATCGCGATGGATCGTGGCCTGAAAGCCCAATGGGTGATCGCATCAGCAATACGGCCTTCAGCCTGCTGTTTCTCTCGAAGGGTCGCCGTCCAATCGTCTTCGGCAAGTATCAGTACACCGCGCAGAACGCCAATTGGGATTTGCATCCCGCCGGCATCCATCGCCTGTCCCAGCAACTGGAATCGGCCTGGCAAATGACGCTGAATTGGCAGACGATCCGCGCCGATCGGGCATCCGTCGCGGATCTCAATGAAGCACCCGTGTTGTTCCTTTCTGGCCGCGAGGCCTTACATTTGAGCGAACAACAGAAGGCCCACCTGCGCGACTATGTGGAAGCGGGAGGTTTCATTTTTGCCGAGGCCTGTCAAGGCGACGGCTGCGGCGATCAAGTCCCCTTCGATCAGTCGTTTCGCGAGTTGATGGCGGTACTTTTCCCGGATAGCACGCTCGAACCGTTGGGTCCAGACCACCCGATTTGGACCGCGAATTTTCCCATCAAACCCAATCCGGATTGGCCTTTGCTCGGGTTACAAGCCTGTTGCCGCACCAGCGTCGTCTATTGTCCCCGCAATCTAAGTTGTTATTGGCAACTCGACTACAGTGCGCTGACGCGCAAATTGACGGATTCCTTGCGCGAGGATGTCGAGTATTGTCGCAAAGTCGGGATCAATGTCGCGGCCTACGCCACCGGTCGCCAGTTGCACGACAAGTTGGAACGCCCGGCGATCGTTGACGTCAACATCCCAGGTTCCGAAAATCGCATGCTGGTATTTCCCAAGCTGAGCCACAACGGCGGTGCCGACGATGCCCCGAACGCTTTCCGCAATCTGCAAATAGAATTGGCCAAACATGTCAATGCCCGCATTCATTTGGAGAAACGATTCGTATCGCCATCCGCTGGCCAATTGGATCCCTATCCCATTGTGCTGATGCACGGCCGCACGCGGTTTCAGTTTTCCCCAGAGGAGCGCGCTGCCCTACGGCGCCATTTGGAATTGGACGGCTGTCTGTTCGTGGATGCCATTTGCGCCTCGCGCGAATTCGCCGATTCCTTTCGTAAAGAGATCCAGTTGATCTTGCCGGAGGCGAGAATGCTCCCTATTCCCGCTGATCACCCGATGTGGACTGGGCAATTCGATGGCTTTGACATCCGGTCCGTCACGATGCGCACACCCAATCGAGAAGCTCCTCAGGGATTTATCGCGCAACAGTCGCCGCCGCGCTTGGAAGGGGTTGAATGGAACGGGCGCTTGGTGGTCGTGTTCTCACCATACGATCTGAGTTGCGCCTTGGAAAACGCCGCAGGCAATCAATGTCAGGGATATACGCGCGACGATGCCGCGCGGATCGGCATCAACGTCTTGCTTTATTGGCTCAACGCGGATTAACCGTAGCGTCCGGTTCCTTGATGCTTGAATGAAGCGCATCGGTTAGGGGGTACAAGAAATACTCGATCACCCGCCGCGTGCCGACCTTGATCTCCGAATCGGTGACCATCCCCGGCAACAGTCGAAAGCCGTGTTGCACACGTTTCAGCTCGATCGGATGGATCAATTCGACACGCGCTCGGAACGTGGAGATGGCAGGTGCTCCTTGCTCCGTTTGCTTCTCGAAGCTGCCCTCGCTGATCGTCCGGACGCGGCCTTCGAGCCAGCCATGCTTTTGATAGGGGAACGAAGCCAGTTTGACGCGGACTTCGTCGCCGATACGGACGCGGGCCACATCGCGGCCGGGGATTTCCACCTCCACTTCCAATGGCGCGCTGAGTGGCACCAATTTGAACAGAGCCTCTCCGGGCTGCACTACCGAACCGGGCGAGCGCTCGGCAATTTCTTGTACAAAGAACTCGTGGTGGTTCAGGTCCGTGGGGACGCGCAGTTCGACCAGCTCTTGAGTCCGCAAAGCCTTGCTCAGGTCTTGTTGAGCCGAAAAAAGTTCGTCGCTAGCCTTCAATAATTCACCCATCACGGTGGCGCGCCACCCGGCAGTAAAGGCTACCAGGCGCTTGTTAACCGCGTCCGACTCCGCCTCCAGTTCGGCCAGCTTTCCATTCAACGTGGCGATTTGCACTTCCGTTTCTTTGACTTGCAATTCGCGGCCCAGCAAAGTCAAACCCGAAACGCTGTTTTGTTCTTTGAGTTCCCTGCTCTTTTGGGCCAATTCGCGCATGATCTCCAGTTTCTCGGCGGCACCGTCGATCTCGACTTCGTTGCTTTGGCGCTGCGCGTTCAACTTCACCAGTTCGGCGCGAAACTCCTCGATCTTGGCGCTATGCTCTTTCTGGCGTTCCAAATAGGCCTGCCATTGCAATACCCAATCGCGCTGTGCTTCCCGTCCAGCAATATCGAACTCGACGCCATTGAGTTCGGCGGATAGACGGGCGACGAGCGCCTGTAAACTGCTGATTTTTTGTTCTAGTTGCCGGACATCAGCGTCAGAAAAAGTCGCATCTAGGGTGGCCAACAAATCTCCTTGCCGCACCACCTGGCCGAATTGGACGTGGATGGCTTGAATCGGCACGGTGGTCGCCGTTTGGATGAGAACGGGTTGTTCGGTAGTTACCAATTTCCCGGGAGATTCGACGACTTGATCGACCTCCGCCCAACAGCTCCAGGTGACCCCCGCGGCCAATATACCGACGACGACATACAACGTCCACCGCGCTCCGCCAGGAACCGCGCGTTGTTCGATCTCGACGGCGTCGGGCAAAAACTCGACGATCGTCTTTTGGAACCCCGGTGTACGGCTGCGGAGTTCGTTTTGCATTTCGGTCCGGCGTTCGCGCCGCCGCCGCGCTGCATCGGATTTTAAATCTGGCCCACTTGCTGTTGCCATAAGTCCTGATAAACCTTGCACGTCTTCAATAATTGTGAATGCGATCCCATCGCTTCGATTTTGCCCCGCTCCAAGACAATGATCGAATGGCAGCGCGTCAGCGTCGTCAATCGATGCGAGACGATAATTACCGTCCGGCCGCGGGCTATCCGCGCTAAATTTCGCTGGATGATTGCTTCGCTTTCGGGGTCGAGCGCGCTGGTGGCTTCGTCGAACACCAAAAGTCGCGGATCGGTCAACAAAGCCCGAGCGATTGCCAATCGTTGCCGCTGGCCGCCGGATAGGTTGGCTCCATTTTCTTCGAGTTGCGTGTCGTACGACTGCGGCATGCGCTCGATAAACTCATCGGCACCGGCCAGCCGGGCCGCATGGACAACCTCTTGGAAGGTTGTATTGGGTTTGGCCATGGCGATGTTCTCGCGGACGGTGCCGCGAAACAGGAAGTTCTCTTGCAACACCACGCCCAGATTCTGCCGCAGATAAGTAACGTCCAGTTCGCGAATGTCAAAACCATCCACACGCAGCACGCCCGATTGCGGTTGATACATACCTTGGATCAAACGGGTCAATGTCGTCTTGCCGCTACCGCTGCGTCCCACGACGCCAATCACGGCGCCAGCTGGAATTTTCAAACTCACGCGGTCCAGTGCCGGCGAAGTGGTGGGAGAATATTGGAACGACACGTCTTCAAACTCGATACGACCTTGGATTTCGGGGCGCAAGCCATGGCCGACGCCTGGTTCCCGCGCTCGATTCATCACGCTCCCCAACATCCGCACGCTTAAGGCGGCTTCTTGATAGCTGTGCACCAACGACACCAATTGGACCAACGGGCTCGTCACACGACCCGCAATCATCTGAAAAGCGATCAGCGCCCCCACGGTCAATTCACCCGAGAAGACGAGCGACGTTCCAAACCAGATAATAGCCACCGTCAACAACTTCTCGATAAACTTGGAGATGGTCGTCGCGACGGCCGAGATTTTGCCCACGCGGTAGTGCATGGAGACCGCTTCAGCAGACCGTTGGTCCCAACGCTTCCGCTGGACGGGTTCCATGCTCAACGCTTTGACGGTCTGCGCGCCGTGGATCGTTTCCACCAGCATCGCCTGGCGATTTCCTTCCGCGAGATACAGTGCTTCCAGACGCCGTCGGTAAGGACCCAAGAGCACACCGATATTCACCGCCAACGCCCCGGCAAACAACAGCACAATGACGGTCAAGAGCGAACTATAAAACCAGAGGATCGGCAAAAACACAACCAACGCCGTCGCCTCGATCAAGGTCATAAAAAGGTTGCCGGTCAGGAACTCGCGGATCTTCGACGACTGCTGCATGTGTTTGGTCAAGACACCAGCCGTTGTTTGTTCGAAAAAACTCATCGGCAGATGGGTCATGTGCTCGAAGGTGCGTGTATTTACCCGAATGTCGATTTTGGCCGTGGCGTGGATCAACAAAAAGCTGCGGAGGAAAGTCAACAGCGCATCAAAAACCAGCGCACAAATGATCGCCACAGTGATAACTTGTAACGTCGCCAGTGCCGAATTGACCAACACTTTGTCGACGACAATTTGAAAATACAAGGGAATGATCAGGGCGATGAGATGCAGGAACACCGCCGCAATAATCACATCGGTGAACGCCGTCCGCTGTCGCCACAATTCGGGGATGAACCACCGCAAACTGAAGGGCTGGTTCTGGTCCAATAGTTTGTAGGTGCGCTTCAACAGCAGCGTTTCGCCCGCCCAGGACTTCTCGAAATCGGCCCGGCTCAAAAACAAAAAGCCAGCGGAATCCGCCAACGGATCGAAAACCGCGATTTGCGTTTCGACTCTTCCGTCTTCGTTCGGTTGCGCTCGCAGGCCGACGATAATGACCCAATTGCCGTTAACCAACCGGGCCATGGCGGGCAATGCCGGCTGCATCCGTTCGAGGTGTTTCCAAGTCAACCGCGTGAGTTTCGCCTTCAATCCCGAATCCCGCGCCATGCGCAGAATCCGCCGCGTGTCGGGCTCTTCAGTTTCAAGGGAGTATTCGTGGATCAGCCGCTCCGCGCTGACATCCAAGCCGTGGTGGCGGCCGATCAAGCCTAAACAGCGAACGGCGGTGTGGCGCGCACCTGCCGAAGCAGTCGCCGGTTCTTCGGCCGCGGAGGCTGGTTCAGCGAACGAGCTGTCCTCGGCGGTAGGCGTTGGTCCCCCGTCATCAGGCGCTGCCGGCGGATGTTCCTCATCCACAGGCCGCGGCGTCACCGAATCTTTACCGTAGTTTGACATGGAGTCATCGATCGATCGAGTTGCCGACATCGTTGCTGCCAATTATAGGGCTAGATTATGGCGTCCAGCAACGAAAAGACCTCGTCGGCGTCAACGCCGGCGAGGTCCGTTGAACTGGTAATAATCGCCACGTAATCTTAGACCGGGACGGCGACAAAGCCGAACTGCGTCTGGAAATTCGTGACCTTAAACCGCTGGCGGTCGGTGGTAGAAGCGATAAAGATGGATTCAAGGTCAATATCGACACCAATCTGCTGACCGTTAGCATCAAACATGCGCAGCGTTTCGACGCGCGACCCGCCCCATTGCTGATCGATAATCGTGATACTGCCGACGGGCTCGGCCCGATTGAACGTCAGATCGATCCGCAAATCGCGACCGATACGGCGGAACGCAAAATCGTCCGACAGATCGTTGAGGGCCCCGGAAGGATCGCGGATTTCGATAACGTCCCGCCCGCCACTTTGTTCCTCTCGAATCGTGTCATTCCCGTCCCCATAGAACCAAACATAGGTATCGTTGCCGGGTCCGCCGCGGAGGACATCGTTCCCTTGACCTCCGATCAGCGTGTCGTTGCCCTCATTGCCGAACAACAGATTGCGCAGTTCGTTGCCAAAGATAATGTCATTGCCCCGACCGCCGCGGGCATTTTCGATTTCCGCGCCGTGAGGAATCAGCAGGCCAAACGGGATTCCGTTTTTGGTCGAATAGCGGCCCTGGCGCAGATCGATCACGGCGTCCAAGACTTGATTCGAGTAGTTCAACGTATCAATCCCGCCACCGTCCCAAATAAATTGAACTTTGGTGTCGTTCAAGGGGAAGATGAAAACATCATCGCCGGTTCGATACGACATGTTCGCGCCGTACAAACGTTGAATCTCCATGATGTCGTATACCATGGACGTCGAAGGAAATAATCCCTCTGGCAAGAACGGGGAGTTTGTGTAGCTCATCACCGTATGCGTATGATGGTCCAAAGCCATCGGCAAGTAGGGCGGACTTTGGGGAGGGGGGCCGCCATCGGGGAACGGATGTTTGAGACCCAACGCATGCCCAATTTCGTGAACAAAAGTCAACCGTCCATAACCGTTGTTAGAGACATCGGGATTGCTGGGATCGGTCGGGCCCGTGTTGCTGACCCAAATGTCGCCTGGGCGACTGGCAAAAATCGGCGCCCCGGGGTAATAGGCATAGCCTTGCGATCCATCCTGATCATTCGCGCCAAACATCATCATGATGCCGGTCCCGAACACGTTGTAGGGAACTTCGATGAATTCCAAGTTGGCATATTGCGCGTATTCAGCCAGTATTTCCCGGACCATAGCGCGTTGCGCCGGGTGCAAAGCGCGGGTGTTCTGCGGAAAATCGTCGTCTTCAGGCAAATAATACAGCGGATAAGCGCCGTCTGGATCCATGAACGCATAGGTAACCACGGTCTTGGATCCGTTGAAGTTGTTCCACCGCGCCCCGGAAACCAAGGCCGCTGGGCCAACAGGTTCGGTCGAAACGTTGATCGTGGTGGGCTGCCCCCAGAATTGGCTGTTACCGACGCGCAAGGATATAAGGTCAAAACTCCGCCGCAGGTCATTGACGGCCCCCCGAATGCGCAGGTTGGCGAATTCGGCTGCGGTGAATTCATAGACAACGTTCGGCAACAAATCTTGCCCGTTATAGTACAACGTCGCACTGCGGTCATCGTCGGTCATATCGATCACCTGAAACCGCGTATAGGGAGGGCCTAAATCCGCCTGGCTAAACAGCGATGTCAAGGCAACTTGTTGCAATTGGTCGATGACGACATTGGTAGTAGTGAGGTTGATCTCGGGTCGCGGAATCGCTTGAATGCGGCCGGACTGTACGGTGCTCCAGAAACGGCCATCAAAAACCTGAATGTTATATCGTTCAAACTCCGATTGCGACGCGAAGTGGTACCGCACGTTGGAAAACTCTTCCATCCCGAACTCAAACCACTGGCCCTCGGTTTGCTTCACGTAATCGATCGAAAAATAACCGCTGCCAGGGTTTGTGCCTGTATCCCGCAAACGCATCCGCTTGATCGTGTTCCCATCCAAATCGAAATACGAGAAGACGCTGTCCAATCGCGTCACGCGGTTAATCGGAGCCTGCATGTCGTGGGCGACAATTTCGGGACGATGGAGATTGGGAGTGGTCGTCATAACAAACGTCGTTTCCGGGCCCCAATACTTCCCGTCAAACGCCCGCACGCCAATCAATTCTTGTTGCGGGCCATATCCTCCTCCGACATATATCAAGTTCTCGACTTGATTGGGCGTGATTTCAAATGGCACGCCCTGCGGCATATTGATGCCATTCAGTTTGAAATAGCCGCTCAAACCAAATGCCGATTTGTCCACAATGCGATATCTCAAAATCGGATCGCCATCCAAATCCGATGCGCTGAACAAATCCGTGATACTGGTTTGTTCGGTTTCGAGCACGCTGCCGTCGGTCGCCGTGACCGTGGGGGCATAGAGATTGGCTCGAATCGTCGTCAGCGTACCAAAAGAAGCCGGGCTCCAAAACTTGCCGTCATATACCTGGACGCCGACGGATTCCGCTCCCTCGATCAGGCCGGCGAGGTACACCAAGTTCGCCGCTTGTGCGGCGGTGACTTCGATCCAGGTATTTGCCGGTTGCACAACGCCGTTCAAGCGGAACTTGCCAGACGTTGCCGAACCGTTGCTATCCCGAAAGCGGTAACGCGTGATGGGATTGCCGTCTAAGTCCTGGACTTCGATCAAGCTTTGAAAGGAAACGGTAGCTCCCACTTCCAAACTTGTCGGGATGACGTTTACCAACGGAGGATAGTTGTTGGCCATGATTGCTGTCCCTCAAAAAAACTAGCCTGCTTCTCGTGAACCTGGAACGGAACGCTGCCCGACAATCAAAAGACGGCGGTCCGGGCCCGGGCGTTCGATAAATCCCAGTATATCCAAGATGCTTGGCAAGGAAAATAATTTTTTCGCCTAAAAATTAGGCGATTTGGGAAGAGCGGTCGCTTGCGTTCGGGCCGGACCGGTCGTTCCGGACGAACCGTCTGCGCCCTCGCGGGGGCGCACCAAACCGGCGTCGACCAGTTGCTTCACGAGGTTTTCCATGGCACTGTAGCTTCGCAGGAACCCCTCCGGGGGCATTACAATCCGTCCTTTCGGAGCAAAACGAGGCTGGTTATTGGGGTCGTTTTGCGAGCCGATTAATGACACCAAGTCCAATCGCACCATCCCGCCAGACAAAGAAATCTCGCCAATCCCATCCGCAAAAATCTCGTTCTCCATAATTATCCCGTAGTCCTTGTTGATCTGCCGCCCACCCTGAAATACACACCCGTCGCCCCCTACGTTACCCGACTCTTCCCCCCATTTCAACTCCAAACGAAAATCCAAAAAGGACAGGCATTACTATATTGACTGGTTTTTGGGACTTTGGTATATTCGCCTCCGCTGCGAATGCAAAGTTGTCACAACGAGCGAGATACCAGGGGGCTGTCATGACGATGCCACGCAATTTACTGGTCGATGTAAATGTGACGCGATACTACCATTGCGTTTCGCGCTGTGTCCGGCAGGCGATGTTGT
>JACTND010000228.1 GCA_014584305.1 Planctomycetota bacterium | reverse complement strand
ATCACGTCGTCCAGTTCGTTATAGCGATTCAGCAATCGCTCGCTTTCGATGAACGTTTCGGGCAACTTGAAACTGGTCCCGGCGGTCAAAAACCCCGTGGCCGAGACCGCCAGATCACTGTCGGGCTCATATTCGTCGCCGGCGATCTGCCACCGCACGAATTGGTCATACGGCATGTTGTCGTTGAACGCTTGGATCACAAAATCGCGATAATGGTAGGCGTGCGGACGATTCTGATCTGCTTCCTGGCCGTCGCTGTCGGCATATCGGGCCACATCGAGCCAGTGGCGCGCCCAGCGTTCGCCATAATGGGGCGAATCGAGCATTTCATCCACCAATTCGCGAACCGCGGCGTCCGGATTTTTTGCGTAGGCTTGGATGAAGCGGCTGGCCTGTTCGACCGTCGGAGGCAAGCCGATCAGGTCAAAGTAAATCCGCCGCACCAGGCTTCGCGCGTCCGCCGGTTTCGCGGGATGCAGACCCAACTCGCTAAGCCGCTTTTGGACGAAAAGGTCGATCGTCCCTTTCGACCACGCGTCATCCGAACCGCGCGACGGCTTCGAAACACTCTGAAGCCGCTGAAACGCCCAGTGCGACTGGGCGCGATCCTTCTTCGGATCGATGACGTCCGCCCCATCCGGCCACGACGCCCCCTGATCGATCCAGGCGCGAAGAAGCCCAATCTGCTCGGCCGATAACGGCGTCCTCCCATCCGGCGGCATGGTCCGCGATTCATCTTGCCCCGAAACGAGCTGAATGATCATGCTATCGGCGCTCTTTCGCGCCACGACTGCGTCCCCGCTATCTCCTCCTTTGCGCACTTTCGCCTTGATACCCAGATTCAGCCCACCTTCTTCCGTAGTCCCGGCGTGGCATTCGTAACAGTGATTGCGCAAAATCGGTTGGATGTCGCGCACGAAGTCGACCGTTGCAGAAGCAGGGCGTTCCTGGTTCGAGGCGGGCTCATCGGCGGCGCGTTCTTGAGCTGGCGAAAGACTCGCGCAGGCCAGACATCCAAGGAAGATCGCCGCAACCGTCAAACGAAGCGGCAAAATCCAAGCGCGGGAGAGGATCGTCATGCGTTGAGGTAGTGTGAGGAACGAAGCGGCGTGATCGCAGGCGCAAGCCCCGATCAGGGAGCGTATCATCGTAAGCGATTGGCCCTGAATCGCAACAGAAGAATGCTGCAATTGGAGCCGGTCTTTCCTTTGCCGCCGCGCACCGCGCGTCTTTTTTCAATTCGCGTCGGCGATATAAGTCGAAGAGTCGCTGCTTTTGGCCGCACCACGCGATGCAATTCTATTGCCCAAATTGTGGCCGCTGTTCCGCGCCTCGGTGACGGTGACCTTTCTCACAAGACGTAGGAAGCTTGTCCCTGATGTCCAAATTGCTTTTCCAGCGGGGCGGTTCAGAGCGGACAATCGCCCTCCCCCCTCAGCGAATCGCCGTCACCCCGCCGCAAACGCCGCCCATCCACCTCCTGTGAATCGTGCCCAAGAAACGCCCTCTCGGCGTCCACTGGCATCGGTTGTGCAGTAAAGAAAATAATGAAAACGTGATCAGAAAAAATGCAATTCCAGGGCGCCGCTTTGCCCAATAATCGCCCCACTTTATGCACTTCATTTGCGCCTTCGCATCTTCGTGTTGAAGAATGGAAAAGTTGGTTTTCCTTCCAAGGCAACCAACGTCAGCCAGCTCTGTGAGAGGGAAATCGCAGAAAGCACGAAAGCCAACAACCAACGCGAACCAACCACAAAACCGCGGCCCACTAACCGAGTCGCCCCAAACCCACACCGCCATGACCGGGGAGTAAATCGCCTCAAACGCTTGATTCCAAAAAGGTCAGTCGAAGCGACTTGCGTTCGTTTGAACCATCGCTAGTTGCTGACGCTTAGATTTCAGCGGTGTGCCGGCCGCTCTTGGCGGTTCCCGTTTCGTCGATCACACCGATCGCCTCCGGATCCGCGTGCTCGCGGGCCACCAATTGCTGGCAGCGGTCGCGGAGCAACTCCTCATCCCACGCAATGGATTCGAGAAACCGCTGCAGCGTCCGCGGAGCAACTCCCCGCGCCAGCGCCATGGCTTCGACGTTCTTGCGTTGCACATCGCTGAGCAATCCGCGGACGTAAACGGCGAGCAGATTCCGGCCCGCCGACCGGCGAAAGCAATCGGCAAACAACGCCAAAAACTGGGCCAGCAATTTCCCCAGCGATGCGATATCCTTAAGCGACATGGGACGACCCTCCGTGGTTTCCCTGGGAAACGTAAAGCACACGGAGGGTCGTTCTTTTCACGACTTCAAGTCAACAGCAATAAATCCCTGCCACGCCACGACTTAGCCCACTTGAGCGAACTGAAGGTGGCGCTGTCCAGCTAAGGTCGCTGCGAAAAGCACGATGACATGACTGCAAGATTTTCTCAAGCAATCCAAGCCCTGGCGGCCACTCAAATGGCGATGGGCTTGATGCTCTTCCTGATAGGCTTGTGGCATGCCTTGGACCTGCATGAACCGGCCTCACTGCGCTATTTGCGGTTTCCCTGTTTCACGCTGGCACTCTTGCAAATCTGGTTGGCATGCACCCTCTTTCGACAGCCCGAGGCGTCCTGGCTCCCACACACGCTGTTGGTGCTGGCCTGGCCGCTAGCTCTGGTCATGCTGTCGACATCGGAGAAACCGGAGGTTTCTCGTCCGTTTGGGCCCGGTGGGGCGGGACTGGGGTTTATACCGGCGTACATTGGGTTGATAGTCCTGGGCATCCTGGCGGTCGGAATGCTGAACTATTTTTTGCTGGTGGCTACGCGCCTCGTGGACATGTTCCGATCGCGGCGACAGTCAACGCCGCAATCTCCCGCTCTTCAATTCTCGCTCGCGACGCTGCTGCTTGTCAGCGGACT
>JACTND010000136.1 GCA_014584305.1 Planctomycetota bacterium | reverse complement strand
GCCGCATCTCGATACGCGTGCACGGAGGCGTTCCACTTCCATGTATCTTCATCAAATTACCAATGACAGGAAGTATGGTATCGACTACAATCCTGACCATGTGTGGAATTGTGGCATATGTCGGACCGCGGCAGGCGCAGGAGTTTATTCTCGAAGGGCTGCGGCGTTTAGAGTACCGGGGCTATGACAGTGCGGGAATCGCTGTTCTCGACCCCGTCCACCAGTTTCATGTCCATAAAGTCGCCGGTCGTATCGGCCAATTGGCGAAGAAATTGAGTAACGATCACTGCCCGACGGGAATCGGGATTGGACATACGCGTTGGGCGACACATGGCAAGGCCAATGAAACCAACGCCCATCCTCATTTTGGCGGCTCCGGTCAGATTTTGGCGTTGGCCCACAACGGCGTCATTGAGAACTATGCTGACATCAAACAACGTCTGACGCGATTGGGATTTGAGTTCACATCGGAAACGGATACCGAGGTAATCGCTCACTTGATTGCCCACTCGCTGGAACGACTGCGCGAGGAATCGCGCGGATTGCGGGGGCATGCTTTGGGCGTCGAGGCGATCAAAGAAGCGATTGGCCAGTTGCGTGGCACGTATGGCCTGGTCGTGCTGTTCCGCGAATGGCCAGACGCCGTGTTCTGCGCGCGGTTGGGAAGCCCTTTGGTGATCGGCATCGGCGATAACGAACAGTTCGTGGCGAGCGATCCGTCGCCCTTGATTGGGTTCACGGACCGCATCGTCTATTTGGCGGATCATCAAGTGGCCGTGGTCACGGCTGACTCGCTGGAGGTTTCCCATCGCGACCGAGGCATTGTGGAGCATGATGTGCGCGAGCTCGACCTGGATCATCGCCAGGTCGAGTTGGGCGGTTTCGAGCATTACATGTTGAAGGAAATCTTCGAACAGCCTGAGTCGTTGATGAATACGCTGCGCGGGCGGCTACATGATGAGGATGCCACCGCCATGTTCGGTGGGCTGAACTTGCAGCCCCACCAGTTGCGGCGGATCAAGCGGATCATTTTGACGGCCTGTGGAACCAGTTGGCACTCGGCATTGGTCGGCGAGTATTTGTTGGAAGAGTTGGCGCAGATTCCGGTCGAAGTGGAATACGCCAGTGAACTGCGCTACCGCAACGCGCCGCTGGACGAGAACACATTGGTGTTTGCCATCACACAAAGTGGCGAGACCGCCGATACCTTGGCGGCGCTGAAAGAAATGAAGCGCAAAGGACATTTGACGTTGGCGATTTGCAACGTCGTCGGCAGTTCCATCGCCCAAGAGGCCAGCGGCGGCATTTATCTTCATGCGGGACCGGAGATCGGTGTCGCTTCGACAAAGGCGTATACCTCGCAGTGTTTGGCGTTAGCGATGTTGGCGCTCCACTTCGGGCGATTGCGGCATATTAGCTACAGTCACGGCCGTGAGATGATCGACCAGATTCGCGCCGTGCCCGAGCACGTGCGGCAAGCACTGGCGACCAGCGAGGCGGTGCGGGCGATCGCCGAAAAATATTATCAGTGCAATAATTTTTTATACCTCGGCCGACACTACAACTTCCCCACGGCGTTGGAAGGGGCGTTGAAACTGAAAGAAATCAGTTACGTTCACGCCGAAGGCTATCCGGCTGCCGAAATGAAACATGGCCCCATCGCCCTGGTGGATGCGCAGACTCCCAGCGTCTTCGTGATGCCTTCCGGGTTCATTTATGACAAAGTCATGTCGAATCTGGAAGAAATCAAGACCCGCGGCGGGCCGGTGATTGCCGTGGCGGCGGCGGGTGACGAGCGGATCGCGCATGTCGCCGACGACGTGATCTATATTCCCGCCGTGCCGGAATTCCTGCAGCCGATCGTGGCCATTGTCCCGTTGCAGTTGTTGGCCTACCATATCGCTATTCTGCGCGGCTGCGACGTCGATAAGCCGCGCAATTTGGCCAAAAGCGTCACCGTTGAGTGAATCGCGCGTCATTGAAGTTTACAGGCAGCCGCATGTGCGTTCTCGGAATAGGGACTGATCTCTGCGATTGTCATCGAATTGAACGGATGATTGACAAATATCAAGCAGCCTTTCTCCAGCGCGTTTTTTCCGACGAGGAGATTCGATATTGTGGGGGTCACAAGTTGGCTGCGATGCATTTCGCCGGTCGATGGGCGGCCAAAGAAGCGATGCTGAAAGCGATTGGCGTCGGTTGGGCGCACGGCATGACCTGGCGCGATCTGGAGGTCGTGAACACGGGTGGTGGCCAACCCGTGGCGCGCTTGCACGGAGGCGCCGAATTAGCCTGCCGCGCGCGAGGGATTTCCCAAGTTCTTGTGAGCATTTCCCACACTCAAGAGTTGGCAATGGCCACGGCCATCGCGCTAGCGGACCCCCGATCGAACAGTACAGACTCGATCGATTGAGCGAGAAACGCGGCACGCTTTCCATGACGAACCCTATTGCTTCCCATACAGACACGCCCCTGTTTTTGGGCATCGACGTTGGCGGTACCAATACGAAAATGGGAATTGTCAACGAAGATGGCCACGTGATAGCGGCGACTTCGTTTCCAACCGACGCGCATCGCAGTCCGGAGCAATGGCTAGACGTCTTGGTCGAACAGTGGACGACGTTATTGAGCCATTCTCACCTTGCCCGCCAGCGTATTGCGGCTGCTGGTTTGGGGACGCCGGGCTCGATGGACGTACCCCGCGGGATGATTTTGGAGCCGCCGAACCTGCCGGGTTGGCGACAGTTCCCCATTCGCGACGCGGTAGCTGGTCGTTTGGCGTTGCCGGTAACGTTTGCCAATGATGCCAATGCCGCGGCATTTGGTGAATTCTGGGTCGGGGGGGCGCGCGATTATGCGAGCCTCCTGTTTCTGACGTTGGGGACGGGGATCGGCGGC
>JACTND010000006.1 GCA_014584305.1 Planctomycetota bacterium | reverse complement strand
CTAAAGAAATTGCTCGGTGCGAAAAAGCTATGCGGGAGTTTCTTCTCCTCAACTCGCGACCGTCTGAGCGAACTGGCCCAACGAAAGGGCCGACACCATCTCGATAATCTTGTGCCAATCAAGTCGGCAACTTGACGGCAATGATTGATTGGTAGCTCGTTGCCTGTTTGATATTGGTTGGTTTGTGCCTAGTGAGGCATGGCATTTCCCTCCTGTGTTCTGCTGGCCTAGAGGCATTTCAAAAACGAGCATCGGGACGGTTTGCCATCGCCTCAAAGTCGATGTGTCTCGAATCGGTCAATGAGAGTGGCTATTCATCGGTGTAGCTCTTAGTCCCCCCACGGCTCAAGAGCGTCGATGCTATAATAATGCCTGTCCTTTTTTCCCTTTTTTCTTTTATTTTCTTTGGGGGGCGGAGGAGGGTGAGGAGGAGCGAGAGGATCAGGGCCGAGCTGGGCTCGGGAATCGAGCCGCCGACGATCATGAAAATCTGCCCGTCCAGGTGATTCACCAAGTACAAATTACCCGCCAGGTCTTCTCCGAAGGATGAAATGCGCCGGACGAGGCCTGCATCGACCGTAAGGATAGGAGTCCAATCAATTAAGTTCGAAAAGTTTGTTCCATCGAAAGTCGCGGGCAAGCCACCGGTAAATTGGAGCGACCAGAGTTGGTTTGTGATATAGTCGGAAAAAAAATAATGGCCATTGAGTGCAGCAATGGGCCCTCGGTAAACGTAGCCGCCTGTCACACTGAAACCGCCGAAAGGCCCCGTATTGTGCAGGTATTCGTAAATCGGATCGATCGCACCTGGCGGCTTCGGGCCTCCCACCCCACCCGACGGAGTGGCAATCGTTCCTTCGCGAAGTCGCCAACCATAGTTCTCCCCACCCAGACTGGAGGCATATTGAAAATTAATCTCTTCGCGCGCACCCTGGCCGACGTCGGCAATCCAGAGATCACCTGTCGCGCGATCAAAGCTGTTGCGCCAGGCATTGCGCAACCCGTAGGCCCAAATTTCGCCGGCGTTGCCCGCCTGCCCGACGAACGGATTGCTGGTTGGGATCCGATAATTGCGCGCGGGATCACCTGGGAAATCATCGCCGTTGATATCGATCCGCAATATCTTGCCCAGCAACTGGCTTTTGTCCTGCGCATTACCTATCCCAGGAGTATGGCCGGTGCCAGAGTCATTTGAGCCACCGCCATCGCCCACAGAAACGTACAAGAAGCCATCGCGGCCAAAATCCATCCAGCCGCCGTTGTGATTCGATTGGGGTTGCGCGATGGTCAGGATGTCAAAACCACTCGTGGGGTCGGCCAGATCGGCGGATTGACGCGTGAAGCGCCGAACTCGTGTAGCACCCGTAGTATCGGTGTAGTTTACGTAAAAGCGGCCGTTGGTTTGGTATTGGGGATCGAACGTCAAACCCAGCAGTCCACGTTCGCCACCGGTGGATAAACCAGAAACCGTCAAAAATGGCGCTGCATTAAGCGTCTTCGTATTCAAATCAAGGATTCGAATGGACCCACCCTGTTGGACGATGAACAAGCGGTTGGGATCTCCAGGCGCATGTGTTGCGAACACAGGGCTACTCAATCCGGTGGCCACGCGTTGGAGTTGCAGCGTCTGCGCGCCGACCCACCACGGACAGGACCCAATCGCTGAAGCGACCACGACAATGGCTACTCGGGCCATCCCAGAAAGGCGACTAAGCGCAATCAATCGGCACGAATGCAAATTCGCTCTCATTGTTTCTGCTCCGTTCGATGTGGTTCTGTTCCAATTGCCACACGACCGGGACCGACTGAGACACGCAACAGGTGGCAGCCGGTTCCGAGGTTTCAACGAGGACAATTATGATTCAAAGTGAAAATCGGAACAACCAATTAATTCGGAATGAGGCGAATCATGCGAAAAATCCGTGCTCGGAATCGCAACAGAAACTGTCGCCAGAGCGGTTCGGATCCCCGCCAACCCAGTCGTTTTCGTGGCGAACAGCGCTTTACCGGTCGGCAATTTTGCTGCCAGAGGAGGTTTACTGGGGTACAATGTGTTGTCCTGGCGGCGGCAATTAGGCACAACCTGCCAAGAGGTCGAGTTGGGGGAAGTGAACTGGCCAACCCGCGGTCGGGCTCATCCTACTTGTTTTGGCGGCCGGTGGTTTACGCCCGGAGAAGAAACCGATACGCGTGGCTTCCGGCGGTTGTGCGGTGCCGATAAGTGGCCGCGCGTGGAAATCGTTTCAATCTGGAGACAACTTCAATGTCCAATGCAATCGAAGGGGTCAAAGCAGCCAACGGTCTGATGCGAACACTGTTGATGTTAGTTGTTGCCGCAGTTATCGGATGGAGTGGATGGATAGGTTACACTCAGTTCATCCTGCCGGCGCAGCAATCGCGCGAAGCACTGGCTCAAATCGAAGTGCTCAAATCTGAACTGGCGGAAGCGCAAACTCAGTTGCAAACTCAACGCCAAGCATTGGCGCAGGCGCAACAAGACAACGAACGCCTGCAAACGGCGCTCAAGTTGTTAAAAATTAACCGCCGCTTGGCTCAGATAACCGTGTTGGAACAGGGGCATACGGACGAGGACGAGCCGTATATGGTGGTGTCGTTTGTCGAGGTCAACGACGTTGGACAAGCGATCGGTCCGGCGATGCCGTTTCGATTGCGCGGCGAGCGACTCTATCTCGACTGTTGGATCGTCAAATTTGAAGACCGCTACATCGAGCAAGCAGACGTTCTGCGCGGTGCATCGCTGTGTATCTTCAAAGGTCTGTGGGGTGAGCTGGACGGGCCCATGGGCGGGCATTCCTTAGACGCGCTCACACAAACGACTCAATCGCCACCGGGTATTTACCGTCACGCGGCGGATGTGACTGCGTTTGAACGGCAGATTT
>JACTND010000072.1 GCA_014584305.1 Planctomycetota bacterium | reverse complement strand
TGCAACGGCGGTTCGTTCACCGTTAACCGATTCAGGTCGGCAACTAGGCGCCGCACGCCTTGATGCTGAGGAAACGCCAAAAGGTTCCAATCGAGCGCATGTCCCCAATCCCATTCGCGCCATTGGCCGAACTCGCTCCCCATAAACAACAACTTCTTGCCCGGGTGCGTCCATTGGTACGTGAACAACAACCGCAGATTGGCAAACTTCTGCCAAGCGTCACCAGGCATCTGGTCCAAAAGGCTGCGTTTGCCATGAACGACCTCGTCGTGCGAAAAAGGGAGTAGGAATCGCTCGCTGTAGGCATACATCATGCTGAAGGTCAATTGATTGTGGTGGAAACGGCGATGCACTGGATTGTTGCGCATGTAGTGCAACGTATCGTTCATCCATCCCATATTCCATTTCATGTCGAATCCCAAACCGCCTTGCGAGGTCGGGTGCGTTACACCCGGCCAGGCCGTTGATTCCTCGGCGATCATCAACGCGCCGGGGAATTCTTCATGGACCTTGTCATTGACCGCGCGGAGGAAATGAATCGATTCAAGGTTTTCCTTGCCACCGTATTCGTTGGGCACCCATTCGCCTTCCTTGCGACTGTAGTCCAAGTACAACATCGACGCCACGGCATCTACGCGCAGTCCATCGATGTGGTAGCGATCCAACCAGAACAGGGCATTCGCGATCAAAAAATTCCGCACTTCATTGCGCGACAAATTGAAAATGTACGTATTCCAGTCGGGATGTTCGCCCTTGCGGCGGTCGAGGTGTTCGTACAAAGCGGTCCCGTCAAAACGGGCCAAACCATGTCCGTCTTTCGGGAAATGGGCCGGAACCCAGTCGATCAACACACCGATACCGTGACGGTGGCAATAATCCACGAAATACATGAAGTCATTGGGCGAGCCGTAGCGACTAGTGACGGCAAAGTAGCCGACCGTTTGGTAGCCCCAACTCCCCGTGTACGGGTGCTCGGCGATCGGCAACAACTCGACATGTGTAAAATGCATCTCGCGACAGTAATCCACGACTTGGTGCGCCAGTTCGCGGTAGTTGATCCAGCCGTGTTCGCGGTCGTTCGTTTGCCGCCAACTGCCCAAATGCAATTCATAAATGTTCAACGGTTGATGGAGAGGAGAAAACGTGCGGCGCCGTTCCATCCAAGATTCGTCGTTCCATTGGTAGGAATGTAAATCGGCGATGATCGACGCCGTGCGGGGAGGGACCTCCGCTGCGAAAGCGAGCGGATCGCACTTATCGACTTGATGACCTCCCCACGTGGTGACGCGATATTTGTAATGGTCGCCCGCTTGAGCACCGGGGACGAACAATTCCCAAATGCCGCCGGACCCACGTTTATGCATGGGAAACGCCCGGCCATCCCAATCATTGAACGAGCCGATAACGCTGATTCCGCGGGCATTTGGTGCCCAGACAGAAAAGTGAACTCCCGCAACGCCATCGACTTCGCCGAGTTGGGCCCCCATTCGTTCGTATAGCCGATAGTGCTGCCCTTCCCCGATCAGGTGAACATCAAATTCAGTCAACATAGGCGGCACCGAGAACGGGTCGATCGATAGATGTTCCAAACCGGCCCGTACATGTTGGATGCGGTAGCGACCGGTCGCCAACGTGGCCTGCCAACCTGCGGGACATGGGCATTCGAATAATCCCTCTGCGTGAATTTTGTACATCGGTCGACGTCGGCCGTGCTGTTGATCGACCAACCACGCGCGGTCAGCTTGGGGCAAGTACGCCCGTACCACTCCGCCCGATGACGATGGATGATAGCCTAACAGAGTGCGAGGACTTGCCAACTCCCCGCACAACAACGAATGAAACAGCCGTCGTGAATGCGAACTCAATGCTGACTTCCATGATCCCATGGTCGCAGGCCTCCCATTGCCATACGTAATGAAACCGGTGCGCGCGTTGGTTTGACAGCGGCCCTAAATAGCGGGCGCCACAGCCATGTCGCCCGAAAACAACTTCAGCCGCGGACCAACCGCCGCGACGCGCCCAGCTTGGCGTCGCGTGGCGTGCCTACTTAATTCCGTGCACTGCGGCCGATTAGCGGGGGTGGACAGATTGCATCCCGTCCAATACCGCGCCGTGACACGATGGTAGGCCAATGCGCCGTCCAGTCGTTTCCAGAGGTCGGCGTGGCGCACCGGGACCAACTCGCCAAAGTGCTCCCAATGCCAATCGTTCTCGCGCCAGAGTTCCAAGCCGTGGCGAATGCCATTGCTGACAAAGCGGCTGGTGGTCAGTAAGGTTACGGCAGAAGGCTGGTCGAGGCTTTGCAATCCCCGCACGACCGACAACAAATGCAGACGCTCCTCGCTTTGCCCCCACTCGACGTCAGAAACGACCGTTCGTTCCTGTGCGGCCACAGCCAGGATGGTGAACTGCCAACTTCCTTCACCACCTTCGAACCGCGATGGCGTCACTTCTGTAAGTAAGACATACCGAGGTATTGCACGTTGCATTGAGGCACCCTTAGATCAACGAAAACGTCTCCACGTCAGACCATCCGTTGTCGGCCGTGCCATCCCTGATCCGCGCTGCGCCGGTGCGGAAGCAGTCATTCGCGGTCGCCCGGCGATCCGCGTGGAAGTTCTATCGGCAGGGTTTCTGCAAAAAGTAGAGTCGAGGTAATCGATTTTTTTTGGCTGTCCGGTCCCGATTCGCGCACATCTGGAACAATTGGTGCAAACCGTCGCAGATCGTTCAACGCTGAACTGGTCGGGCCTGGCTTGACACTCGGTTTCCAAGTTTGCGACAATTGCCCCTGTTTCGATCTTCAATTCGGATGCGCGTTGGCGCAAGAATCAGCGCTTGGTCGGGCCTATGTGCCCGATACGAGTTAGGGAGGTTGCCATGATTTTGTCGGGAGAAGAAATTCGCAACCAATTGGGAACAAATATCCAGATAACTCCCTTTGATCCGGAAAAACTCAATCCGAACAGCTACAACCTGTCCTTGCACGATGAGATCCTGACCTACGAGGAAGTGGTCCTGGACATGAAGAAAAACAACCGTGTGCGGCGGTTGACGATTCCTCCCACGGGGTTGGTGTTGGACCCCCATCGGCTGTATTTGGGGCGGACGGCCGAGCGCACGGAAACCCACGGGTTCGTGCCGATGATCGAAGGTCGCTCTTCCATCGGCAGATTGGGGCTGTTCGTGCACGTCACGGCTGGGTTTGGCGATGTCGGGTTCTGCGGTTTTTGGACCCTGGAGATGTTCGCCGTCCAACCGATTCGCATTTACCCTGGCATTTCGATCTGCCAGATTTTCTACCATCAAATTGTGGGTGAATATCAAGAATACTCGAGCAACAAGTATCAACACAATCAAGATATTCAACCGAGCATGTTGTTCAAAGAACTCAACCCCAGCGAGGAGCAAGCCGAATCGCAGTTGGAATTGCCCTTGCGCACGTGAGGTCCCGTCCCCGAAGAGTTCATCCGCAGCGCCGCGGAAGGACGTCGTGAAATCGGTTTTGGCAAACGTGGCCGCACTAGTGTAGAATAGCCTCAGCGGACTTCTATTTGATCCGCGTCGCGATGGCTAGAGGGGAATGTTCACGCGACGCGAAATGTCCTGGTTGATTCGGACTGACAACAGGATTGCGGAAAACTTTCGAGACCATCATGGCGACAAACCGGTTGATAAAGATATTTGATACGACGTTACGGGACGGAGAACAATCGCCCGGCGCCAGCATGAACCACGACGAGAAGCTCAAAGTCGCCGAGGCTTTGGTGGAATTGGGAGTGGATGTCATCGAGGCCGGATTTCCCATCGCCTCCCCGGATGATTTCGAGGCGGTGCAAGCGGTGGCAACGACGTTTCGCGGACCCCAGATTTGCGGTTTGGCGCGATGTGCGGAGGCCGACATAGACCGGGCTTGGCAGGCCTTGCGCGTCGCCCAGAACCCGCGCATTCACGTCTTTTTGGCCACTAGCGCCATCCATCGCGAGTTCAAACTCAAGATGACGCCGAATGAAATTGTGGAGCGGGCGGTCGCAGGTGTCCAACGCGCCAAGGGTTATTGTGCCAACGTCGAATTTTCTCCCGAAGACGCCGCCCGCACCGAGATCGATTTTCTCTGCCGCGTCGTGGAGGCCGTAATCGAAGCCGGTGCCACGACCGTCAACATCCCCGATACCGTGGGTTATGCGGTTCCGGCACAGATTGGAAATGTCATCAAATCACTGATGAATCGCGTGCCCAACGTGGATCGGGCTACGATCAGCATCCATTGCCACAACGATTTGGGGCTGGCGGTCGCCAACAGTCTGGCCGCCATCGAAAATGGAGCGGGACAAGTCGAATGCACGATCAACGGTATCGGCGAACGCGCGGGCAATTGCCACGATTGTCAGCTCCCGACTCGTTCCCACGAGCCAACTCGTGTCTCAGATTACCGGGCTGCACGTACAGCGTAATAAGGCGATCGTGGGCCGCAATGCCTTTGCCCACGAGGCCGGCATTCACCAAGACGGAATGCTCAAGGAGCCGCGAACCTACGAGATCATGCGCCCCGAAGACGTCGGATGGGCGAAAACCGATTTGGTTTTGGGCAAACACAGCGGCCGGGCCGCCCTTAGTGAACGCTGCCGATCCCTGGGTTATTCGTTATCCGCCGAGCAGATCCAGTCGTTGTTTGGCCGATTCAAAGCCTTAGCTGATCATAAAAAGGAAGTCGTTGACGACGATTTGCGGGCATTGATCGAAGAACAACTGTGCCAATCTTGAAATGCGTGAGCGTTCGCAACAGTGACTGAAATTGAAAGTGATTCCTATGCCGTTGTTCGAATATTACTGTCAACAATGCGATGCAACGTTTGAACTGCTCATCCGCCAGGGAGAACGGGCTTTGTGCCCGCAGTGTTCGAGCGCCCAGGTGGAGAAACTGTTGAGCGTGCCGGCCAGTCCGGTTTCCGCCCGTGGAAATTTGCCTCAAGCAAACGCGCCGCAGGATTGGGGCGGTTGTGGGCGACCGCAGTGTGCGCGCGGCGGGTGCCAAGGGATGTAGGCGCCCCGAACGCTCGCCGGTCGTCAACTCCATCACGCCATCGATTCAAACAGATCGGCCAGTTCGGCGATGGCGGCGCGGTCGTCGTACAAAACGCCGCAAGCCGACAGAATGTCTCGGCTCACGGAGGCTCGTTTGGCCCGATCCGTTCCTAGCGTCACCGCGAGATCAACAAACGCCTCCACTGAGGGAACGACGCACGCCTCATAACCCATCTGCTTGTACAATGCTTGCGAGATTCGTCCGCGCAAGTACGGTGAAGGCCAAGTGATCACCGGGAGCCCAACGGCCAACGCCTCGTACGTCGTGTTCCCACCGCCGAAATGGAGCGGATCCAACGATACGGCGGCCAAGGCGTTGAGACTCATGAAATCCGGATGCGGAACCGCGCTTAAGAATTTGACGCGGCGCGCGTGTTCTCCCAACGTCCGCTGAAATCGTTGTTGAAGTAAATGCGTCCACTCCGGCTGCTGTCCCTGCATCATCACGATCTCGCCCGCCGGATCACGGGCCAAAATCCCATGAAGTACGGCGTCAAAATCCGGGTGGATTTTGAATAAACTCTGAAAACAGAGGTAGAGGTTGCTGTTGGGATTCAGCCCAAAATCTTCGGGACGTTTGCGCGTCGGCGGGGCCGGCCGTTCATAACAGACGTTCATGCGTTTGAGCAGAGCCAAACGCTCAGTGTAGTGCTGCGCGGCTTCCTCCGTTTCCAACATCTCGCTGGAAATGAAATAATCCACAGCGGGACTCCCCGTAGTGACCGGGTGTCCCCACGTTACACACTGGATTGGCGCCAGCCGGGACATGCACAAGCTGTAGGTCAAGGTATCCATCCCCACATCGGCAAATACGAGAATGTCCAAATTCAAACCCGCCGTTTGCTCGCGCACCTGACTCAAATTCGTCGGCAGGGCGAGGTAATGATCCGCCGCCTGGCGAAAACGCTGCGCGAATAAGTCATCGTGGTGGCCGACGGAGATCACAAACACCTCGAACCGATCGCGGGGTAAATGCTGCACGGTTCCGATATTCAGCCGGCCGATCGTGTGATTGCGAAAATGCCTGGAAATAAAGCCGATCTGGATCCGACTTCCTTTAATGCGAAGCCGCTCGCGCATTTCGAGCGGGGGCGGCCGCAGTAATCCGGCCAGTTGCCGTTGCAGATCGCAGTCGTTGTATCCTTGGTAGGCGGCGTAAAACATGGTAGGCGCCGCATGGTGAGAGATGTCCAATTGAAAACCCTCGGTTATCAGTTCCGAGACGTTCTGTTCCAGTCGGCGACGACGGGCAACAAGATCATCGTGGGATTGATATACCGGCGGCAACGTCGTAGCCATGACATAACGAATCACATCGCTCGGCTCGATTTCCTGGGCACGGCGAAGCAGAGCGATCCCTTCGTCCAAATCGCCGCGTTCTTTGAGCACATAACCAAGATTGCGATAGGCGTTTACCGAGTTGGGCTGCAGGTCCAACGCGCGGCGGTAACAGGTGATCGCTTCATCGCGTTGGTGCATGTCCTGCATCAGATTTCCCAAGTTGATATAGACATCGGCGTAGTGCGGTGCAATATCCAAAGCAGCTCGATAAGACGCCGCCGCTTCTTGAAGGCGGCCTACCTCGTGGAAACGCAACCCGCGCCGCATCAGCGCGTGCGGGTCCTCGCGCAGAACGGGCGCCTCGGTCGGACTCGAGGGCGGAATCCCCGCGGGAAACACAGGTGCCGGCGACGCTTTCAACAAGTCGGCGACACGTTCGGGTGGTGGCACAACCCACACGGGTTGAGCGTCATCTTCGCTGGGATCTGGGCCAACGACGCATGGATTCAGCACGCCTGGAATCACTTGAATGTCGAAAATCTCCTCGACCCCCGAATGAAATTGGAAGGCGGCAACGTTTTTTCCGGAAACCAAATCCACGATCGCGATCCCGCATTTCAATTCGTCGAAGTCGCCCTGGATCGGCAGTCCGCCAAAGACAGCCGTTTCTCGAATGCGCGACAGCCCCACAAAGGCAAACTGCCCGTGAAACGCCAAGCCGCGCGTGTAACCGGGCAGCTTCGCGACCTCCGTCGTGGACTGCGTTGATGGCTCCGCAACAGAAATCCGACCGCGGCCAGAGTCCAACACCCACAATTTGTCGGCATACCATCGGGGCGAATGTGGCATCGCCAATCCGCGCGCGACAATCTCGTTGCTGTTAATATCGATCAACACGCCACTGGTTGCCTTTGTCGGTCGCCAACCAGCAGGCGTGTCGGTTTCGGACATGGCGGAAACGTAGCGCGGTCGCCCGTCGCGGAGCGCGACACCGTTCAAGTGGCAACGATCCTCGGCAGCTAACTGTGAGACAAACGCCGGTTGCCACCGCGGCAAAAAACTGAAATCCGTGTGCAAGGTACAGAGACATGAGAACAATGTGTTTACAGCCCACAGGTCCCCATCGGACCACACCATCTCGTGAACTTGAATGCTGCCGGTGACCTGACCGCGCCGCGCCACGTAACATCCATCGAAGCGCCCCGCTGGAGGAAGTCGTGGCCCCAACTCCGGCATCGACGCCATGAACCAGATTTGAGAGCGCGTGCCAATGGCAATTCCTTGCGGGCCGACTGCCAGACCCATTGCTTGCGGAAAATTGACAAAGGACAGTTCCAACTTGCCATCGCGGCAGCCAATCACTCCCAATTTTCCAGCCTGATAGGTGGACACTAACAGAGTGGCGCGGCAATGGCGCATGATTTCTGGAAACAATGGCGAGTATTCAAAGCGAACTTCTCGTTTGGCAGGCGATGAAGAAGAGTCTGTCGATTCCATAACTGTAAGGTTCCTCCGATTGCCGCGAAAAAACGAGTGTGTACGCGATGTTTGGCATCAGTATAACTGATGCGCGGAAAGGATCGGCAGTGGCCAGATACCGCACAATCGACGCTCAAGATGATATACTGCATCGAACACGTCCTCTCGGTCGCTGGGGGGGTGCGAACGTGCCCATGTATGAGGTCATGGACACGGTGAATTGATTGTGGTGAGAAGCCCCGAATGAGGTGTACCATGCAATTCGCGGGACACTGTCCCTTTTCGGAGTAACGAGCCGCAAATCATCTAGAGAGGCACTGGAAATCCGTGGCCGGTCATCCGGAGCAATTCGACATCGCTGACGTAATGAATCAACTTGTTTGCTGCCAGGAGTTACATTGAGTTCCGATTTGTCCCAACTAGAACTTGCCATGGATGTAGCCCTTAAGGGAAAAAAGTACAAGCGCCAACAACATGCGCACCTCGATTCGGATGTCGAATCGCGCCAGACGACTAGCGCTGCGGTGATCGACGAATCGGCGACCCCAGGTTGGGACTGCAGCGGCGTCGCCGAAATTCTAGCGCAGTCGGACATTAGAGTGTTTCGCAAATACTGGGGAGTGCGGTGGCCCAACTGGCTCTGGTGGGGGTTGCCTGCCAGTGTTTCCAAGAAGGCGATATTAGGCCTGTTGGACGCGGCCAGCCAACCGCACGCGCGACGGAACGCGCGGGAGTCCAGGGACTTATCCGCACAGTCCGCAATTGCGGAGGTTCCTCCAATTGCTGAATCCTTAGTGACTTTAGGCACCACCTATCGGCTGCCAAAAATCGCTAAAGCTTGGTCGTCCTTGGAAAGGAGAGAGTTCGAAGGCCATCTGCAAAACGATGTGCGCAATCTTGGAGTTCCAACCGCCCGTCACGAGGAAACCTCCTGGGCCGGACACCTCATTCACCGCTCCGAAATTCCGCTTGTGATCGCAACTTTGATCGGAAAACATCCGCTGGGGAAACCGTTGGCTGCCCTGGCAATCAACGAATGGCGCCGCCTGATAGACGAAGGCGTCAGCGATTTAGGGTGGATCAGCGCGGTAGCAGTCCCTGAAATCGCCGTGGGAATCGCATCCCTGGCCCGGATCGTTCGTCTGGCGCGGCGCTGGCACGTCAAATTGCCCAAAGAAACTCGTTGGAAGGTCGAGTTTCTCGTTTTGAATGCCCTGCGCTTGTTGCGCAGTGACGGGCGCTTGTTGTTTGGCGGAGGACGTCTTCAGCGATCACGCCCCGCCATCAAAGCTTTCCAGCAATTGACTGCGGTTCGGCGCGAGCGGCGTCTGGCACAATCTCTGCTGTTCGCAACAAAACGCACCGGGCGCGGTCCGTGGAAAAAACAGCCGGAGACTGGTACGTTTTGCGAGCAAACGGGGATTGGAATCCTGCGCGGCGACTGGCGCGTCGATGCGCCGACGCTGGTGTTCGCCGCAGGACCCGGTCGCTGCTTTGTGGAGTTAGCCAGCCGCGATCTATTCCTTGCCGGAAATTGCGTTCCTACCCTGCGCGTTGCTGGCCAGGAAATTCCAACCGCCGATGCTTCCCCGGAGTTGAATCTGCATCACGCCGATGAAGATGTCGAGTATCTGGAACTGGAATGGAAACTCGCGTCCGGCGTTGTTTGGCAACGCCAGGCATTAATCGCGCGACGCGAGCGGTTTTTGTTCTTGGCGGATGCGGTACTAAGTCCGGCGGCGCCAAAGATCGAGTATCGCTGTCGATTTCCATTGGCGCGGTCGGTCGAAGTGATCAGCGGACCAGAAACGCGCGAGGTACAGCTCCTGACGCGCCGGCGGCGAATCGCGGTGTTGCCAGTGACCATGGGCGAATGGAAAGAAGACGGCTTGCCGAATCGCTTGGAAGGAGACGGAGTTGACCTTTGCGTCGATCAAGCGACTGCGGGTGCGGCGCTATGGTCGGCCTTGGTCATTGACTTCGATAACCAACGGAGCTCGAAACCGCAAACGTGGCGCCGTCTGACAGTGGGCGAGAACCTTGCGCACGTTCCCAGCGATCGAGCGATGGCTGTCCGTTTTCAGATGGATCGGCAACAGTTTGTGGCCTACCGCAGTTTGGCCGGCATCGGCAATCGATCATACTTGGGAGTCAATGTATGTGCCGAGTTTGCCGTGGGGCGGATGGATCGCAAGGGAGACGTCCATCAACTGCTCATGGTGGAATAGCCGCGATGGTAAAGGTGCAGCGTGATGTGCCGCTCGCAACTGGTTGACAATCTGAGCCGCGTGCGCGGCATGTTGGCTGATGCCTGTCGGCGAGTTGGACGCAGCGAGGAGGCCGTCACGTTGGTCGGTGTAACCAAGTACGTCGACTCGCGCGGCGCGGGTGAACTGGCACGTGCCGGATGCCTTGATTTGGGTGAGAGCCGCCCGCAGGAATTGGTTCGCAAGGCGCAGGATTTGGCTCCCCTACCCGTCCGCTGGCATCTCGTTGGCCATTTGCAGCGAAATAAGGTCAAACAAGTCTTGCCCTACTGTGCGTTGATCCATTCCGTGGATTCCCTGCGCCTGTTGGAGGCGATTGGCGCGCACGCCGCCGCGACCTCGCAACAGTGCAACATTTTGATCGAAGTCAATATTTCCGGTGAGACGGCGAAAACCGGTATTCGCTCAGACGATGCGGCGCCGTTATTGGAACGCGTACGCGCGTTTCCTCTGGTTTCAATCCGCGGATTTATGGGAATGGCGGCGATCGACGCGACGGAAGTTCAAGCGCGCGCACAATTCGCTCGACTGCGAGAATTGCGTGACTCGCTGCAACGGCAGTTTCCCGAACACAACCTGAATGAATTGTCGATGGGAATGAGCAGTGATTTCCGGGCGGCCATTGGCGAAGGTGCGACCATCGTGAGAATTGGATCGCTGTTGTTTGAGCAGCGCGCACCGTATTCTTAATACAGCTTGGATACCATGGACTGTACAATCGTTTAGAAAGTGTTTGTCGCGCCGTCAGACGAAGCCGCACGCGACTATGCCACTGACGTTCACTAGTCAGTGCGTCTTCTACCAACGGCCTGTGCGCATTGTGTAGCGAAACATCATTCACTATTCGCTTAATCAGCTTTAAGAGAGGGTAACATGCAAACGCAACAAGTCTTTCGCATGGTGTGGACCGCGTTGGTCCTGGGCCTAGCAGTCAACTTCGTTGTGGTGGGTCAAGAAACTGACGATCCAATCGCCCCCCCGACGCCTCGCAAGTACGATGGCTTCGCCGGTTACCATCGCCAGATCACATGTGCGAATCAAGAAGTTCAAACTTGGTTTGATCAGGGAATCCAATTGTTGTATGGCTACAATCATGATGAAGCGATTCGATCGTTTGAGAAAGCGGCCAAACTGGATCCGTCCTGCGCGATGGCTTGGTGGGGCAGCGCGTATGCGCGCGGATTGCACATCAACAATCCCCTGATGACCGAAGAACAGAGCCGACTCGCACGGGAAGCCGCCGACCAGGCGCTCGCCGCTCTGGACAACGAATCGCCCGTCGAACGCGCGTTGGTTCAAGCGGTCAACGCGCGCTATGCCTGGCCTGCGCCGGACGATCGGCTCCCGTTGGATCAAGCCTACGCCGACGCCATGCGACGTGTTTGGTACCAGTTTCCCGATGACGCGGACGTAGGAGCGCTCTACGCGGAATCATTGATGAACTTGCAACCATGGGACTTATGGACAGCGGCCGGAGAACCGAAAGGGCGGGCGTTAGAAATCGTGAGTGTACTCGATCGCACGCTCGACGTTCATCCTCACCACCCGGGCGCGAACCACTTCTATATCCACGCCATCGAAGCGTCACCTTGGCCGCATTTGGGTGTGCCGGCCGCCGAGCGTTTGTCCCAGCTTGTGCCGGGTTCCGGCCATCTGGTTCATATGCCTTCCCACATCTTCGTGCGTGTGGGGCGCTACGCGGACGCCGCCGATCTCAATGTGCAGGCCATCGCAGCCGATGAAGCCTACTTTGCCCTAGCTCCACCGCCGAATTTTTACAGTCTGTATTTCATGCACAACATTCATTTTTTGGCCTATGCCGCCATGATGGAAGGGCGTTATGAAGTCGCCTTGAACGCAGCGCGGAAAATTGAACGACAGATTCCGGCGAACTTTTTGCGAGAATATGTCGAGATGGCCGATGGGTTTATGCCCACTCCTTGGCATGTGTTGATCCGGTTTGGCAAATGGGAGGACATCTTGTCGGAACCAGAACCTGACGACTGGCGATTGGTGAGTCGCGCCGCTTGGTACTATGCCCGCTCGGTCGCGTTATCGAATCTGAATCGTTTGGACGAGGCGCACCAAGAGCTGGAGAAAATGAAGGAAGCCGTGGAACAATTGACTCCCGATTGGAAAATTGGAAACAACCAGGCGACCGATGTGATGGCAATTGCTCAGTTGATGGCGGGTGGCGAACTGGCGTTTCACCGCGGCGATTTGGAGTTAGCGTTTGGTGATTTGCGGCGGGCGGTGGAATTAGAGGAGCAATTAGTGTACGACGAGCCGCCCGGTTGGATGCAACCCGTACGACACGCTTTGGGCGCTCTACTTCTGGCGGCGGACCGAGCGGCCGAAGCCGAAGCAGTGTATCGCGCCGACTTGGTGCGGCACCCCCACAACGCTTGGTCCTTGCTGGGCCTGCAGCAAGCGCTCGGGCAACAGAACCGCACGGCGGAAGCCCATGAATTGCACGACCGCGTCCGCATGGCTTGGTCGCGTGCCGACGTCCAACCGGAGGCTAGTTGCTACTGCCATCCCAGGACAAAAACGGGCCGATAATTAAAGTCATGGTGATTGAGAGTGTTTTTGTCCATTTCTTCCCTGTTCTTGATTATAGTAGGATTTGATCGACGTTGAAAACCCGACGGAGTTGCCAAGTCGCCTATAGGTGCACTCAACTCGGCGATTGCGAGGAAACAACATGCTAAGCTACTTACCATTGGCTCCCCGACCAGCGCATTGGAGATTATGGCTGTGCCTGGCCATTGGCCACCTCTGCTCAAGCATATCACTGGCTGACATTCCCATCGATATTTGGTTGATGGCTGGTCAATCGAATATGGTTGGCGGCGGCCATGTCGATCACTTGCCACCGGGGTTTCCACTGGTACAGGACGCCGTCCTGTACAAACACGACTCGGGTTCGGGGCTGACCGACCCTTGGGGGCCACTGCAACCGAGAAAGACAAACAACTCTAATTCTTCGATTCGGCGTTGGTATGGCACAGAATTGACCTTTGGACACGGCTTGAGTCAACGATACGCGCCACAACAACTTGGAATTATTAAATATGGTCGCAATGGAACTGCCTTGTATTCCGATTGGTCGCCGTCAGGTGTCACGCGCGCCAATTTTTTTGCGTTTGTGGACAAAGGCTTGGACGAACTGCGCGGTCTTGGTTTTAAGCCTAATATCATCGGTTTGGTGTGGATTCAGGGTGAAGGCGACGCCAATACGCTTTCCCGAGCCACAGCCTATGGCGACCGATTGGCAGAGTTCGTGTCAACCGTCCGCGCGCATTACAATCAGCCCAAGATTTCCATCCTCTTCAATCAAGCCCATGTTCAATTGGCCCGCGCCTATACGCCGCAATTGCGCGCCAGCCAAGCCGCCTATGCTGCCTCAGATCCTTTAGCGTTCATGATCAATATTGACGATTTGTGGCTAAAACCTGATCGCGTTCATTTCACAAGTGAGACACTTCAAGTTTTGGGTTACCGCTTCTCAGCCGCCTCCCAAATACCCGCAAATATACCGGAACCCAGTGCAGGTCTCTTGCTGTTGTTGGCTACCGGGACGTGTAGTATTCGTAGATCGACCCGCAGGTTCTGATTCTGGGGACAATCATTAGCCGTGGCGATTCGGCCGCAGGATCTGCGCGTCATGCTGGAACAGCCGTTCCCACACTTCGGCGCGGCGAACCGTTTCACCAAAGGAAATGACATTCAGGTCCGAGTTCTTCCCGGGCTCGATGGTGCCGTAATCCGCCTCCCGTCCCAAGGCCCAGGCGCCGTGGTACGTTCCCAGGCGGACAATAATCTCAGGAGGAATTGACGTATGCAACGCGGCGATTGTTTGCAACTCTCTCCACACGCTCAAATCGGGGTTGGACGCCCGAGAATCGGTTCCCACGGCCACGTTGATCCCCTGCGCCAACATCGCCATCAATGGATACGGCTCGTGCGCAAAGTACGCATGGGTTCGCGGGCAATAAACTACCGACAAGAAATCCGAACGGCTAGCGATGTCACCGATTTGTGCATCACTCAAATAGTTTCCGTGGATCAACAAGTGGCGTGCTGTGCGCGGCAATGCCGCAATAATCTCGTCAACTCCGCAAAACACGTGACTGCCCGACCAAGCACCAAGCTCCCGAAGAAATTCGGCGAGCGGGCCGGTGCGATTGCTTGTTAGTTCGGCCTCCGCACGCGATTCAGCCACATGGATCGCCAGAGGTCGTCTCCGCTGTTGCGATTCGAGAATCAGGCTCCGCATCAATTCGCGATGAACCGAATATGGGGAGTGCGGACTGAGTCCCCAGTTAACACACGCTGACCCTAAGGTCTCCTCATTGGTACGGCAGCGCTCGGCAACGGCCTGAAAACGTTCATCCACGATCCCCGCATCCAGTCCCAGTTGTTCGAGAAACACGACGGCGTCGGAATAGTCAGCCTCTGGCCATGGCGACGACGAAATCTCGCCGAACAATCCCGCGCCACATTCTCGGCATTCGTTGATCCCCCGCGCAATCGCAGCCAGATGCTGTTGCGGCCCCTCGCGATCGCGCTGCCTCCGGTACTCTATGACGAGCCGCAGCCAATCGGCAAAGGCTATCCCACGTTGACCGAGCGGTTCGTCAAGCAAGCTGAATTCCAAGTGCGTGTGGGCATTGACGAATGCGGGCAGAATCGCCGCGTGCCCTAAGTCCTGCACCTTTTCGCGGGTTGGACGGCCACTGCCGACTTCGATTATCGACTTCCCCTGCAGCGCCACATAGCCATTTTCAATAGGTGGTTGAGACAGGGGGATTACCCACTGCGCGCGCACGACATGAACAGGGAGCGTCATGCCGGGATTATCGGCGCAGCCGTTGCGGATGGACAAGCCCCCGCAACCAATGGAACAGTGTCCGCGATGGATGCGGCGCGAATGATGGCTGGGAACACTCCACGCCTGGTGTACGGCCGCGGTCGCGCCACAGGCAGATGAGCAATACCATGCCGCAGATCGACATGATCAGCGCCGGACCTAGCGAATACGAAAGGCTGCCATCGACAGCATTCCGTTCCAGAACCGGCAACCACTCTTCGAATGCCAAGGGTGTGTTGGAAGCCAAACAGACGGACAGGGCATTATGAATCGCGTGGTAAACCACACAGGGGATGAGACTCCCCGTTCGAATGGCGATGATTCCCAACACGATGCCGACTGCCGTTGCCACTACACTCTGTTGGAAAACCGCGTGTGCCGCGCCGAAACAGAACGCACTGACGATAACGGCGCTCCAGGAACTGCGCAGCCGTTGCCAACCACTGAGAATAAATCCGCGAAACGCGATTTCTTCGGCCAAAGCCGGAAAGAGAGCGAGCACCAGCAAGATCGCCCACAGGGAGGGCGCTTGGGCCAACAACTCGCCCACAATTTGATTCATCCGCACCAAGCCTTCGCTGGCGGGATAAATCACTAGAATCCATTGGCTCAGCCACAAAAACAAGGGATGCAACGCGATCGCCAACACCGCGGCCAGGGCTACGTCAATCCAACGCAAGCGATCCAATTTCAGCGTGAGGCGCGGCGATTTTGTCAGTACCACGGCCATCAATATCGCTGGTACCGCGACCGCCGCCAACAAGATCGTGACCGTCTGCACCGCAAATCCATTCCATTGATGCGGAATCTCCAACGAGAAACTCAAAAAGAACTTGGCCAACAATATAACCAGGAAACACAACATTGCCTGCCCAATCGTGGGCGCAAGTCCGCGCTCCTGTAGCATCCGTCGAATCCACAATCCGATTCCGAATCGCTCGCTCGCTCGGAACAGAACTGCCTCGCTGTTGAACTGCAATATCACCCAGCGCACCGAACCCCAAACACAGGCCAACATCGCCAGACACACAGGCGCCACGTAGGGCAATACGTCGCTATAACGTCCCTCGATCAAACCTCGCAGCAATAGCATCAGTCCCGTCACCGGAATCACGCTGGTTCCCAACTCTAAGTGGGCTGCGGGAACAAGTGTCAACATCATCAACGGCATCGAGATCATGATCAACGGAACGAGATAGTACTGTCCTTCCTTGGAACTGCGGGCGAACGCGGCTGCGGCCAACGACACGGCGCTGAAGAATAAGGCCACCGGAACTATCACCAGAGGAATCCAAACCAGACAACTCCAGGGAGGAAGTCCTAAGGCACCTAACGTACCTGATGACGCGGCCCCCATCCGGTTGGCCACGAACATCGCGGTGAACGTCAAACTGGCCATATTCAAGATCGCCGTTGCCGAACTGAAGCTGGCGACCGTCAACAACTTGCCCCAAGCGATCTCCGCACGTATTGCCGGACTGCTGAGAATGGTTTCAAATGTGCCGCGCTCTTTCTCCCCGGCGCAAATATCTACGGCCGGATAAAATGCCCCGGTCAAACACCACAGTACCAGAATCAAGGGGAGAATCTTCGACCACATGGCGGTCCGTTGGCTGTTGGCTTCCGCCAGTTCTTCAGTGAACATCGGCCAGACTTGCCAGGTGTGACGCTCGACCTGTTGTTGCGCCAAGTTGTTTTCGATCACCGCCGATTTCCAGCGTCGCAGAATTTGATCGATGCGCTTCGCTGCGACACCGGATGCATCGTTGGCGGAATCGATAAATATGTGAATGCTACGGGAACCGATACTCGGCGTTCCTCCGTCGGAGGCCTGATCAGCAGCTAATACCGGCAGCGCTGGCCGAATGAAAACTGCCGCATGTGCTCCGAGATGCGCCAATCCCCGTCGGACAGCGATAGGGTCCAGGTTTGAGGCTTCGTTCTGGCTGTCTGCGACGGGCGCGTCGGATGGCGCGTTCATCCAGGCGGGCGCGGTTTCCGTTACATGCAGTTGTATCAATTTGGCGTCGCCGGGGGCTAACCAACGCGCATCCAATTGATCGCCCTTCAACAATGGAACCTCATCCGGCAACCACTCGGCCCCGGCCAACCACACCACCGAGGGACGCTCTCGAAAGAACTGTGTAATCTGGATGAGTGATATTCCCAACAGCGGGTACAGCAGCAAAGGCAATACGACAACGGTGAACAGCGTCCGCCGATCGCGGAGCTGGTCGGTCATTTCCCGCCGCCACAGCAAGAAAACATTGCCCCAGTTCACGCGGCGCCCCCCGCAGGTTGGGAAGCAGCGACGCAACCGTCGCTGGTCAACAATTCGTAGAACAAGTCGTCGATATGGGTGTGGCCATAATGCTTTGTCAACTCTTCCATCGCGCCACATGCCAGAATCCGGCCGTGGTTGATAATGGCCACCTGGTCACACAATCGCCGCACTTCTGTCATGATATGCGACGAAAAGACGATGCATTTGCCTTGATCGCGAAGTTGCTCGATTGTCTTCAGGACCTCGCGGGCGACCAGGATATCCAATCCGCAGGTCGCTTCATCAAAGATTACGACCGGCGGATCATGGATTAAGGCCCGCGCAATCGAGACTTTTTGTTTCATGCCCGTGGACATCTTGCTCCCCAATGTGTCGCGTAAGTCATTCATTTGAAATCGGTCGAAAAGAAACTCCATCCGCGCCAACAATGTGGATCGATCGAGTCCGTGAAGTCGGCCGAACAGTTGCACCATCTCCCAAGCGGTGAGCCGGTCATAAATGGCCGTATTGAGCGAAACAAAACCGATATGCCGCCGGACCAGGTCGGGATGTTGGACCACATCAATGCCGTTGATTTGAGCCGTGCCCGCGGTTGGTTTCAAGACCGTCGCCAAGATCCGGAGCGCCGTCGTTTTGCCGGCTCCGTTCGGTCCAACCAAACCCAGGATTTGACCGGGCATACAGTCGAAACTCACATCGTCCAGCGCCACAAAACGACCGTCCGATAAGTCTTGATAGATCTTGGTGAGATGGCGCACATGAATCATGATGACCTCCAACGGCCCAGGCGAACCCGCTGGAAAATGGTAGCTTACACTCCGGATTCGACGGCGCGCAAAGTCCAATCTTGCGGCGAGAAACGGCTTGAGGTGGGACTCCTGCGTTCAGAGCCCCAAGTCGGGGCAGGTCTCAATCTCCCCTAACCGTCACAACTCGTGCCAACTGCTACGGTCCCAATTCAACATACAAGTCCAGCAACCGCTACACGACCATCATCCGGCGCCTTCCGCACATTTGACATTTGTGAACTGGTGTCCTTGGAAATCTGTCGATGAAGGCCGGTAGGATTTACCAGGAAAACCGAGAAACAACGATGTCAACGAATCAACCCATCGATTGTGGTGTGACACCCACATTTTCTGTCGCCACTTCGCTTACCGCGGCTTCGGAGCCGGGAGCAGAGGAAGGTTCCTCTTTCATCCCACGTCAACCGAAATCGCTGGCGGACGTCGGGTTAGAACCTAAAGACTTGTTTCCACTGGTTTTGCGTTTTCTGTTCTTCCATGGACCGCACTCCGGCGGCGCCATCGCCCGGCAATTGAAAATGCCTGTTCCGATCGTGGAACCGATTGTAGTTTTAATGAAAAACGAACAGTGGCTGGGCCACAAAGGGGCCGCGCCAGGGAGCGATTACATTTATGAACTGACTCCGAAGGGGGCGGAGCAGGCGCGACTGGCTATCCAGCGAGGAACCTATTGCGGTTCCGCGCCGGTCTCGATTGAGCAATACGAACAGGCCATGATGCGGCAATCGGTGCGCAATTTGACTCCGCCTTTACGTCGAATCTTAGCGGTTTACCATGACTTGCTCCTTTCCAAAACAGTAGCAGCGCAGCTCGCGCAGGCCATCATTTCGGGGCGTTCCTTACTTCTTTACGGTCCCTCGGGCAACGGAAAATCGACATTGGCGTCCAGAATCATCAATGCCTGGTCGTCAGAAATTTGGATTCCGCGGGCCTTGTTCGTCGGGGGAGAGGTGCTCCGGTTATTCGATTCCGCGGTTCATGTCGAACGCCCTTTGCCTCGCAGCGGCGGTTATGTCCACGAAGAGACGATCGACCAACGTTGGGTACGAATCGCGCGGCCATCGATCTCCGTCGGGGGCGAATTGTGTTTGGAGCATCTTGAGCCGACGCTCAATCCGATCTCTCAGATCATCGAATCTCCCTTGCATCTCAAGAGCAACGGCGGGTGTCTCGTGATCGATGACTTCGGCCGTCAAAGAATTCATTTCAGCGAACTCCTCAATCGCTGGATCATTCCGATGGATCGCGGCTTTGACTTTGTCAATTTGCCCTCGGGCCGACAAATTCGGATTCCCTTCGACCAGCTGCTGGTGTTTGCCACGAATTTGCGGCCGCGGGATATTGCGGACGATGCGTTTTTCCGTCGGATTCCCTACAAAATCGAGTTGCTAGGCCCCAACGAGGAGCAATTTCGAAAGCTCTTCGATCGGCTGGCGCAACAGCATAACGTCGAAGTGCAAGCCGGTGCGGTGGATTACTTGTTGGAGAAACACTTTGATCGCTCGAATCGCACCTTGTGTTTTTCGTATGCCGGTGACCTACTGCAACAGGCGATCGATTTCTGCAAACTGCATAATGTTCCCGCGCGGTTCAATCGGGAAATCGCCGACCTGGCCGCCCTCAACTATTTCGCCGACCGTTGACCGGCGCTGATTGTCAATCGCGCGTTGCATTCCGCAAACAATCCGCGCTGGCCCTATTGAAGCTGGTGGCGGCGCGCGCGATACTGTCCCTTCAACGTCTGATTGATCTTGAACGATGTCGGTATAGCCGCGTGCAGCGCCGGCAAGCGGAATCCCTTGAGATGGGCCGCCGTCCTGTTTGCCAGGCGGTGAATCTGAAGGCGGAACCGCTTGTCGGCGGTGCATGCGACGTGCAACGACTAGGTTGCATAAACCCGTGGACGTATGACATCGGTTAGGTCAGTACGAAGACCTTGTGCGATACTTGGCGCAGTGGCAGGCCAGCATGGCGGACGATTTTTCAGAAACCGAATTGGAGGCTTACCTCGACGAAACACTTGATTCGGCGCGCGCTGCGCAGATCGAACGCGCAGCCGCCGCGCAGCCGCAATTGATTCAACGTCTGGCCTATATCAATAGCCGCCGCAATGCTGGCGTACATACCTTGGGCGAAATATGGCGCCGCAATCAGATTGGCGTGCCGGACCGAGACACAATCATTGCGTGGTTGGATGGTA
>JACTND010000060.1 GCA_014584305.1 Planctomycetota bacterium | reverse complement strand
GATCCGCCCTAGCAATTGCTCGGGCATCTGACAGCCGTGGAAGCCGGCCCGCTCTTTGAACGTGCCGGCGACGCGCGGAAAATACCAAGTGTCTTCTTCCGGTGTAAATCCGTCCGGACAGTCCTGGGGCCGAAGAATCCAGGTGTCGTCTGGGGTACGGCCTTGGGGATTGGCCCGGGAATCCCCATAGACCAGTTGCCGCGCCGAAGGTACGGCAATGTCTTGACGGTTGAAGGTAAACGTATCCCGATCCTTCACGAAATAAAACAAGTGCGCGTGGGAGCGCGTAAACTTCAACTTGCAATGTACGCCGAAGGTGTAATACCAAATCACCCAGTTCCGCATGTGGAACCCCAACTGTGTGGCCGTCACCTTCAGTTCCGCGGCGTACTCGTCGCCAATCGCCAGCCAAAACGTGCCCGTCGGGACCAGGACCCGATGCAGTTCGCGCATCCACTCGGCGGACCATTCCAAGTACTTCTGCGCATCCAGTTGATCATCGTACACATCGTATTGATATCCGATGTTGAACGGGGGGTCGGCAAAGGCCAAATGGACCGAATCAGCAGGCAGTTTGGAAAGCCCTTCGACGCAATCGCCCTGATGGATCCGCCCCAACCAGCGATCGTCGAGCGCTGGCGCCAATTCCCTCGAATTTTCATCCATTCCAATTCGCGCCGATAAGTGCAAGTTTGCGTGTTACAAATCGCTCTGGGGAGCAGATGACGACTACTCTAAACGCTGTGACTGATTCTGAAAATGGGGCCGGAGTCTCCAACGAATTAGCTGGCTGCTCATGGAAATCAGCGGAATTCTGGAAAGGAGTAATGGAGGAAAAGCTCAATCGGAAGTTGATCGCCACGATTTATTTTGGGCAGGCTACCTAGAACCCTAGGCTTGACTGTCTGGGGCCGAGCCGCGTTGACCCGGTCGCACTTCTGCAGTGCGACGGCAGACACGATCGATAACCGTACCTGATCCAGTGTTTCCATTTGAGAGGAGCAATGCCAGGCGCGTATCCAACCACTCCTGCCATGCTATTTCGGTCAACGTGCAGGCCGGAGAAGCAGTCAATTCCATTGTCAACGACTGCGATTCGGCCTTTCCGGGTCGCGCATGTTCCAGGCGGTGAGCCAGAACTGGCCGCCGCGCTGCATCCGAAAATCATTCAGCAATCGCTGCTGCATATCGGGCAGATGACCGGCGCCGTAAAACACGCCAATCCGCGTCTTTCCCGCATCCAATTCGCGGCGCAGGATTTCAAATGCCTTGGCGTTGCGGTGCGTGATGATGGTCGATCCATCCTTGCCTTCAAAGATAGCCATGCCCCCTTCTATCTGGCGCATTTGTTCGGCGAACGCCCGTCGCATTTTCAATTCGCGATTACTGGAAAAGAGCGACAACAACAATTCGGCATCGCTGGGTCCACCCCCTTGCGACTGTTGTGCCATCCCCTGCCCCATCGCTTTCAGAAGCATTTTGCCGATGCTCTCCTCGTTATTCTTCATGCTTTCAAAGAACTCTTCCGGCGACATGTCGGCATGCACGAAGTTCTCTTGATGGTAGTCGATATGATCGAGCTGAAATTCCAAGCCCAGCACTGACTTCATTCCGAGTTGCAGGGCGGCCAGTGGATTCGCGCTTTCGGCGGCGCTGCGCCCCCCTTGAGGCACGCGGGTCCCTTCCGGGGCCACGAGTTCATACAACAAGGCTTCGTATTGAGAGAAGTGCCGGTTCAGCGCTTCGAAGTACTCCTTTTCACCGATATGCACCACACCGATCAAATCGACCGTAAAGGGCTTGCCTTCGGCGTTCACGCCCCGATACCGTGTCACCGAGGTCTCCAAAGCGATGGGCCGATTGCGGGAGTCACGGCGCAGCCGCATGAAGTGTTCAAATTCGTTGACGTTCTTCGTATCGGTCCGGTCGGCCGGGACGTCTTGCTCGGTGCGCAGCAACTCAGCAACCGCGGCGACTGCCTGATCGACGTCTTGAAATCCAAAGGAGACGCTCGCACAGGGAATCCACGCAGCCAGCACGAGCGCGCCTGCGGACCATCGGCCATTACGAGTCAACATACAAAACCTCCGAAACTCATGCGCCAACGGCGTTCCAAGTGTAGTGCGGCATCCACCGCAGCCGCCACTGGCACGCAACCAACCGAACGACACCGCGCCAGTCAGATCGCGTTCGGGCGAAAAAGATTCACCGTACTCTGTTCACCAATATATACCGAGACGGGGCGCCGACTCAAGTATTTTCCGAAAGCCGCCCCAAACATGGACTTCGAGTCACATTGGAAATTGGCATGCCCCGCATCCCACACCGTCCAAGGGGTCCATTCGACTTGATATTCCAACGTCGTTCCACGCGACACGACATATCGGTAATCTTTGTTCAATATAAAGTTCATTTTACTGTCGGTTCCACCGCGTTGCAGTCGATGCCGGGCGCGGACGCGCAAGCGGTTGGTTTCGGCTTGGTACTTCCATTGATAATCGACCGTCGGCACTTCGCTCTCGTTGGGCGAGCCAAAACCCGACACCTGGGACCGCATCCATGTGTGGCTGAATTCCGTCTTGAAAACGACGTGCAAAACCCAGGCAGCAAAACGGCTGGGCACAAAACTCTTGATTGTGCAGAAACCCTGCCGATATTCTTCGCCGACTCGGCGGCGCACGTAATACCGCAGGGCCACATGTTGAAAACCCCGCGTGATAGGCATCGGCAAGCCCCAAATGCGCACATTTCGTAGATGGACGGCGATCAAGCTGACATAGGTTTCGTCATTGAAGTAATCGAGTTGCAGGCCGGGAGGAAGATACGTTTGCAAGACCGCCGGGTCAATTTGAAAGTTGAGTGCGACTAACTCCGTCCACAAGGACTGCATGGCGTATCGTCGATTACTCATTGTGGTCACTCAGTCACCGACGCCATCCATTCTCAGCTCCCAACCACCCTTCAACGACCGAAGGGAGTCTCAATTATGAATGCCTCTTAACGACCCTGCCCTTCTCCAGTGTATTTCGAGCCGGTAACAATTGCTACACCCAGGCCCGGCGCCCGACTGCGAAACGGTGCGAACAAGGCCGACGGAACAAAAGTCAGCTTGCAGCGCTCGGCACAGCGCGTGCCCACCATCGCCGAGAAAGTGGCGCGCTCGCGGAAGGGGCGCCGCGCCGAAAACACCTATTGGACCCAGTCCAACCAGCCCCAGCGATCGGCCGTTTGGCCATCGAAAAGTCCAAAAAAAGCGCGCTGAATTGACTGCGTGACCGGGCCTACTTGGCCATCGCCGACCGGAATGTGGTCCACGCTCCGAATCGGCGTGATCTCGGCCGCCGTTCCCGTCAGGAACAACTCATCACACGAATACAGCCATTCGCGTGGCAATACCTGTTCTTCAATGCGCAGATCAAGCGTGCGCGCGAGTTGAAAAACCGTATCGCGCGTGATCCCCCCCAAGATCGTGGACGACAACGGAGGTGTGAACAAGATTCCCTCCCGCACCAAAAAGACATTGGACGCGGACGCTTCCGCGATGTGGCCTTGAGCCGTGACGGCCAGCCCTTCACCGAAACCATTGGCGTGCGCTTCCGCGGCGATCAAAAACGCATTGGCGTAATGCCCCCCAGCTTTGGCCAACACCGGATTCGTGGCGCTGGTCAAACGATGCCACGACGTAACACAGGCGTCAATTCCTTGGCTGACCGCGTTCGATCCTAGGTAGGCGCCAAATTCAAAGGCAGCAATCGCCATGTCGATCGGACATTTGCCTTGCGGATCCACGGCAATCGACCCGTAGCCCCGATAGGCAATCGGCCGAATGTAGGCGCTGGACAACTCGTTGTCGACAATCACGCGGCGACAGGCCGCCGCCAATTCCTCAAACTTGTAGGGGAGGATCATTCGATAGGCTTTGGCCGATTCGACAAAGCGGCGTAGGTGCGCTTTTAGACGGAAGATCGCTGAGCCTTGGTGGGTAGCATAACAACGAATGCCCTCGAACACGGTCGTGCCATATTGCAACCCATGCGCCATGACATGGACGGTGGCCTCCGCCCAAGGGACCATCTCACCGTTCTTCCAGATTAGTTTGCTCGCTTTCATCCCCGGCGTTCCTCTTCGGTCGCGATGGGGCTCGCAGGTGCTGCCCATCGTGTTATAACGTAGATTGGCGCGCTTGCGGGTGGCTGCGACCGCAAAGTTTTTGCAAATCCCGCTGCCCAGTTTCGGCGACGCACCAAGTAATCTAAGACTGTAGTGTTCATCGGAACGATCCAAAAGGCCCAATGATACGATTCGCGCGCTATTGCCAGGTTGCCGTTTTCTACTCCGTATGGATGTTCTTGGAGACCGGCGCTGGCGGACAGGATCTGCCAAGGCCGATTCCGGTCGCCACGGGTGCCCGGGCGATGGTCGCAACCGTCCATCCTTTAGCTACGGAGGCCGGAGTTAAGACGCTCGATGGCGGTGGCAACGCGGTCGATGCCGCCATCGCCGCCGCGCTGACTTTGGGCGTCGTGGATGGCTTCAATTCAGGAATTGGCGGTGGTTGCTTTATCCTGATTCGTTCGTCGGACGGCACGTTCGTCGCCATCGACGGGCGGGAAACCGCGCCAGCGGCTGCGTTTCGCGACATGTATCTGCGCGAGGGAAAACCCGATACCAATCTCTCACAACATGGCCCGTTGGCGGTGGGAGTCCCCGGCGCGCTGGCAGCCTATGCCCAAGCCGTCGAAACAAAGGGGCGAACCCGTCTGGCAGAATTGTTGCTGGCCGCCGCCGCAATTGCCGAACAAGGGTTTGAGATTACTCCCACATATGCCAGCGCGCTGCGCGGTGAACGCCGCGAACTAGCCCGTTGGGAAGGAAGTCGCCACGTGTTTTTTCGCGATGAGGGTACGCTCAAGTCGGCAGGGGAACTGTTGGTGCAAACCGACTTGGCGAACACCTATCGGAACATCGCGGAACATGGCTGCGATTGGTTCTACCGCGGTCCGTTTGCGGACGCCATCGCGGACTGGATGGCTGCCCACGGTGGTCTGATCACGCGCGAGGATTTCGCGAACTACCAGACCGTCCTCCGCGAGCCGTTAGTCACAACCTATCGCACCTATACGATTATCGGTTTTCCACCCCCCAGTTCCGGCGGTGTCCACGTCGCGCAGATACTCAATATTCTGGAGAACTTCGATCTGCCGAAGGTGCAGGAAGCCAGCTCTGCGGATGCAATGCACGTCATTTGTGAATCCATGAAACTGGCGTTTGCCGATCGAGCGCATTGGCTGGGTGACCCCGCGTTCGCGAACGTCCCACGGGGGCTCGTGGATAAATCCTATGGGCGCGCATTGGCCGGTCGGATTCGCTTGGATCTAGTTACCGATGTCGGACAACATGGTGACCCCACCGATTTCGATCCGCGCTGGTTCGATAAGCACACGACCCATATCGCTGCGGCCGATGAAGAAGGCAATTGGGTGGCGATCACCACCACGGTCAATACGACGTTCGGCTCCAAGGTCATTGTGCCGGGAACAGGAGTCATTCTTAATAATCAAATGGATGATTTCTCGATTGCACCCGGCGTTCCGAACGCGTTCGGTCTGATAGGAAATGACGCCAACGCGGTGGCGCCCGGAAAACGCCCGCTGTCCAGCATGAGTCCGACCATCGTCTTGCACGACGGCGAGCCGGTCATGACGATCGGCGCTGCGGGAGGACCGCGGATCATCACGCAGGTTCTGTTGGGAATGGTCCGGTACCTCGATTTCGGGATGCCAATCGAAGACGCCGTTGCACAGCCCCGATTCCATCAACAATGGGCACCGCCGCAATTGTATGTCGAACGGGGATTGGAACCCGAGTTAGCGCGCGCCATGGAAACGCGCGGCCATTGCCTTGCGTGGACGAGCGAGGGAGGAATTACTCAAGCCATTGTGCGCCGTGACGGCATGTTCTTCGGCGTTTCCGATCCCCGCACCAGCGGCTCCGCATCCGCCCGCTGAACCAAAAGCCAAAAGGACAGGCATAATCATGTGGTCAAGCGTCCGACTTTAGATTGGGGGGTTTGGGAAGAATAAGAAATCTAGGCAGTTTGTGCGTTGCCTAGTTAATAATGCCTGTCCTTTTCTTTTGGCTATTGGTCGATTAGCTGGTTCCCGCGCCGGAGGACGAGTGTCGGCGCGAACGCCACCATTCCCAAGCGATAGGGACGATCGATATCAGAATGATCATGAAGATCACCAGATGAAAATTGCGTTTGACAATTGGCAGGTTGCCAAACCAATAGCCGCCCAACAAGAAAATGCTAATCCACAAGATGGCGCCCGTGACATTGAACATCCAGAAGCGGAAATAGCGCATGCGGCCAATACCGGCCACAAAGGGAGCAAATGTGCGGATGATCGGGACGAACCGGGCCAAGACAATCGCCTTCCCGCCGTGGCGTTCGTAGAATCGTTGCGCCCGCTCCAAATGCGAACGATTCAGGAACCAGGATGTTTCGCTGCGGAACACCTTAGGACCAATGTACTTGCCGATGGCATAGTTCACCGCGTCTCCGGCAACGGCTGCGATGATCAGTAGGCCCATCATCACCGGCAGGCTGAACGCTCCGTTGCTGACGGCGATCAAACCACCGACGGCAAACAAGAGTGAGTCGCCCGGCAAAAATGGCGTCACTACCAACCCCGTTTCGCAAAAGATAATGGCAAACAGCAAGGCATACAGCCAGGGCCCCATCCATTCAGCCCCAGTCACCAAGTGTTTGTCAAAATGCAAAACCCAATCAATGATGTCCATAATGCGCGCGTCGATTCAATCGTTCTGTTTCCAAAGGCCAATCAATGGTGGATTCGCAATCGCAGCCATTTTGCGGACCGTTCCGTCTGTTCGCTGTTTCCTTCTATCGGGCGGCAGCGGGGGCCAACGGGATTACCATCCTATGGCGCACAGCCGTTGACCAAAGGTTACGTCGTGACGGCCGCGCTGCGTCGCAAACGGGCGCTCGAGTCACTGGTCCCGTACCTGGCGTTTGCGGCAAAAGCACTATAATCGTTGCAAACCCGATTCCGCAAAGGGCGCATCTGCCCATTTGTCTGGTTCGCGGTATTCGAGGTCGTTCTTGCGTGAATGCACATGAGCTTAATCTATTTTGATCCGACGCGCGCCTTGGAGGCGATCGGCGGGATGCCGCGCGACGCATGGCAATCGATCGGGCAGCGGCTGACCGCTTGCCGCCACGAAATGTTAGTTGATGATTTGGTTGCCTGGTCGGGGCAGCAGCCTATTCCCGAGCACAAGTTACCGCTTGACGCTGGATTTCACGAACTTCCCGAGCGCTTGCTGGACGACTACCAGACGCAACGCGCCGACAGCGAGTTGTTCCAGATTTTGCAAGGCGCGGCAGTGCTTCGGGAGCGTGTGGATCGCGTCGTTGTGCTGGGCATAGGCGGCTCGTATATGGGTGCACGGGCGCTCATGGATTCCTGTTGTCAGCCTTACCACAACGAGTTGCCGGTTGGCGAGCGGGGCGGTCGGCCGCGCGTTTATTTCGCAGGGAACAATGTCGATAACGACGCGACGGCTGGGCTATTGCACCTGTTGCAAGCGACCAATGACCGCGGTGCTGATCGGGCTCCTTGGGCTATAATTGTGGTCAGCAAAAGCGGTGGAACTCTGGAAACGGCCGTCGCGCTTCGCCAGTTCATTCGCGCTTGGCGGGATAGCTTCGGCGCCGAGGATCTGGGCGATTATTTGATACCGATTACAGGCGACCAAGGTAAACTTGCGGACGTGTCGCGGGCGCTGGGTTGTCGGCGCCAATTCCGAGTCCCCGACGGTGTGGGGGGGCGGTTCTCGATTTTTTCCGCCGTGGGATTATTGCCGGCCTCGATCTTGGGAATCGACGTGGTCAAACTGTTGGAAGGCGCCGCAGCGATGAACGACCACTTTCGCTTGGCGCCACCTGGCCGCAACGCTGTGCTCGATTATGTGGCAGTGAACCATTGGTGGGAGATCGAGCGCGGTTGTCGAACGCGCGTCCTGTCGCTGTGGTCCAATGCACTCGAAAGCGTCGGCCTCTGGTACGACCAATTGTTGGCCGAAAGTCTTGGGAAACAAGAATTGGGGGCGTTGCCGCTAACTGTCGTCAACACGCGGGACTTGCATTCGCGCGCACAACAACACCAGGCCGGCCGGCGCGACAAGATCATCAACAATGTGATCGTTGACCATTGGCGGCAGGATTCCGTTCCCGTGGGCACCATCGGCTGCGATCACGACCAACTCGATGCGTTGGCCGAGCGGTGTTTGCCCGAAATCATGACTGCGGCCATTGAAGGGACCAACGATGCATATGCCGAAGACCGGCGCCCCACGACCGACTTGCATTTGCCCAGGGCGGACGAGTTCGGCTTGGGTCAATTGTTCCAAATGTTGATGTTGGCGACTGTTCTGGAGGGCCGTCTGTTGGGGATCAATCCCTATGGTCAGCCGGGAGTGGAGAATTACAAATTGCACATGCAGCGGCATCTGCGCCGCTAGCCCGTCAACTCGTGGCCGGTTCGTCGGCGGGCATCAAGCCCGCCGCCAATTCGGCTTCATATTCGTCCATCAGCGGCCACTCGACTGCGCAGGTCCCGAAATCGGCCATGCGCAAGTAGCCCTCCAAGCGGAGGATTGCCGCATCAAGCAGTGCGTCGTCTTTGCGAAAGATGGGGCCATGGCTAGGGAGCAGCCATTGGGCGTCACAATCCCGAATGCGACGCAGTGAGGCGACAAACTCTGTCAGGTCACTGCCGTGATGGGCGTCGATCGCCCCCACGCATCCGTCTCGATAGATATTGTCGCCGCTGAACAGCAGTTCTCCCAGGCGAAAGGAGAGTTGGCTGTCGGTATGACCTGGCGTCAGCCAAACGTCCAACGTCAGGCTGCCCACCTGCAATTTGTCGCCTTCGTCAATCAGCCGGTCCGTATCGACCGGGGGCATCGTCATATCGATATTCTGAGGTTCGATAAAAGCAAATGTTTTAAGACGATCGCCGGATTTCAGCGGCGCCGCCGCCAGCGGGTGGGCCAGCACCGGTGCGCGGAGCACCTGTTTGGCTTTGGCGAGCCCTTGAATGTGATCGACATCCGCATGGGTCGCGACCAATCCGCGACATTGTGAAAACGGAAAATCAAGCATGCGAATCAGGTCGATGATCTGATCAACCGTTTCCTCATACCCGATATCGATCAGAATCCAATCGTCTTTGTCGTAAACCAAATAGACGTTGCAGCCGAGCACGCGCCCCAGTTGATGATTGATTTCGATCACGTTCGGGAAAATCGGGGAGCGGGGCAGCATCGTGACTTTCAGGCTAAGACAATGGGCTTTTCCGGGCGTTAATCCTCCACTTGATTCTAGGAATTCGGAGATTGACTTTCAACCACAACCATTACAAACGTTTTGTTCGACACACGGTTTGATCGTATGGGAATCGGGGGTACGCGCGGCGGCTTCGAATGCGTGGCCGCTCGGCATACAAGCTGGAACTCGGCGAAGGTAGGCAGGAATCTGCGAGCATTGATGAGCATTCGAAGTGTCCGAGTCCATCGGTTAACCGGCTTTCCGCGGCGAAAACTGTTGAAAAATCGGACATTTCTCGGATACGATTGCAGGAACGGAATGATAAAATTAACGTAAAGAGCATTCCGTGCAGCGCTGCGACCGCTGGAAACCAATTATTGCGAATACGAAAAAGCGAAAAGAAAGTGCATGCGTATGACCGACATGTTTCGCCGAATGAACGGGCTGATCGTTGGTTGCTTGATGGCATTGCTATTCTGGAGCGGTCAGCCGTTGCGGGCGCAGACCGACGAAAAGCATCACGACTCTACCAATCCAGTTGCCGTCGTCGAGCGGACGGACGAAGCGAATGAAAACTCATTGGCCTTCCTGTTTACCGGTGAGATTCCAAAAACGAAAGAGCAGGTGCGACTGATGGAGCAGCGCGCCCAAGAAATCTCCGACAAGGTCAATAACGCCACGGTCAATATTCAAGTGGCGGCTGCTCAAGGCACTGGCGTCGTGATCAGCCGAGATGGTTATGTACTGACTGCCGCACATGTCATCGGGCGTCCGGGTGTTACGGCTACGTTGACCTTTTCTGACGGCAGGCAAGTGAAAGCCAAGACGTTGGGTGTCAATCGTAACGTCGATTCGGGAATGTTAAAAATTGAAGAGCCGGGAGAGTGGGCGTATTTGGATGTCGGCGAATCCGGCACCCTGACGGTGGGTCAATGGGTGATGGCGATCGGCCATCCGGGAGGTATCGACGAAAAACGGGGGTTGGTTTTGCGCGTGGGACGATTGTTGATCAATACCCCCAGCATGTTGAAAACGGATTGTGTCTTAGTCGGCGGAGATTCCGGCGGGCCACTGGTCGATTTTGACGGCCGCGTGATCGGCATTCACAGTCGGATCAGCAACAATCTGTGGGACAATATTCATGTTCCCGTGGATACATTTTCTAACGACTGGGATGATTTGGTCGATGGCAAGATCATCGGCGCTGCGCCCAAACCCTACATCGGCATTAAGATGGTGGAAGCAACCAATGTCATCGAATCCGTGGAAGCCGACAGTCCGGCAGCCAAGGCAGGCTTGCGCGTAGGTGACACCATCATCAACGCAAATAACCGCGAGATTGCGAATAAGGCCGATTTAGAACGGGCGTTTGCTCGGATCCGGGTCAAACAAGTCATCAAAATCGTAGTGGAACGAGACGGACAAGAATTGGAGTTCGACGTCGAAGTCGGCGCTAATTGAAACCATTCCGTGCAAATCCGACTCGTGACCACGATGAGCATTTCATGTTCGAGTTCGCAATACATCGACGATAGAAGAATAGGTATATGAACAAACGCAACCGATTTTTCTGGTGGACTGGTGCGGCATTGTCGCTGATGGTCCTGTTGGGTACTGACCGACCGTCGTGTCTAGCGGCGGTGGGAACTTTTCGTGTACAGGACGAACCGCCCGTCGCGGATGCCGTCGAGGCAGTACCGGAACGCGTCCAGGATGAAGGAGAAAACGGATCCCCGGCGGTCGAAAAACCGGTCGATATCAACGAAAACACCATGGACCAGTTCGTGCGAGGATTGCGCAGCTTGCGCAAGCATTCGCGGCTGGCGCCCGAAATGGTGGACTTGTTTTCCCCCAGCGTCGGCTCGACATCTGCCTCCACCGTCCGGCTCTATCACAACAAGAAACAAGTGGCGATTGGCGTGGTCGTCGATGCGAACGGCTTGGTAATCACCAAGGCCAGCGAATTGCGGATGCCGTTGGAATGTCAGTTGCCCAACGGAGCCCGTGTAGCCGCGCAGGTGTTCGGCATCGATCCGGCCACCGACTTGGCCATGCTGCGTGTGGAGGCGGGATACCCGCTTGCGGCCGCGGACCTGCGTCCGATCCCTGCTCCGCCCGTTGGCCGCTGGATCGCGAGTGTGGCTGTCGATCCGAAACCGATTTCTTTGGGGGTCGTCAGTGTCATGCAGCGCGAAATCGCGTCGGCCCAGGCGCGGCTGGGAATCATGCCCGTGGACCACGAAAAAGGCGTTCGGATTACCAGCATTAACGACAAGTCTCCGGCAGACAAAGCGGATTTGAGAGTAAATGACATTATTACTCGTGTGGGCGAGACACCCATTCCCGATTCGGCTACGTTGCGGAAAGTGTTGACCAGCTACGAACCGGGCGACGCAATTACGATCACGGTGTTGCGTTTGGACAAAGAGCTGACGGTGCATGTCGTGTTGTACAGCGCCGAGGAAATGAACAGCATGGGACAAGAGAACCCGCAAGAGCGCATGGGAAGCACGCTTACCACCCGCAAGCAGCGGTATCCATTGGCCTTCCAACACGACTCCGGTTTGCAGGCCAACCAGTGCGGAAGCCCACTCGTCGATTTGGATGGTCAGATTGTGGGGATAAACATCGCTCGGGCGGGACGGGTGGCGACTTACGCCTTGCCGATGGAAATTATCTTGCCCACGGTCGAACGACTCAGGTCCGGCGAATTGGCGCCAGCCGCGGTGTTTCGCGAGGAATTGGCGGTGTTGGACACGTTGATATCCGAACGTCGGTCGCGTATCGATGCATTGCCCGGCGAACTTGCGAAGGCCGAACAGGAGTTGCCGCGCGACGCCGCTAAACGCGAAGAGCTGGAACGGACGATTGTCGAATTGCAAAAGCGCATCGACGAGTTGCAGCAGATTGAATCGGGGCGGCGCAAATCGCTGGACGAAATGCAGAAAGAACTAGAATGGGCCACCAGCGATCTGCAAAAGTTGCAAGACAAGCGTGACAAGTTGTTAAGCGGGATCCGCTAGGCACGCGCCGTGCCCCTGTTGCCGGCGATGGCACATTTCCTCCCTTGTCAGGGTCGGCGCCAGTATTCGATTGGAGCGTCTCCGGAGTCTCGTCGGCGCCGGGCGTGCCCCGCACCGCGCGAGCAGTCTGCTAATAGCACCCACCTGTTTCTCGTTCCGGCCATTTCCTAGAATAGCTGCGCTATGTCGCGACGAATCGAACAAATCCGAAATATCGGGATCATCGCCCACATCGACGCCGGGAAAACCACGGTGACGGAAGGGATGTTGTTTCTCAGCGGCGCGAAGCATCGCATGGGCATGGTTGATAAGGGAACCACGACCACTGATGACGATCAGGAGGAGCGCGAACGGGGAATCACAATCTACGCAGCCTGTGTGACATTTGATTGGAAAGATGTCCACGTCAACCTGTTGGACACACCGGGCCACGTCGATTTTACGGCCGAAGTAGAGCGGAGTTTGCGCGTGTTGGACGGCGCCGTCGTGGTCTTTAGTGCGCGCGAAGGTGTCGAGGCGCAAAGCGAAACAGTGTGGCGTCAAGCGAACAAGTACCATGTCCCCCGCATCTGTTTTATCAACAAACTCGACCGCGAAGGGGCCGGATTTGAACGGGTGGTTGTAGAAATCGAAACGCGCCTGGGCGCACATCCGTTGCCCGTCGTGATTCCCGTCGGCAGCGGCCCAGCGCATGCGCCGAACCCGTTCCGCGGCCTTATCGATCTCGTCAAGATGAAGTATTTGGATTTTTCCGACGACGGCAAGACGATGAAAGAGCTGCCGATCCCCGAAGAACTGCGGGATGAAGCAGAATTCGGTCGCAGCCAAATGATGGAGGTCCTGTACGGTAAGAGCGACGAATTGATGACGTTGGCGCTGTCTGAGACCCCGATACCCAATGAGCTGATCCGCAAAGTCATTCGCGAAGCGACCTTGGCTCTGCAAGTTCAGCCGGTCGTCTGCGGATCGGCGCTGCATGGCATTGGGATTCAAACGGTACTGGATGCCGTCAAATATTATCTCCCCTGCCCTACGGACCGCCCGCCAGTTGAAGGCGTAAATCCCAAAGGGAAGGGACAAAAGGAAATTCGAAACCCGGATGCCAAGGACCCGTTTTGTGGTCTGGTGTTCAAGATATTGCCAGCCAAGACGGGTGACTTTTACTGGGTACGCGTTTACTCGGGAATTTTGGAGTCCAACGCGCGCGTACTTTGTCCGAGCATCGACAAGAAGGAGAACGTGTCGCAACTATGGCAAATCCATGCCACCAAGAAGGAACGCGACGGCCAGATGGACCGCGTCGAGGCCGGTGACATCGTCGGATTGATCGGTCCTCGCCACGCCGTCACCGGCGACACGCTGTGTGATCCCAAAGCGCCCATCAATTTGGAAAGTATCCAATTTCCAGAAACGGTGATCGAAATGGCGATCGAGCCGGAAACGGCGACCGATCGCAAAAAGCTGGAGGAAGTCTTGGAGATGCTCAAACGCCAAGATCCGACCTTCAAGACCCGTGAAAGTTTGGAGACGGGACAGACGTTGATTTCGGGAATGGGGGAACTCCATTTGGAGATCATTCGCAATCGCCTGTTGCGAGATTTCAACTTGAACGTCAAGGTCCATAAACCGCGTGTATCGTATCGCGAGACGATCTGTCGCGCGGTCGAGGTTACCGGTCAATGCCATCGGATTATCAATGGGCAACAGCTATTTGGTGCCATGACGTTGCGGATGGAGCCCTTCGCCGGAGGCGACCAGCGCGTGACCGTCGTCAATCGTTTGCCGGATGGGATCATCGGAGCCGAGTCTTTGCAAGCCGTATTCGACGAGATCCGAGCCCGCGCCGACGGCGGCGGCACCATCGGCAGTTTCCCGCTTACCAAAATCAAAGTCACGTTGTTGTCGGTCGAAGTCACGGACCAAACCAATCCGATGGCCTTGGCCATTGCCACTGGAGATGCCTTCGAAGCCGCGTTGCGGGAAGCCGGCCCGGTATTGCTGGAACCGATCATGAAGTTGACCATCAACACGCCGGATGAGTTTTACGGTGAGTTTGTCGGCGACTTGGCGCAGCGCCGCGCGCGCATCGCACATACCGAGAGCCTGGGAGGTCGGACGACGATCGAGGCCCATTGTCCGCTGGCGGAATTGTTTGGCTACTCCAATGCCATGCGCAGTCTCAGCCAAGGGCGCGCGGGAAGCAGTATGGAGCCGCTCGAATACGAACCCGCCCCATCCGACGTTGCGGCCGCGTTCTCCTTGTAGGTGATCGTTGTTCTTGTAATCATTTTCGGAATGATCGAGGATCGTCATCCCGGCGACGTGGCCTAGCGTTTCGCAACACGGTTTCTGGCCGTTCGGTCTGCGCCGAGCGTATGATGGTCCCCTAAACGTTTGGGGTTGCCAGTTGCGGCAGGGCGCGGGCTAACTGTCAAACGAAGCATTCGCTAGTAAATTCAAGAGAATTTGGCTGATCGTTGACCACCGGTAGTGGAATGGTACAATCGCCGCAACACGAGGCGGGACGCGTTGCACCCTGTGGTGGGTTGCGAACGGCGGGCTGTCGGTGCAGGCGGCGCTCAGCGTCGAATGTAAGATGGCCTATAGGGTACCGCGAGAGAACATTTGATTGGAGAAGTGATCGTCCATGGCTTTCGAATTTACAGATCAGAATTTTGATGATGAAGTGCGGAACGCCTCCGGCGTAGTGGTGGTCGATTTTTGGGCTGAGTGGTGCCCGCCATGCCGTCAATTGGCGCCGATCATCGAACAACTGGCGCACGACAATCCCAAAGTGAAAATCGGCAAGATGAATGTCGATAACAACCAAGCGGTCCCGATGGAGTTCGGCATAACGAACATCCCCACGATCATCTTCTTCAAAGATGGCAGGGTCGTCGATACGAAAGTGGGCGCATTCCCCAAGAGCACGTTACAAAACATCATCAACCAGCACGCGGCGGCCGTTTAATAATGGACGCTGCGCACCCGCGCGCGGGGCGTTAACAAGGGTGCGGGGGTTTGCCGAGTTCGCGGCATGCGCAAAAAAGTTCTTGTTGGAATCGAATTGCCCAGCGGAAAGAGTTTAGCGCAGGGTGGTTGTCTGGTGTTCTTAGTGGATCATCATTGCGCCCCGCCGAGCTTGCTCGGTGGAAGCCAGGATTAACCACTTGGAACGAACCAACGGAAACAGCTCCCCGCCGAGCTAACTTCGCCTTTCTGGTCTTCGCCATCGGTTTTCGAATTCGACCATGTGTCCGCCGCGACACCTGGGTTGTGGGATCTGTGGGGCTAGCGATATTGGCTTGGCGCCGGCTACGGAAACAATCCCCTGACTCGGCCAGTAACCCTTGTTTTTGCCCCGTTTTCAGTACCCAAGGTCCGCGAAATACCTTAGAATCTTCCACGGGCTACCCCTCGGAAATCCGCGAACATGGGAACTGGCAGCCAATACTGGCCACTATGCGGCATACTTGGCCGACTGGTCGCCAAGTATCAAGATCGCTTGTTCAGCAGCATGTGCGCAATGGTTCGCAATGAGACTGACGCACAAGACGTTGTTCAAGATGCGTTAGTGATGGCGTATCGCAAATTGCACTTATTTTCTGGTCGCAGTTCATTTTATACCTGGCTCTTTCAAGTGGCCCGGAACGTCGCCATCAGCAAATTGCGCAGCCAAAAGCGCCTGGTCTCGCTGAACGGAATGCCGGACGATGCATCGCCGGGGACCTCGTTGGATGTAGAGGATCGCGGGCCCGCGCCGGAGGATCGCTTGCGGCGCGAGGAGGACATCGAGATGTTGCGAACAGCACTGGAACGTTTGACTGAGGAGTTCCGATCCATTCTGGTGTTGCGCGAAATGGAAGACCTGGACTACGAACAAATCGCCGAAGTATTGGAAATTCCCGTGGGAACGGTTCGGAGCCGATTGCATCGCGCGCGGGCACAATTGCGAGAGGAGTTGGAATCGTTGATGAAGGCTACGGAACGATGATGTTCGGCGGATACATGTTAGTGACGATTGGGACGTAGAATGTCCGACACGAATTGGGACGAAGTAATCAGCGCCTATCTCGACAACGAACTGTCGGCGGAAGAGCGCGCGCAAGTGGAAGAACTGTTGGCGGGCGATCCACGCGCGCGTCAAACGTTGGAGTGTTACACAGCGCAGCGCCGATTGTTTCAGCAGTTGCCCCGACGGCGATTGAGCGCAGAAGCCGAAAAGCTCGTCCTGTCGGCTGTGGCCGCGGCACACGAGACCACTCGGCGGCCTGCGCGGGCCACTGCTGAAGCTGGCCCGATCCGATCGTTTACTCGCTCTGGAGCGCGTCCAGCGCCATGGTCCAAGGTGAATTGGCGACCGGCCACTCTGTTTGCTACATCATTAGCTGCACTGGTCCTCGTGGCCTTCATTTGGTTGCGCAATCGTGATGGACACCTCGATCCGTTGGCTCAAGGACCAGCCAACAAAGAACTCGCAAATCGCGCCAATGCGGCTGGCACGGCATCGGATCCGCGAGATGTTACAGGCGAATTGGGATTCGGCAACCCGGCAATAGCCGCGGCGCCGCCGGCAAGTGCGGACAGCGCGGAACGTTCAGGGACAGATGCGCTGGATCTAGCGGATGATGCTTCGGCAGCGCCCCCGAAAGCAATGGGTGAAGAATTGGCACGAATGTCGCTGGGCGCGACAAATGAAAGACGGGCAGCAGGAGGGGGAACGGACTCATTGTTGGACGAAAACGAATCCCATCAGGGTCAAATGGCCAAGTCGGGATTGTTTCCCGGACGAAGTGAATTGGCCGAGGGGCGAGAGATTGTTTCCGAATCCTTGGCGGTTGATCAAATGTGCATTGTCTCGGTCCCCGATCGACCAGAGGAAGTGGCCAAACTGGTCCAGTCGCTTTCGGAAAGCGGGCTGCTGCCGGACGGATTTTCATTGGAGAATCTAACCAGCGGTCAGGCCGAGGTTTTGTATGTTCGCGCGCAACCCGAAGTGATGGCGCAGAAGGTCAACCACATTGCGCAGTCGGCCGAAGTGTTGCTCTTTGATCCGGCAGCGCCCTTGACAGAGGATACCCCGGCGGTGCCCGGTGCCGTTCCGACGATTCCTCGCGACGCGCAACAAATCTTGTTGGCACAGGTGTTCAATAACATGGACAAGGAACGCGTACCGCACGAACAACGCGGCGGTGGCCTTGGCGGAGCTGGTGGCCTCGGCGTTGGCGGCGGTCGGTTTCGAATAGACGGACAGAATTTGGAGGGGCGCGGTGATGCGACCGTTTCGGATGAGGTGATCCCGATGGGCCGGTCGCAAGTAGCGCAAGAATCACAGCAGCAACAGGCCGTTCCGTTTCAACTGGCCGAAAACCAAAGCGATGCTCGGCAAGGAGAGCTGGCTTTGAACGAATGGCTGCAAACACTCAGTGAACGTCCTAACAGCTTCCATTTCCTCCGTCCGGGACAAGCACAATCGATTGCCGCCGACCAGCAGCGCTTAATTGTGGAACCGGCGCGAATCAGGAATCAGGATGGTACGGACAGGCAAATGGAAAACCTTCACGGCCAAACGGTGCAACAGCAAATGGAACGAAACCAAGGAGAGCCACCACCAGGAAGGTACATTATTCTGTTTGGAAAAGACCTTCCCCTGGAGCAACTCCGTCTGCAGGCGCAGCAACCAAAGTCCGACTTGCCCGGTAATTGATGGATCGCCGAGGGCTGCGCGTATTCAAACGTGAAATCGCGTCAGGTCGTCGGTAGCACACACGTATAGGTCCGCAGTGGTTTGTTGCCATCGTTATGGCGGATCGTCCATCAAATTCGCTTCGAGAAACGCACATTGGCAATAAAAGCTCAAACATCGAATCGGGCCGGTGTTGCCTCCTAGCCGCCTTCCGATGATGACGTCCATTGGCGTAAGCCGATTTCGACGGAACCTACCCCGTTCTTGATTAAATTGGGGCCGACGAATTACACTGGCGACATGAACACAAAAACGAAAACGGCCATCTCGCCCACACGTGCCGAGAATTATCCGCTGTGGTATCAGGAAGTGATCAAAGCCGCCGAGTTGGCTGAAGTCTCGCCCGTCCGCGGTTGCATGGTCATTAAACCTTGGGGGTGGGGCATTTGGGAAAACATGCAACGTGTCCTGGACAAAATGTTCAAGGACACCGGGCACGAGAACGCCTACTTTCCGCTCTTTATACCCAAGAGTTTCTTGGAGAAAGAGGCGGAACACGTCGAGGGTTTCGCCAAAGAATGTGCCGTGGTTACGCATCATCGATTGGAACAGGGACCGGATGGCAAATTGATCCCCGCTGGGCCTTTGGAGGAACCACTGGTCGTTCGCCCCACCAGCGAGACCATTATCGGTGCCATGTTCGCGAAGTGGATTCAGTCCTATCGCGATTTGCCGTTGAAAATCAACCAATGGGCCAATGTGGTTCGCTGGGAGCTACGGCCGCGCTTGTTCCTGCGCACTGCGGAATTCTTGTGGCAAGAGGGGCACACCGCGCACGCGACGGCGGAAGAAGCTTGGGAAGAAACCCGCTTGATGTTGGATGTCTATGCCCAGTTCGTCGAGGAGTACCTAGCGATACCGGTGATCAAGGGCGAAAAGTCGGCTGGTGAGCGATTTCCAGGGGCGGATGCGACTCTGACCATCGAGGCTATGATGCAAGATAGAAAAGCTCTGCAGGCGGGTACCTCGCATTTCCTCGGGCAGAATTTTTCGCGAGCACAAGAGATCAAATTCCAGGACCAAACCGGTCATGAAGCGTTTGCCTGGACGACCTCGTGGGGGGTAAGTACCCGGTTGGTTGGCGCGTTGATCATGGCGCATAGTGATGACGACGGCTTGGTCTTGCCGCCGCGCATAGCGCCAAAACAGGTGGTCATCCTGCCCATTTACCGCAACGATGCCGAGCGCACGACCGTGTTGGAACATTGCCAGCGCCTGCAAACCTCGATCAGCGCGCTATCATTTAGCGGCATTCCCATCCAATCCCAAGTGGATGACCGGGACTTGCGCGGTGGAGAGAAAAAATGGTACCACGTCAAACGCGGAGTGCCGGTACGCGTCGAAATTGGGCCGCGCGACGTGGCTGCTGGTTCGGTCTTTGCCGCGCGGCGCGACACGGGCCAAGCCGTAAATATTTCCTGCGCTGAGTTTCTCGCCGTGTTGCCCCAATGGCTCGATTCCATGCAACAGGGGCTGTTCGATCGCGCATTGGCGTTTCGTCGCCAACATACGCGGGATTTCCACGACCTTGCCGAGTTTAAAGACTTCTTTACGCCGCGCCGTCAAGAGACCGAAGAACCCGAAATTCACGGTGGCTTCGCGATCGCTCACTTCGCGGACATACCGGAGGTCGCCGAGCTTCTTAAGGAACTCAAGGTGACAGTCCGCTGCCTGCCCCTGGACGCCGAGCGAACGGAAGGCCGTTGCTTATTTACCGGGAAACAGACCGATACGCGCGCTGTCTTTGCGAAAGCGTATTGACGCGGGAGCCATGCGGGCGGACGAGACCAGCCGTCAAGGTCCATACATTTTACCGAGCTTGCCAAGCACGTGTTCAACGTTGGCGGTGAAGTCGCCGACACGCTATGCTGTTGTCAAACGATCCGGAGTTGTTGGTCTCGCAAGAGCGATCCGCGCATGAATATCTTGTTGTTTGAAGATGCCGACGTCGCGCGACTCTATCCCATCACCACCGGCCGACCGGCGTTTGCTGCATTGTGCGCCTCGTATCGGCTGGTGGATTGGCTGCGGGACCTGGGAGCGCCGCTGGTTCCCGTGGTCCGCCCGCACCTGCGCGCATTAGTCGCCGCCGATTATGCGGACTTGCGACCAAACTTGTCCTGGGATCAAGAGCAAACGCTGATTGTCAACGCGCGGTTGGTTCCGACAGCATCCAACATTGAGCGACTGCGCAGCCTGGTGCGGCAGCCATCGCTGGGCTGCGTTCGTTGTGGTCCAGTGCTGGCGGCAGCTTGGCTGCCGACAGCCACATTGGCACCGCTCCGCGATCGCGAAGAGTATGGGGCGGTTCTCGCGGCGATTGAACAGGCGACCGCTGCTTTGCCAGAGTTGAAGATGGCGCTGATGCTCTTTGAATACCCGCACGACTACATTCGCGCCAATGAGGCGGCTTTTGCTGAGAATATCGCCTGGCGACTCAATCGCGGTGGCTACCGAGAGATGGCAGAAGGCGTTTTCGTCCAAGGGAGTGTGTCCATCAGCGACTACGTGGTTACCAATACGCAACGAGGACCGATCGTTCTGGAGGACGATGTGGCCATCGGGCCGTTTTGTTTTTTGCGGGGGCCTTTGCACATCGGCGCGCACGCCCGTATCAACGAGCATGCAGCCGTCAAAGATTCGGTCTGCCTGGGCCACACCACCAAAATTGGCGGCGAAGTGGAATGCTCAGTGATCGATTCGTTTTCGAACAAACAACACCATGGGTTCTTGGGGCACAGCTACTTGGGCAGTTGGATTAACCTGGGCGCCGGCACCTGCAACAGCGACTTGAAAAACACCTACGGCAAAGTCCGAATGGAATATGGACATCAACAAGTGGCCACCGAGATGCAGTTCGTCGGTTGCATGATCGGCGATTATGCCAAGACAGCCATCAACACCAGCATCTTCACGGGCAAAGTCATCGGGGTGTGTAGTATGCTTTATGGATTCGTCACGACCAATGTCCCGAGTTTCGTCAACTACGCGCGCTCGTTTGGACAAGTGACGGAATCGCCGCCGGCAGTCATGGAAGCCACCCAAATGCGTATGTTTTTGCGCCGCAATGTGCAGCAGCGTCCAATCGACATCCAGCTCCTGCACGACATGTATGAATTGACGCGCCATGAACGACAGATTTCCAGCGAACGACTCATGCTTTAGTTGGGGTAATGAGACGCGAAAATCCATACAGGACCACGCCACTGGCCACAGTCACCAGCGTGGCCACGATTTGGCCTGGTCGATCCATGGCGCTCAAAACTGCCAACGTAACAATCGCCGCGACATAGAATACGGCGACCAACAACCCCACTACGGGTTGACGAAACTCTGCCGGTCGCCGCACATGCAGCACAAACAAACAACACACCGTGGCCGCGGCTGATAAAGACAACGTCAATCCTAAGTAAAACAGCAACGCTTCCACGTGGGAGTAAATCAGCACAATGACGCAGGCCAGCAGGGTTTGTACACCAATCGCCGCCACCGGAGCCTGACCAGCCGACCGGGGCTGAAACGCCAGTGCGCGCGGGAATACCCCATCATTCGCCATCTGGGCATAAACCCGCGGGCCGGCGATGACCATCGACGATACCGAGCTGACCATTCCCAAGCAGATAATCACGTTCACTAACGCCGCAGCCATCGGTCCGCCGAGCGAAATGGCGGCGACCCGCGCTACGGCTTCTTGCCCCACGATGTCTTCGGGTGCCGCGGCATACAAAAACACAAAATTCAATCCCAAGTATAAAACAGTCACCACGACTGTCGCGATCCACATTGCGGTGGGTACCGTCACTCGGGCGCTGCGCGCTTCGCCGGAAACGTACACCGCGGCATTGAAACCGCTGTAGGACAGGGAAATCCACACGAGCGCCGATCCAAAGGCAAACCAAGAGAACGCGCGTCCCTCGTCGGGAATGCGCCAACCTACCCAGCGGCCTTGGGGAAACGCCCACAAGGCATAGGCGAGAAAGCCGATCAATAGCACGAGTTTGACGCCGACGACCAAGTTCTGTGATAGTACGCCGGGCAACTTGATAAACGAATGTATGATTCCAAAAATCAAAATGGTGGTGACGGAAACCGCTCCTTTCGGCAACCATGCGGGCCTCAATCCGTCGGGCAATGCGTAAATCTCGAAGGTGATCGCCGCCAAGGCAATCGCGCCGGTAAAACCGGCGATCAAGGAGATCCAGCCCGCTAGAAATCCGGCCATCGGGTGCATGGCGCGGCTGAGAAAAACGTACTCGCCGCCAGACAGACTGATGGAGCGCGCTAATCGCCCGTAACTCAATGCTCCTGCCAAGGCAATGATCCCGCCCACCAGCCAAGCCAGCATTACCGAAGTCCGGCTTCCCAGTCCCGCCAACGAATACCCACTGGTGGTGAAGACGCCAGCTCCCACCATATTGGCCACGACCAATGCAGCCAACGAAACCAACCCAAACGCCCCGACGTTGTTCTGCGAAAGATTTGATTCGTCATCTCGATCCATGGTCCGATTATGGCTCGTTCCCTATTCACTGCAAAGCGGCGACGCACCCAAGGCAGCCGATCTCCGCTATTGCATTTTTGACGCTGATTGTCATCATGACGGCGATTTGGTAAACGGAGCGGCGATACGTACGTTTCGAGTTAGCGCTGTCCAACTAATAGCCGATCCCGATACTCTTCCTCCCTTCTCCCCTCGCCGGGGAGAAGGACCGGGGATGGGGGGGCTGGGATAAGTTCTAACATTGAGCGGTTGAATTGAAGATAAGTTATTGATCGGGGAGAACATGGCTACGTTGTTATCTGGTCCGTCGATTGTCGAGGCGGCAGGAACGAAACCTAAACGGATCGAAGAGTTTTTTGGCCGCGTCAATTCGGGCACCGAAGCGATCAGTATTGCGCGGATGGTAAGTCCGGCCGGTTGGATGGAGCCGGGGCAAACTCCGGAATTCGATGAATACACTATTGTTCTGCGTGGAATTCTCTGCGTTGAGACGGGTGGACAAACGCTGCACGTCCAGGCGGGGCAAGCAGTCTTGGCGCCCAGGGGCGAGTGGGTCCGATATAGCACTCCCGGAGACGACGGTGCCGAGTACATTGCTGTCTGTTTGCCAGCCTTTTCCCCCCACACTGTCCACCGCGACCAATAACGGCGCGTGCCGCACACTTCCGACACCATTGCATTGGTCACGTTTCGTCCGTTCTTCGCTGCTAGATTGGCGAAACGAACGGCCAACGGGCAGGGGGCACCGAATTGGTTGGGTGTCCCCTTTTGGCTGTAACCGAATGGCGGGGAACGTGTATTGAAGCGTGGGAGACGACAAGAGGACCCGATTCCAGATGAATGTGCGGGCCTGCTTAGTCGAGGAAATGACACTAAAATGCAGCAGCTAACCGGGAGTTCGAGCGCAATGAACGTATGTCCACAATGCCATCGACCATTGAAGGCCGACGCGCCGGCTGGGCTCTGCCCAGCCTGCCTGTTGGGCCTTGTCCGGTCGGCGACGCCGGATGCCAATGCCCCGACGCTGCCGATGTCCGAGCGGTTGCCGGAACCGGCACTTCCGTCGCTGGAAAAGTTAGCGACGCTTTTCCCTCAATTCCGTTCATTGGAGTGGATTGGACAAGGTGGGATGGGGGCCGTGTACAAGGCGTACCAGCCCAATCTTGATCGGTACGTGGCGATCAAGATTCTATCCCCCCGATTCGCCAACGATCCGTCGTTCGCTGAACGTTTCACGCGCGAAGCCCGCACGCTGGCGCGATTGACCCACCAGAACATCATTAACGTTTTCGATTTCGGTCAACAAGGATCCGTGTACTACTTGATCATGGAGTACGTGGACGGCGTCAATTTGCGGGAAGCAATGCGTGCGGGGACATTATCCGCCGAACAAGCCTTGGCCATCGTACCTCAAGTTTGTGAAGCGTTGCAGTTTGCCCATGATGAAGGAATTATTCATCGCGATATTAAGCCCGAAAACATTCTTTTGGACCGCCGCGGCCGGGTGAAGATCGCGGACTTCGGTTTGGCCAAGCTGGTGGACGGCGCGTCCGAAAACCAGTGGACCTTGACCGGATCGCGGCAAGTGTTGGGGACGTTGAACTACATGGCTCCGGAACAGATCGAGCAGCCCAACCGGGTGGACCATCGGGCCGACATCTACTCGTTGGGAGTCGTCCTGTATGAGCTGTTGACTGGCGAGTTGCCATTAGGGCGATTTCCGTTACCCAGCGAAAAGGGAAACACGCCGGCCGATCTGGATCAAGTGGTGTTGCGCACGTTAGAGAAGGAACCAGATCGCCGCTATCAGCGCGCGAGCGAAGTTCGCACGGCGGTGGAATCCGCGTGGGCGGCCGTTCGTCCCGCTGGTGCGACACTCGCGCCGCCAATGGACGCGATGGCACCGGCAGCCCCCCAACCGCATGGCGTTGTTAAACGTTCGCCGCGCGTGCCGTTTTCGGTGGTCGAGCCGCACATGAATTTGATGATTACGCACGGCGTGCTGCGCATTCAGAAAGGGAATTTGGAGATCGACTATTCCGCGAAAGAGAACATTTTCAAGTCGCTGCAGCTCAAAAGCGGCCAACACATCATTCCGTTGCGCGATGTGCTGTCGATGACGCTGCGCAGGCAGTGGTTTTCCTCGAAATTGGAGATGACGTTGGATCGGCCTCTGGCGTTGACCGGACTGCCGACCAAGGATTCCGGTAAGTTCGAATTGAAGATCGAATTGGTGGACCACGTGGAAGCGTGGCGATTGGTCAATGCGATTCGCGAGGCCATTGGTCAGCCATTGATCAGTCTGGAGAGCACAGGTTACGTGGAGACCAAAGGAGTTACGGTCAGCCGCAGCGAGGCGCAGCGCCGCACGCGGTGGCCAGCCGCCGGTTTAATTGGTTGCGGCGTATTGAACTTCCTGTGCATCGTGTTCGCGCTCCTGTTTTTTAAATATTTGGGTGCAGTCGAAGGAGAATTATCCTCCGGTCGTTCATTTTGGGAAATTTTAAGGAACGGTTCTGAAAATTCTGGACAGGAAGCGAATCTCGAAAAGCGGGAATTGCCT
>JACTND010000053.1 GCA_014584305.1 Planctomycetota bacterium | reverse complement strand
TGCCGACCGGCTCGATCAAACGATCTTGATCGGGCACAGCATGGGTGGATTGATCGCGCGGATCTTGACGTCCTCCAGCGGCGATGCGTTCTGGCAGGCCATCAGCGATCAACCGTTCGCCGCGATGCAAGGCGAACACGAGTCATTGGAGGCCTTGGCGGCCACCATGTTCTTTACACCGGAGCCAGGTATCGCGCGCATGGTTTGCATTGGCACACCGCACCAAGGAAGCCAATTCGCCAACATGACCACGCAATGGATCGCCCAACGTCTCATTACGCTGCCTCACATGATGAACCACGCGAACCGACAACTCGTGCAGGACAACCGCGCCTTGATCCGCGATCCCCGGCCGTTGACGATGTCCACCAGCATCGACTCGCTGTCTCCCACAAGCGCCTTGATTCAAGCGATGCAGCACGCAGAACCCGCGCCGAAAGTTGCCAGACACAACATCTTTGGAAAGCTTGACAAACAATGGTGGATCAGCACGCTCGTTGGTCAAGAGTCCGGCGATGGGATCGTCGCCGTGGAGAGCGCCCACTGGTCGGCAGCGAACTCCGAGCTGGAAGTGCCTGCCGATCACCAGACGATTCATCAAAACCCACGCACGATTTTGGAAATCAAACGCATCCTGTACGAACATCTCAGCACACACGGCCACCAAGTGGACCAGCGCGATTGGGTGATGCCCGCGCGCCATCAAATGCTTGAGCCGCTCCCATTGCGGTAATTGTTACTGGGCCAGGACAAACTCGCCCGCGCGCTCAATGACTTTCCCGGTTTCCTTGCACGTCCGCCGCTCGATCGGCCCGTTCCAAAACTCATCCATGATGTGGTGCAAATCGCGATCAATATGTTCCAGCCGAAATTCTGCTTCGTAAACTAAGTGGATGTCATCTGGACAATACCACCGCAATTTGTCTTTAGTTCCGGCGGGCCGGGGAAACTCGACGATCAAACCAATTGTGTTCGCCGGCCGTTGCGGGCGATGGGGGACCAGTCGCGGACAAAGCCACATTTCTCCTTCGCGAATGACGACATCATGGGGAGGCGAGCCGTCCAGCGGACGCACGCGTACGGCGATATCTCCCCGCAACTGATAGAACAGCTCTTCTGTCGGATTGACGTGATAATCGTTCCGCGTGTTAGGCCCTAATGAAACGAAAACAATGACGTCATCGGCCTCTTTGTAGAATTGCCGATTCATGACAGGCACTTGGAATTCATGTCGGTGCTCGTCGATCCATTTCATTAGGTTGAATGGTTTGGTGATCTTCATGGCCAACCTCCCTTTAATTGCTGGGGTACGAACTTCTGATTCCGACACCGTGCGTCGCGCGAAAACAACCTGCTCGAACGCACAGGCGCCTGACTACCGCGATGCATCGCGGACCGCCAGGTGCGTTGCGCCTTGGATTATAAACCGGCAATACTGCCCCTGAAATCCATTGGCCGATGGCCGTGACCAGCCCGCTACAACGGACAGTACAGATCGTCGATCACCGCGGCGTATCGAAGCCAAATAGCTTCTCGGCGAAGACTTTGTTTGGCTGTGGCCAAACCGTCATCCACCGAAAATGGCTGGCTCATGACAGCGAACTTTTTGATGTGCTCATACGGCACACGATCGGCCAGCGCCTGTTGCAAATCGCGTTCCACCTGCTCCCGAATTCTTTCATCCGCGATAATCAGCGAGTCAGGTTCCCAATTGCCATCCGGCCAACAGCGGCGCGCCTCACGTATATCCAAAACAATCAAAGCCACCAGATAATCCCGGCGATCGCCGAAGACCACGCATTGGTGGTAAAGTGGGCTCTGGGCCAACACACGATGCTCGAGTGCAAGTGGGGCGACTTTGACACCCGTGTTTAGAACGATCAGTTCTTTCTTCCGGCCGACGATATACAAGAATCCATCGTTGTCGATACGTCCCAAGTCACCGGTATGGAACCACCCGTCGCGCAACACTTCTTCGGTCTGTCCGATATCGCGAAAATAACCGCGCATGACATTTGGACCGCGGGCTAATACTTCGCCATCCTCGGCCAGACAGATTTCGACACTGGGAACGGGTTGGCCCACGGAACCGCGGCGCCATGCCTTGGGGCGATTGCTGGTCAGAACAGGCGACGTTTCTGTCAGTCCATATCCGCAGACCAACTCGATTCCATTCTCGCGGAAATAGTCGAACACATGGTCGGCCAAGGGAGCCCCCCCACAATTGGCCAAACGCAGACGGCCACCCAACAATTGACCCAGCGCGCCCGGCAATGTCAACTCGCCGCGCGCGGCCAACACTCGGTAACATTTTTCGTAGAAATACGGAACGCCATTGAGGTACGTCGGCCGGAATTGTTTCAATTCCTCGAACAAAAAGTCACGGCCTTGCGAGATCACGGTATGACAACCCGCGGCAATTCCCGTGTAGAGGTCGCACACCCGGCCGAAAATATGTGTCCACGGCAACCATGCCAGCCGCACGTCGTGTTCGCCCAAGGCCAATACGCTTAGTTTGTCGCGCACATTGCTCATCACGTTCTCGTGGGTCAACATCACCCCTTTGGGACTTCCAGTCGTTCCCGAAGTGTAGAGAATGGAAATCAAGCTGTCGGGTTCCGCCAAGGAACATCCGGTCTCCGCAACGGCGAAATCCACCGGAGCGCCGGTGTCCGTGCAACTCTCGCGTGTCGGCAAAGTATTCAGCACAATCAAACGGTCAGCAGACGATCGATCAAGTGGTGTGAGTTTGTCCGCTTGGATAGAACTCGATGCCACGATTAAACGCGCTTGGCAATGCTCAATGATCTCCACGAGCTGCTTGCCTGGTAGTAGAGGACTGAGCGGCACATGGACTGCACCGACGAATTGTATGGCCAAATCGATCAACAACCATTCGTATCGGTTCTCGCAAATCGTTACGCAGTGTTCGCCGGGTGACAAACCAGCGGCGCGCAAACGTTTTGCCCAAGCAGCAACATCCTGAACTACCTGTTGCCAGTCGTGTGTTCGCCACTCTCGTCCGTTGAATTCAGTAAATGCCTGAGCGGTCGGCGTCAATCGCGCGCGTGCCAAGAAACATTCGGGAACCGTCGCAGCCCAAGTCGGATGCCCCTCGGGCAACTGGATGGGGCCACTGACTACGATCGGCGTCGACACAATCATGCCTGGACCATGGAATAAAAAGGCCTCGCTCCTGCCAGCCACGCTTCCAAAGTGCGACCGGATGGAAACTCGGGATAGCGGTGCTGCATGTATTGCACCAATGGCCCTATTATCGCGATTCCTTCCTGATCGGCCCACGCCAGAACACCGCCGCGGAACGGGGGGAACGAAAGACCTTGGATTGCGCACCAATCGATGTCGCGCGCGTCCGACACGGTGTTCTCGTCCAGAATGGCGCAGGCTTGCATGAGCATGGCCGCAGCAATTTCTTCCGCCGCCGTCCGTTCGTTAGGAAACGATTGCGCCAATTGATATCGGGCAATCACTTGGCGGACGTCGCGGTCATGTTCGGCTGGACCGCCTGACCGCGAGTACTTGTAAAAACCGCATCCAGATTTTCTTCCCAGTCGCCCCAAGCGAACTAGCTTGGGCAACAACGGCGACGGGATCAAACCGGCGACTTTCGCTGCCGCTAACGCGCGCCCCGCGGACACTACCGTGTCGATTCCAATGATATCCATGATTTCGAAGGGTCCCGCTCCAAAGCCGAACGCGCGCAGCCCTTGATCGATCGACTCGAAATCATCCCCCTGGTGGACGCGGTTCAAGGCGACCGCGAACAGGCTGGCGAGCAACCGATTGACAACAAAACCGGGCGAGTCCGCAACGACAACCGGCGATTTCCCCAAACTGCGCACCCATTGCACGGCAGCGGCCACTACGTTTTCATCCGTCTCCGTGCTGCGCACGATTTCAACCAGACTCATCAATTGGGGGTGACAAAAATGAATACCAACCAAGCGCGTCGGATTGCTCACGTCTTGCCCTAGCGTCTGCAACGGAATCGTCGAGGTGTTAGTCGCGAGTAGGGCGTCGCCGCCAATCAATCGTGACAGCGCCGCCAGCACGTGTTGTTTGGCCGCGACATCTTCCGTGATCGCTTCGATGACGAGGTCGCAGTGCGACAAATCAGCCATCTGAGCGGCTGCCGTGCAACTGTCGCGTTGCACGGCGGTAGTAAACCGATTCCGCGCTTCCGCGCGTTCGTCCCAACCGATAATTGAGGAAACTCGATCCGCGATCACTTGACCGATGGCGACGCCCATCACACCCAACCCGACGATTCCCACTCGTTCGATTGCTCTTGGTTTCAATGACAGATTGACGCGGCCTGGGTTTTTCTTGTTGTGCTCGCCCAAGAAATAGACGTTCAATAACCCACGGCAGGTTGGACTGCCCCACACCTGGCACATAGCGTCCCCTTCCGCTCGACAGGCTTCATCGAAGTCGAGCGGTGCAGCGCGAGCAATCTGCTCCCAGACGACACGCGGCGCAAAGGGATGAAGATCCGTTCGCGTTTCCATGGCCTGTTCCATGGCAGCCTGGATGTGCTCCATTCGAGATCCGTTGAGGATCAGTGGCGCGCGTTGTTTCATGCGCCGTTGCCGCAGTTCCTCGGAATCAAACATGCGATCGAGCAGCCGATGGGCTGTTTCCGAACATTCGATTGATGGGACAATTTCATCGACCAACCCGATTTCCGCGGCCGCAGTTGCCGATATCGTGCGCCCCGTCGTCAACAATTCCCCGGCTTTTTCCAACCCAACCAGACGCGGTAACCGCACGGTCCCCGCCCACCCGGGAATCAACCCCAATTTCACTTCGGGAAGCCCCAAAACTGTCCGACTTTCATTGGTCGCGATTCGGTAATCACACGCTAAGGCGAGCTCCAGCCCCCCTCCCAAACACGCTCCATCGATGAGTGCCACACTGGCCGCCGGGTAACTCCGCAGGCGCTCAAACATCGTTTGTCCGCGGCGGCAGAATGCGACAATGGCTTCGTCAGGCCAATCCAAGGACCGCGCAATGGCAACGAGATCAGCGCCGGCCACAAAAATACGAGGCTTGGCCGATCGTATAACCAACCCTCGCAGGTCGCGCTCTTTATCCAATACGTCCAACGCCCGCTCGAGATCGTCCAGCATGGCGGCTGTCAGAACGTTGGCCGACTTGCCAGGCATGTCCAAGGTCATGATTGCCATGCGCGAGTCTGTCCAATCGAGGCGCACCGCGGTTGCCGCCAACTCTAAAGGGCGATGACTCGACGATTGGCTCACGACAACGAAACTCCCATCTCGCGCATCAACATTCTCATGTCTTCCCAAACTTGAGGCTTGGCGCGAGGGTCGCGCAATAAAAAAGCAGGATGATAGGTAACGACGACTCGGCTGCCGCGGTATCGATGAAACTTGCCCCGCAACCGTGAGATACTCGACTTCGTATTCAACAACCCGCGTACCGCAACCGCCCCTAAACAGACAATAAACTCGGGCTGCAATATCTCCAATTGCCGTACGGCAAAGTGCCAACAATTCCCCATTTCGGTATCTGATGGGTTGCGATTTCCAGGCGGCCGGCACTTGACCGTGTTCAAAATGTACACTTCTTCGCGCGTCAGATTGCTGGCCACGATGATCTTGTTGAGTAATTGCCCAGCAGCACCGACAAAGGGTTCACCCAGCCGGTCTTCGTCCGACCCCGGGGCTTCGCCAAGAAAGCACACGCGCGGTTGGTGATGCCCGACACCAAAAACCGTCTGCGTTCGCTGCTTTGCCAGCTCCACACATTTTTGACAAGCCGCCACTTCCGCGGATAGGACCTTTAAGTATCCAGGGCGTTCATCTGGGCGAATTGCCGGCGGATAGGGCTGGCCAACGCAAATCGAATCGCCTGCGGCCGCATTCGCGTTCGCAGTGCTCTTGGATGTACGATCTGTCATCGTGTCCTCTACAGGGGAAAGGATTCGTTGGCTGCTCGGTATCTTATTGGCGGCTTGCGGCCGAATGGTTTCGGCTGGCGTCGGCGGCAAATGGCTGACGGCTGCAGGGATCGTACCTTCAGGGGTTCGGCTCGCCAAGTTGCCGTCGCTGAGAACTGATTCCGGCCTGGTCTGATCGAAAACACGAAGAATGTCGTCAGCTAATGCACGGGGAACCACGCCTACTCCGGCTTGCTCCCACAGGACCAACTGCTGGTGCAACGCAGCGATCCGGCGGTTGTGCTCAGGGCGTTCGGACGTCGTCATTTGACCAATCGTGTCCATTATGAAACAATCAGCAATCTTGAGTAAACGCTTGGAAACACAATTGAGGCTTGTGCCGAGCCAACCTCCTCGCGGTGATTCACGCCAATTGAAATGGGCTAGTACCCAATTCAAACGATCACCAAGATCATAAATTTGACCAACGAGTTTTTGAACCCTGCAATTCGATGTCATTACCGCAAGTTGCGATTGTCGGGCGACCGAATGTCGGGAAATCCAGTATTTTTAATTGGTTGGCAGGCCGCCGCCTGGCGATAGTCGATGATGTTGCCGGCGTGACTCGCGACCGTCTAACTTGTCTGGTTCAACATCGGGACCGTTATTTTGAAATCATCGATACGGGCGGAATCGGAATCAACGATGTGGATGACTTGGATCTGGAGATTGAACACCAAATCGACCTCGGGATTCAACAAGCGAACGTGTTGTTGTTTGTCGTCGATACGCGCGATGGTTTGACTGCACTCGATCAGGAGATTGCCCAGCGTTTGCGAGCGATTGGTAAGCCGTTGGTGCTGGTAGCCAATAAATGCGACGGGGAAAACTGGGAAACGCAAGCGCATGAATTCGCCGCTCTGGGCTTCGGCGCCCCGCTGGCGGTCAGCGCCAAAAATCACCGACACCAGGCGGAGTTGTTGGACGCAATCGCCGCCCACTTGCCACCACCAACCGAGAGCGGCGTTTCCTCGCCACTTGAACCGGAAATGAGAATCGCCATTGTCGGGCGACGCAATGTTGGAAAAAGTACATTTGTCAATAGCCTGATTGGTCAGCCACGAATGATCGTCAGCGAAGTCGCCGGCACGACGCGGGACAGCGTCAACGTCCGCTTTGAACTTGATAACAAGGTGATGGTAGCGATCGACACTCCCGGAGTGCGACGCCAGAAAAGTATTCGTTCCGATATCGATTTTTACAGCGACCATCGCGCCCACCGCAGCATCCGACACGCCGATGTCGTCTTGATGTTTTTTGATTGCACTCAACAAATCAGCCAAGTGGACCGCAAACTGTGCAATGAAATCGAGCGCGAATATAAACCCTGTATTTTCGTCGTGAACAAATGGGATCTGCTCAGCGGACAAATGCCGACGGAACGTTGGGGCACGTACCTGCGCGAGGCATTCCCCACCATGAGTTATGTCCCGATCGCTTTTATCACTGGCCAAACTGGTCGCAACGTGAAAAAGCTCCTCGACCACGCCCGCATGTTGTTCAAGCAATCTCAGGTGCGCATGGGAACCGGTGAACTCAACCGATTGCTGCGGCAGGTCTTGTCCTTGCAGCCCCCCCCCACCGTGGGGACCCGAGCCTTCAAGGCTTATTACGCCTCACAAATTGGCACCCAACCGCCAACCATCATCATTAAATGTAATGATGCGGCGACGTTAACAGACAGTTACCGCCGATACCTACTCAGTACGCTACGCGACGGGCTCGAATTCTCCGAGGTCCCCATCCGCCTGATCCTCCAAGACCATTTCGCCGACGACCCCTCCGAATCCCCCCCCGAATAACCCCAAATTATAAAGGACAGGCATTATTGTGAACCCGCTGTCCGGGAGGAAATTTCCCTGGAATTTCGAGCTCACGAAGACCTAAACGACCGGGCCAGTGTCAGGCCTTCGAATGACAGAGGTCTTCCGAGCACCCCCGGTCGATGGGTCGCGATCTGAAAACTCCAGTCCCCGCCTTCCTTGAAATAAATTCTTCCCTGATTTGCACGATGTTGTGTTCAGGACCCGCATCCCTTGTAAACTTCGAAACCGTGCGGAAACGCACACCCAAACGATGGCTCGGTAATTATGCCTGTCCTTTTTGCTTTTTGGTCGGTGTAGCTTGGAGTGCTCATTGTGGGGGGAGTAGAATGAGGGGAACCTGCACGGCAGCGCCAATTCGCCCTGAGGGTTGGCTGGGTTTTTCTGATGCAAGTGCCTGGCGAGGGCTGTATGCAAGGGGAACTTACCATCCATCGTTTGTTGACGAAGATGCGGGGGGTCGAAGCCTCGGACCTGCATATCAAAGTCGGTTCGCCTCCCGTGATGCGCATTGCGGCCGTATTGCACGCCATCGAATGTCCGCCGTTATCTGCCGAGGACACAAGCAAACTTCTGTTGCCGATTGTGCCACAACGAATCCAAAAACAGTTGGAAGAAAAAGGTGGCGTGGATTTTTCACATATCGAGGTGGGGGCCCGTTTTCGCTGCAGTGTTTTCCAAGCCGGCGGCGGATTACACGCGGCGATTCGGCGGGTAAATACCAAAATCCCGACTTTTCAGGATTTGCATTTGCCCCCCGTATATGAGCATGTCGCAGAACATGTCCACGAGGGATTGGTGATTATCTGCGGCGTGACTGGGAGTGGCAAAAGTTCGACGTTGGCCTCGATCATCGAGCACATGAACGAGCGTCACGCGTTTAACATCATTACGATTGAGGATCCCGTCGAGTACCTCTTTCTGCCAAAAAAGAGCTACGTTAGCCAACGCGAAGTGGGGATGGACGTAACGGATTTTTTTACAGCGTTGCGGGGGGCAGTCCGCCAAGATCCGGACGTGATCATGATTGGCGAAATGCGCGATAAGGAAACGTTGCTGGCCGGATTGATGGCGGCCGAAACTGGTCATTTGGTGTTTGTAACTCTGCATACCGCCGATACCATGCAAAGTTTCGCGCGCATTCTCGAGTTCTTCCCCGTGGAAGAACACGGCTTTGTGCGTTCTTGTTTGGCCAACGGTTTGAAGGCCGTGATGGCCCAACGTTTACTCCCGAGCATCAAGCCAGGAGTACGTGTCGTGCCCGCGACCGAAGTCTTGCTCAACACGCCCATCGCCGCCGAGCGCATTCGCGATGGCCGAGACGAAGACTTGCCGGCCATTGTGGCGGGCGGGATCCATGAAGGAATGCATAGTTTTACCGAAAGTTTGGCGCGATTGGTAACTGAGGAATTCGTTGATCAAAAGACCGCAGAACGCTATGCCCCCAACGTCGATCAATTACGCAGTCGGCTGCGCGGGATCAATGTCAAAGCAGATTCGTTGATTTCGCGGACCAAACATTGACTTCCCCGCTCCCTGCGCGGGGGGGCACGCACCGGAACAGCCCACCGCCGGCGACAGACATCACATTCGTGGGCGTCGATTGCTACCAGGTTTTCCGAACAATTGGAACGACCGGCACGATCGCACGCAAATTCCGCTCCACAGAACGAAGTCTTTGGCAGTTTCGCGGACACCAATTATTATCGAAACGAGGCAGGCAATCGCTGCGGGCAGCCCGTCGCGGGGTACATCGCCCGGTCTCCGAACCTGTTGTGCTCATCGAGCGGATCGTATGGGAAACTGTTTTGTAAAGTACTTTTGGCAAAAACATATTCGTCAGCGAAAAAGATGCAAACGTCGTACGGCATCGGCTACGGCTGCGCTTCGATTTGCGAGTTTGGAACCGCGCGCGCTCTTGGCGGGCGCACCCTCGTTGATCGACATTGTCGCGGGTGCCGGTGCATCGACCCCGCGCGATTTTTGCAATGTCAATAACACCGTTTTCTTTACTGCGACCACGGCAGGGCAAGGACGCGAGTTGTGGAAAACAGACGGGACGATGCCAGGCACGGTTCTTGTGAAGGATATCTTGCCGGGCGCTGCCGGTTCCAACCCAAGCTGGCTTACGAATATCAACGGAACATTGTTGTTTGCCGCCAACTCCAGTGTCGGTGTGACCGAGTTGTGGAAGAGTGACGGCACGGCACAAGGAACGGTTTTGGTACGGATGGGAACCGTAGATGGCGGCAATCCGGCGACGGCAAACCTCGTCAACGTGAATGGGACGTTGTTCTTCACACAGAACGAGGCTACGGGCCCGGAACTCTGGAAAAGCGACGGGACGGCGACCGGGACCTTTCTGGTAAAGGATATTCAATTCGGCCGAACCGGATCCCAGCCTTCGCAGTTGACGAATGTCAACGGCACACTCTTTTTCACTGCTGACGACGGCAATTCTGGTTCCGAGTTGTGGAAATCCGACGGAAGTGGCAACGGCACTGTATTGGTGAAAGATCTTTATCCCGGTGCTTTAGGTTCCAACCCCGATCAACTGCTCAACGTAGGGGGAACTTTGTTTTTTACCGCCACTGACGGTGTCAATGGACGCGAACTGTGGATGAGTGATGGAACCGCGTCGGGAACGGTATTCGTGCGCGACATTCGCTCGGGCGCGGCATCATCGAATCCTACGCTGTTAACCAATGTCAACGGCGTGTTGTTCTTCGTTGCCAATAATGGCAGTGCCGGTCGCGAACTATGGCGCAGCAACGGCGCGCTCGACGGAACGATCCTGGTGGCCGACATTCGACCGGGCGCATTGGGAAGTGACATCGCGGAACTGACAAATGTTAATGGTGTTTTGTTCTTCGCTGCCCAAGACGGAATGACTGGATTGGAACTTTGGCGCAGCGACGGCACTGCGGCCGGTACCGTACTCGTTAAGGATATCCAGGCTGGTGCCAACGGATCGAATCTCAAGTTTCTCACCAATGTCAACGGCACCTTGTTCTTTAGCGCTAATGATGGCATTGTCGGCGAGGAATTGTGGCGCAGTGACGGAACCGTATCGGGAACGAAACGCGTCGCCGACCTGCGCGTGGGGGCATCCAGCTCCGCGCCCGCCGATTTATTCAACATCAATGGACGGGTTCTTTTTCGCGCTAATGACGGCAACACCGGAAACGAGTTGTGGATTTTCGACGGTGGTGGCGAACCGAGCGTGAAAGGCGGCACGGTCGCGGCGTTGAAGGCAAATCCGCCGCGGGTTTTGGGAGTCGGTGTTCCGGGAGCCGGGCTGCCTGGCGCGGGTGTAGCTGGTGTTGGCGTGCGCCCCGCGACACCGCCAGCCAACTTGTCGATGGTTGATTTGGCGTTCACAGCGGGAGCGACGGATCCGCAGGAATTCACGAACGTCAACGGCACGGTTTTCTTTTCAGCCGTTCGCGCCGGCTTTGGCAGAGAGCTTTTCAAAACAGACGGAACAACTCTCGGCACGACGTTGGTCAAGGATATTTTTCCCGGGGAAAATGATTCCGCGCCGGCACAACTGACGAATATCGGTGGCCTGTTGTACTTTACGGCAATCGATCCCCTCCATGGTCGCGAATTGTGGCTCAGCGATGGCACCGAAGCGGGAACCGTCCTGGTCAAGGACATCAATCCCGGGGGTTCCAACTCGTCCCCGAACGAACTCGTCAATGTCAATGGCGTGTTGATGTTCACCGCTATTACCGCAGCGCACGGCAGAGAACTGTGGCGCAGCGATGGCACCGAAAGCGGGACGACGTTAGTAAAAGACATGCGCCCGGGACCCGTTGGATCGGCCCCGGCGCAATTGACCAACGTTAAAGGCATTCTCTTCTTTGCCGCGAATAACGGAACAAACGGCAGTGAACTCTGGCGCTCGAACGGAACTTCGGGGGGCACGTCGATGTTGAAAGACATCCAGCCTGGTGCCGCCAGTTCGAATCCAAACCAGTTGACAAACGTGAAGGGCATTTTGTTCTTTACGGCCAATAATGGTGCGGAGGGGGTTGAGTTGTGGAAAAGCACCGGATCAGCGGCCAACACCGTTTTGGTTCGCGACATTCGGCCAGGAGTTGACGGATCGAACCCCGCTGAGTTGACGAATGTCAAAGGAAACGTCTTCTTCCGGGCTCAGGATGGATCCAGTGGTAATGAGTTATGGCGCAGCAATGGGTCTGCGGCTGGGACCACACTTGTGAAGGACATTCGCGCAGGGGTGAACGGATCGCTGCCAACCCAGTTGACGAATCTCAATGGATTCTTGGTGTTCGTGGCGAACAACGGGTCCCTGGGGGCCGAGCTGTGGCGCAGCAACGGACGGTCCGCCGGCACGGTGCTGGTGAAAGATATCCGACCTGGAGCAATCGGATCGTCGCCCCAACGATTGGTCAATCTCAATGGCATTCTCTTCTTTTCCGCCGACAATACGTTGGCAGGGCGAGAGTTGTGGCGCAGCAATGGATTTGCACCGGATACTCAAATCGTCAAGGATATCCGCGTTGGGTCCGGAGGCTCGCAACCTGAAGGACTCACGCACAACGGAGATTCTCTATTCTTCAGTGCTAACGATGGAATCAACGGCGATAACATCTGGGTGTTGACAAAATAGTCAAAGGGCGCACCGTATTCCGTGGCCCCCTGAATGTTGGCGACCGAACCCCAGAGCCAGTGCCATCCGCGATTGGTTGCCAGCAAACCTCCTATTTGGGACAATGGCGGCGCGATCGGCAATTGGTCTTAATTTCCGAGAGGTTCGATGGCGAACAGGCGAATGTGGCGAGTGTTCATCTGGATTTTTCTGGTTGGTTTCCTGGCGGCGCCATCTGCGGTACAGGCCCAACGATTGGATGCGAGACAGATTCTGAGTCAGTATGCGTGGCTCGATAATCGCGACTACCTTTGGTACGCGAGTTCTATTCCTCTGCTGGATACACCGGACGACGAGTTGAACCAAACCTACTATTACCGGTGGGAGTTGATCACCAAGCACGTCGTTTACGGAGCTCCCGAGCACGGCTATGCCTTCACGGAATTTTTGGATCGGCCTTTTTGGTCGGGTACCTACGGTGCCATCAGTTGCCCGGCTGGTCACCAGCTGTATGAACTTCGTTGGCTGCGCGATCCGCAATGGGCGGAAGATTACATTTCCTATTGGTTGCATGTTCCTGGCGCGGAACCGCGACGTTATAGCTGTTGGCTGGCTGACGCATCCTGGGCCGTGCATCAGGTTCACCCCAACCCCACGCGGATCGCCAATGAATACCAGCCAATGTGCGAGAATTTTGCTGGTTGGCGGCAAAGGCATTGGGATGCCGAGCGGGGGTTATTCTGGCAAACTGGGCACGATGACGGGATGGAGTGGAACATCAATAGCCGGCAAACGCGCGATGAGATTCGCGGAGCGCCCGGATTTCGACCCACGCTTAACGCGTATTTATGGGCCGATGCACGGGCGCTGGCCCGCATGGCCCAAGTGGCCCGGCAACCCAATGCAGCAGCAGAATGGGGCTTCTTTGCGGACAGGCTCAAGCGAACCATGCAAGAAGCGTTATGGGACCCCAAACGCGAGTTTTTTTTCCACCAAGCGCGCGATGACGAAGAACTCGATGGGCATGTTGTCCGCGCTGGTTCGTTGACCTATCAGTCGGGGCGATGGGCAGGTTCACCGCATGGACGCGAGTTGATCGGCTACGTGCCTTGGCAATTCGCGATGCCGGACCCGGGCTACGAAGCGGCTTGGAAGTTCCTGATGGATCCCCAATTCTTCGCCGCCCCGTTTGGGCCAACCACGGTTGAACGGGGGGACCCGTTATTCAAAGTTCAGACGCGGTGCTGTATGTGGAGCGGCATGTCCTGGCCGTATGCGACTAGCCAGACACTTCAAGCACTGGCCAATGTCTTGCATCGTTACAAACAATCCTATGTCACCCGTGAGGATTATTTTCAGTTGTTAAAAACCTACGCGCTTTCGCATCGCAAACAGGGATTGCCCTATTTGGCCGAAGCGTGTCATCCGTTCACTGGGTCTTGGGAAGGGCACGATTCGTTCAATCATAGCGAACATTATTTTCATTCGAGTTTTGTCAATCTGGTGGTAACTGGGTTGCTCGGTTTGCAACCACAGGATGACGATCGGCTGGTCATTGAGCCGCTGGTCCCCGCGGATTGGGAGTATTTCAGAATCCAGGATGTTCCTTACAAGGGCCATCGCATCACCTTGTTTTGGGATCGAACGGGACACCGTTACCAGCAGGGACCCGGTTTCCAGTTGTGGCTGGATGACCAGCCGTTGGCATCTCTGGATCAAGTCGGCCGTTTGGAAGTTGCGATTGAAGCTCGCGTGGAGCCGCGCCCGACCCCGGATAGATTGTTGAGGAACTTCGCCGTCAACAACAGCGGAGGAAAATGGCCGCGCGGGATCGCGTCAATTGACCCTGATGCGACCCCCGTCGAAGCCGCGTTGGATGGTCAGTATTGGTATCTGGAAAGTCCGGGCAATCGCTGGACGAACACTGGAAGTCAGGAATCAACCGATTGGATCGGTATCGATTTTGGAATCGAGCGTTGCATCGAAGAGGTCGTGGCCTACTTTCTGGACGACGGGCCTACGGGTTCCGTCCGACCGCCAACGAGTTATGCCCTCGAATTTTGGCGCGACGGCGATTGGCACACGGCAGAGATACTCGAGGCAAAACCGCCGATGGTCGTCGGTCGCGCGGCCAACCGCCTGAAATTGTCGCCGGTTGCGACCACGCGCATGCGATTGACCGTTCCGCGCGATCCAGAACATACAACCACTTGGGGTGTCTCCGAATTCGAAGCCTGGGGACGAAGTTCGCTGCCGATTCCGCATCCTCCGCGCGCAGCCAATCTCGCTTTGAACGATGGCGGCCTAGAATTTCCAAGGGTTTCGGCCAGCTTTACGTCCCGTTTCGACCGCGTCTCAGAATTGAACGATGGGATCGTGCGCCAGAGGCCAGGGGGCGGTCGCAATCGCTGGACGTCCTACGAGTCGCCTCATCGCGCGGATTGGGTGCAAGTCGATTTTTCCCAACCTACGGAGTTCGGACGCTTGGAACTGTATTTCTATGATGATGGCGGAGGCGTACGGCTGCCGAGGTCGATGGTGGTGGAAGTTCAAGAGGAAGCCGGCGGCCCTTGGAAGCGAGTAGAGATCGAGAACGTTCCCGTCTTTCGACCGCGCGGAACCACGACGGTGCAATTCGGGCCAGTAACTGCCCAGAGTGTACGGATCGAGTTTGAGCATAGCGCCGATGGCAAGACGGGCCTTAGCGAATGGGAAATCTACCGCGACTAGACACCAACCATTCGCCCGATCGTCTGGCTATTTGTCTTCAACCACCTCCAAGCGGTGGTTCTCGACATCGTATTGGTACTTGGCGTTTCCCGGCAACACGGGCAGCTCGATATTATTCGCGCGTATGATCTTCTCCATGAACTCATCATAGGATCGCGGGTACCGACCATGTTCGGCATAAAACAGGTTAACCGCCTGTTCGATGTAGAGTTTGGAAATCCTCTCCACGATGGGACCATACGCTGCCAAAGAGCCGACTAGGGGAGTGGCCAATCGATTCTCATCGATCGTGGAATCGCTGACCTTGGCACCGGCAGTGGCGTCGAATTCTCCGATATCCGAAGTGGTTCTCCCGAAGACTCCCTTGTTATCGGACGCGGATCCAACGGGAGTGCCATCGTTGTCCGCTGCGGCGGATTCCGAACCGTTGGTCCTGCCAGAGTTTTGGGAGCCGTCGCGGGAAGATGTCGGACGTTTACATCCGCTGGCGGTCACGACCAGGCAAACACAACTCCACAATAGCAATTGGCGCATGTACCTGCTCCCTGAACGAACTTGGTTATTTCCATTGAGCCAACGACCCATGCGGGTGTGAAGTTGGCAAATACTCGACGACGCTATTCGAAAGCCGCCCCCTTGGCGAGTGAACTCGTAAAGCTGCTGTATGTCGTATCTTCGGCGCGACATTGCCCAAAGTCAAGCAATTGGCCCTTTCCCATTGCCAGGCGTCCCGTTTTCTGTGACATTCCTCGTACGGGGGTTGCCGTCCTGTTTGTGGGTGTCCCCATTTGTTTGTCCATTTTTTAGCCAATGAAACGTACATGACCGTGTTATTGGAAATTCGCCGTCGGTTTCGCCAAGCCCTGGCCACAGTATGCGATGCGCCCGACGAGTTCACGGGGCTTATCGGCCCGGCTCAAGATCCGCGTTTCGGGGATTATCAAGCCAATGTCGCCATGCCGCTGGCCAAGCGGCTGGCACAACCGCCCCGCAAAATAGCCGATGCGTTGGTAGCAGCTGTTCAGCTGGACGATCTATGTCATCCCCCAGAGATTGCCGGCCCGGGATTTATCAACCTGCGGCTGCGCGACGACTGGGTGGTGCAGCGGTTGGGGCAGGCCGCGCGCGATCCACGGCTGGGAGTGGATCCCGTTAACAACCCGCGTACATTCGTGGTTGATTTTTCTTCCCCCAACGTTGCCAAGCCCATGCACGTGGGGCATATCCGCTCGACCGTCATTGGCGACGCCTTGGCCAAGACACTGCGGTTCGTCGGCCACCGGGTGATCACTGACAACCACCTCGGCGACTGGGGGACGCAGTTTGGCATGATTATTTTCGGTTACAAGCATCTGCGAAATGATGACGCTTACCGCCGTAACCCCATCGAACACCTGTCGTCCTTGTATCGGTGGGTGCGCCAAGCTATCGATTGGCAGCAGGCGAAGCAACAGGCCGCGGCCCGCGAAGAACCGCCAAAAATCGATCCGGTAGCCAAAGCATTGGCGGAACGCGTCGAGAATATCGAGGAAGCCGTGTTGGCCGAGACGGCCAAACTCCACGCCGGCGACTCTGAGAATCTCCAGTTGTGGCGCGAGTTTTTGCCTGCTTGCCGCGCCGACATCCAATGTATTTATCAGCGACTCGACATTCAATTCGACCATGAACTGGGCGAGAGTTTCTACCACAACCGCCTGCCGCACATAGTCGAGGACTTGCGCCGACGTGGCCTGGCACGCGAAAGCGAAGGGGCGCTGTGCGTCTTCTTAGACGGGTTTGAAACACCGATGATTGTCCAAAAGAAAGATGGTGCATTTCTGTATTCCACCTCCGACTTGGCAACGATCGAGTACCGGATGACTCACTGGCAGCCAGACGTCGTTTTGTACGTGGTCGATCATCGTCAGCACGAACATTTCGAGAAATTGTTTGCGGCGGCGCGCGTCTGGGGATACGATCGCGTCGACTTGCGGCATATCAGTTTCGGCACGGTGCTGGGAGAAGACGGACGACCGTTCAAGACACGATCGGGAGACACGGTTGGGTTGGAGGAATTGCTCGACGAGGCAGAACAACGCGCGATGACGGTTTTGCAACAAGTCGCCGAAGAACGCGAATCGCCGCTGAATGCCGCGCAGCAAGCGCTCATCGCGCGCGTGGTGGGCATCGGGGCCTTGAAGTACGCCGACCTCTCGCAAAACCGGCAGACCGATTACAAATTCAGCTTCTCGAAAATGCTGGAATTGAAAGGGAATACCGCCACCTACTTGCAGTACTTGTACGCGCGGGTCCAAGGAATCTATCGCAAAGCGGGTTTGAATGTCGAGGCGTTGCGCAACGCGGCGGTGGAGTTTGACTTGGCAACAGATATCGAGCGCCAGCTGGCGCTCGGATTGTTGCGGTTTGGCGAAGCCTTGGATGATGTCCTGCTGGATTATCGGCCCAATATCCTGGCGCAGTACCTGTTTGACTTAGCTCAGACGTTCTTTAAGTTTTACAATCAATGCAGTGTACTGCAGGCCGAAACCGCAGCGCTGCGGCAGAGCCGTTTGCAATTGTGCGATTTGACAGCCCGCGTGGTGCGCCAAGGACTGGCGTTGTTGGGAATTGACGTGGTGGATCAAATGTGAAACGCGCGCGAGGGTTCGGTAGGAATCTGGTAATTCGACCGAGTTTTCGCTAATTTCTAAGTCGAGTGAACGAATGTGGCCGGGGCTTCAAGCCATGCCCGCCGATGCGGATGTATTCGGTGATATCCAACGGTGCTATGGGAACGCTCGAGTTATTTCCGGGAATCGCGTGTTCAGGTCCTGACGGGACGTGCCGCATCCACATTTCCGGGCAACTGCGACGACCTTACCAACCGACCATTCGCAAACGCATGCTGATTCGATTTCTGGCCAAAATGATGGGGGCCAAAGACGATGAGATCGAGAGTCCCCTGTTTCGATCGCGGGTGGAACCCTTCGTCTCGGATGGCTGGGGTGGGGTCGAACTCGACTGCCAACTGGGTGAACGCGTGATGCGCCTCACTCTGCCAACCCGCCGCAACGGCCATTTTGCAGAATGGTTGACCATCGATTCTACAACCTGTCAGGCGGCCACAGTGGTCCGAGGAGACCGGCAATGGGTCGCGTTTACTGTGCGCGCTCCGCAGATTCCATCGATGGACGATCAAGGCGTCGCGGGGGGAGCGATCGCGTTGAAGCCGCAAGGCGTTTCGGTGGTCTCGGACGTAGATGACACGATCAAGGAAACACACATCGGCGTGCGCCGTGAATTGTTGGCCAACACCTTTTTGCGCGAGTTTCGCGAGATCGAAGGAATGGCAGAACTTTATCGCCGCTGGGCCCAACAGGGTTTTGATTTCCATTATGTCTCGTCGAGTCCCTGGCAATTATTCTTTCCTTTGTGGCAGATGTTGAACGATTGCGAATTTCCGTTGGGTTCGGTCCATTTGCGCGCATTTCGTTTGCGCAATCACATGTTGCAGAGAATGGTGCGCATTCGGCGGTCAGGTAAAGCCCGGGCCATTCGCGAGCTGTTGTGGGCCCTCCCACAGCGCAAGTTCTTGTTAGTGGGCGACTCGGGAGAAAAGGACCTGGAACTCTATGGACGTCTGGCCAGTCGGTATCCGGGCCGCGTGGGCGCCATCATGATCCGGGAAATTCCGGCCAGCGGGTTATCCTCGCGCCGTTTGGAGCGGTGCCGCAACCGCCTTCCGGATGTCCCCTGCCTGACCTTCAACAATAGCGAGGATCTGCTGGGGCAGACTCAGCAATTGCTGGCGAATTTGGGGACACCCACAATTTGGCTGGATACCATGTAAAATTGGGGGTTTGCCCCTTGCCACTCGCCCAAAAATCGGGGATTATGTCCCGTTTCCACTGAGTCCATTGCCAAGCGACATCAGGGCGTTCGTTGCGCCCGCCGTGCGGCTATTGAGGGAGTTACTTTGCATGTCTCGTTACACGGGTCCCAAAGCGCGGGTCAATCGCCGCTTGGACATGATGGTTTATGAAGGCAGCGGGACGATCCGCGCCACGAAACGACGGGAGAAACAGCCCCCCGGAATGCATGTGCGGCCGCGCCGGCCTTCGAACTACGGCCGCGCGTTGATGGAGAAGCAGAAGATCAAGCATTATTACGGCCTGAACGAACGTCAATTGCGTCGTTATTTTGAAAAGGCCTCGAAGATGAAAGGAAACACCAGCGAGAACTTGCTGATCCTATGCGAAAGTCGGCTCGACAATGTGATCCGCCGCGTTGGTCTGGCAAAAACTCGCCCACAGGCCCGCCAAGGCGTCGCGCATGGGCATTTTCGGGTCAACGGTGTCAAGGTCAATCGTCCTAGCTTTTTGCTTCGTCCCGGCGACGTGATTACCGTGCGCAATCGCGACAATATCGTGAATTACTTGCGCGGTGTCGTCGAATTGGCTGGTGAAAGCCAGGGATTGGAATGGGCTAAATTTGATGCAGATACGCTGACGATTACTATCGTCGGCGCTCCCTCGGCGGCGGATATCAGTTTGCCCGTGGACGGCAACGTGGTCGTCGAGTTTCTGTCCCGATAGGAACGTAACCGCATCGTGCTTGTCACAACGCGCGTTGTTGACCGGCGAGCACCGAATGGCCGTTGCGACGTGGCCAACCAGGGCGAGCTTCTGTCGGTTCGCCTTCATCGCAATCTGAGGAGACCTGGCAATGCATTCTCAAGTCGTTGTGATCGGCGGAGGTCCCGGTGGATACGCCGCGGCGTTTTTGGCTGCTGACGAAGGGCTGCAAGTCACATTGGTGGAGGCAGAACCGAGATTGGGCGGCACATGTTTGCTGCGTGGCTGCATTCCGTCCAAAGCCCTGTTGCATGTCGCTAAAGTGATGGATGAAGTCCGCGCGTTGGGTGGTGAGTGGGGAGTCGATTTCGGTTCCCCTAATATCGCATTGGACAAACTTCGCGCGCGAAAAGAAAAAATCATCGCGACACTTTCCGGAGGACTCGCTCAATTGGCCAAGCGCCGCAAAGTCACGGTGGTGACTGGCCAAGCCAAGTTCGCCGACGCGCAGACTTTGCTGATCGAAGGAGAAGGAAACGATGCCTCGATACCCTCGGGCGGCCGACTGACGTTCGATCACGCGATCATTGCCTCCGGGAGCGTCCCGGCAATGCCGGCGTCCTTTCAGATCGGTACCCCGCGCGTGATGGATTCCACCGCCGCGTTGAATTTAGACGAGATTCCACCAACGATGCTGGTGATTGGCGGCGGCTACATTGGTTTGGAGCTGGGAACGGTTTATGCCGAATTGGGATCGCAAGTCAGCGTCGTCGAATTGCTGGACGGCCTGTTGATGGGCGCCGACCGCGATCTGGTCAAGCCGTTGGAAAAACGCCTGGCGAAGTTGTTTGACAAGCGCATCTTCTTGAACACCAAGGTTGGTTCTATCGCGGCGGTCGGCGAAAAAGTACAGGTGTCGTTTGAAGGACCCGGCAAATTTGGAACGGAACTGTACGACCGCGTTTTGGTGTCCGTCGGCCGGCGCCCCAATACCGGGCATCTTGGGCTAGAAAATACCAAGATCCAGCGCGATGCGCGCGGATTCATCGCCTGCGACGCTCAACAACGAACAGCGGAACCCAATATCTTCGTGATCGGGGACGCGGCGGGAGAGCCCATGTTGGCGCATAAGGCGACACACGAGGGACGAACGGCGGCTGAAGTCATTCTGGGGCATCCGGTGCAATTCGATAAACGGGCGATTCCCGCTGTTGTCTTTACCAATCCGGAGATTGCCTGGGCGGGGCTGACTGAAGAGCAGGCAAAACGCGAGGCCGTTCCCTACGAGGTCTGCGCCTATCCCTGGGCGGCCAGTGGACGCGCGCAGGCTGTCGGTACAACGGATGGGCTGACGAAATGGCTGATCGATCCGGAAAGCGAACGCGTATTGGGCTGTGGAATTGTCGGTTCAGGTGCCGGTGAACTGATCGCGGAGGCGGTATTGGCGATCGAAATGGGCTGTCTGATTCGCGATGTTACAGAAAGCGTTCATCCGCATCCTACGCTGAGTGAAACCGTAATGAATGCCGGCGAGGTCTTTTTCGGAACCGCGACCGAAATCTATAAACCTCGGTCCAAGTCTGCAGTGCGTAGTTCCACATGAAATCCCGGCCGTCGAAAGGTCTCGTGTTGCGCTCGGCGCGCGAGATCGCCAAGATGCGATTGGCGGGTCTCGTGGTGTGGGAAGCGCATCAGGCAGCGGCGCGCCTGGTGGCGCCAGGAGTCACGACCGCCGAATTGAATGCAGCCGTCCGCGACACGTTTGCTCGCTACCAAGCCGAACCTTTGTTTTTGAATTACCCGGGCGACCCGCCATTCCCGGCGGAATGTTGCATCAGTGTCAATGAAGAACTCGTCCATGGAATCCCCAAGGCCCGGCGCCTCAAAGAAGGGGACATTGTCAGCATCGACACCGGCTGCCGTTTGGCCGGTTGGTGTGCCGACGCCGCTATTACGCACCCGGTCGGAAAAGTCTCGGAAACGGCACAGCGGTTGTTGGCGACGACGCGCGCAGCGCTGCAGGCAGCGATCGATTCCATTCCCAGTTGCCGCCGCTGGAGCGAAGTCGCGCGGCGCATCGAGGCTGTCGTGCGTCAGGCAGGATTTCACGTCGTCGATTCGATGGTCGGCCACGGCATCGGCCGAGATATGCACGAGCCACCGTCGGTGCCTAATTACTACTCGCGTGCATGGGCGGACACGAGTGATTTTTTTCTCAAACCCGGTCTAGTCATCGCCGTCGAACCGATGGTCAATGTGGGCACCAAGGAACTGACTTGCCTGAAGGACGGATGGACTCAGATCGCCGCCGATCACAGCCTATCGGCGCACTTTGAACATACGTTGGCTATCACCGCAACCGGCGTTCAATGTCTTACTGGCCCCCCGACCGAAAATGACCAATCCAGCCCGTTCGGTGAGCAGCAGTAACCCATTGGTTGCCAACCACACGTGTATCCTGTGGTCCGCAGGTTGCGCGCAACTGTATTGAGTCACCCATCAAGTTCCAACCGGCCGGTTCGAATTCTTCGGCGAGCTGTCATTGGATTTTCTGCAGGGCGTCGAGCGACTCTTGCAAAGCGCGTGTGGCGGCTTCAGCATCGTGGACAGCCTGCTCGGCTGCCGCGCGCTTGGCTTCCACGGCCCGCAATTCCTCAAGTATCGCGTCACGCTCCGACATGCGCTCCAACACTTTCGATTCCGACTCGGCCACTTGTTGTTGCAATTGCTCGAACTGTTGGACAAAGGCGATTTCCTCCTGCCAACGAAGAACGAGGGTGTGCGCTTGATCGCGAGCCAACCGGGCCGCTTCGAGTTCCATCTGGCGAGTCGATAATTGGGATTGCGTTTGGTCGCTTTCCGCTTGCAGCTCGGCGACCCGCACCGTCACTTGCTGTAATGCGCTTCGATCCGCTTCCAATTGTTGCTCAACCGCCTGGATCTGCACCGCCAACTCCGACTGAACCGATTATCCGCGAGTTGTTCGGCGGCAGTACGCAGCTCGGCGTCGAGGTTCGACATTTCCGCGACTTCCTTTGCTTTGGACACCAAGGACTCCAGGTTGGGGAGCAGGGACTGCTTTTCCAGTAACTCAGTTTGCCAAGCGACCTGCTCGGCCATCTTCGTTTCGATCACGGTGCGCTTCGTTTGGAGCGTTTGTTCACGATCGGCGAGAATGGCTTGTTGTTTATGCTGTTCGTCCACGGCAGCGGCCAACGTCTGTCGGGCCATTTCGAAGCGGCCATTTGTTTCTTGAAAGGCCGCTTCCGCACGGCTCAACTGTTCGTCGGATACGGTCAATTCCGCTTGCGCAAGTTCCAATCGGTTCGCGAGCCCCGGCGGGTTGGCTGCCAATGACCCCACCAACTCGCCGTTCGACGCCTGCCAGACCAAGACGTTTCCGCGCCAATCGCCCCCCACAATACGCTGCGACTCGTTGCAGTATGCGCAAAACGTGGCTACATCGTTGAGTCCTGGGAACTGCGTCTGCATATCACCGTTGCTGTTCCACAATTTGACTAGGTGATCCCGCCCGGCGGAAACGAATGAACCCTCGCGCGTGAATACCCCCCACGTCGCCCCGCCACCATGCCCTGTAATGGATTTGATTTGTCCACCATTCTCCATTTCCCACATGCGGAGCGTTGTATCCTCACTGACCGAAACCAAAACATTGGAATCCAAACGCCAGGTCAGTTCATGAATTAATTGTGTGTGCCCGCGCAGCGTCAAATACTCGTTCCCCGTCTCGGCTTCCCAGACGAACACATTGCCGCCGCGGTCACCCGTCGCGAGCAGAACTCCATCCGGGCTGAAAGAAACGCTCGTCACCCAGTCCGTGTGTTTTCGGCGTTCATACAGCAACTCGCCGGTAGCCACTCGAAATACCCGCACGACCTTTTGAGGTCCGCCCAACGCCACGAGACGGTGATCGGAGGAAATGTCAGCGGTGAGGACCACATCCAGCTCATCGCCAATCTCCGCGACACGCCTGCCCGTGCGCACATCCCACAAGACGACCTTGCCCAGCATCGCATCGGTTCCGCCACCGGCGAGCAAAATGTGGCCATTGCGGCTGAACCTCAATACGTGCGGCCGACCTTCGGGAAACGGTAAGACGCCCAATAGGGCGAGGCTGTTGGTGTCATACAACAGGACTTGCCGCGCCCCACCTACGGCGACCACGGGCGCCCATGGACTGATTGCAAGAGGGACGGCGGTCGGCGACTGTTCGGATTTCACCACCGGCTCCAAGGGCAAACGAGGTGGGTAGGCGACAAGTTCCGGCCGTTCCAACGGGCTGGCCGACGCCGTTAAGTCGGGCGTCTTTTTCTTCTTGATATTGGCTTTGCTGGACGCTGTTTCCAAAGCACCTTCGTTGATCCATTTTCTGATGGTTCGCAACTCCTCGGTCGGAAGCTTCGTGCTATTCGGCGGCATGACCGGTTCTTGTTCATGGGTGATCAGCATGTACAAGTAGCTACCATCGGCGTCGCCGGGATCGATGGCCTCTCCGGAGCTGCCGCCCAACATCAGCGCCGTGAAATTCGTCAGGTCCAGACCGCCACTTTTCTTATCCGGATTGTGGCAGCTTGCACAGCGTTGCCGAAAAATGGGTTGTACATGATCGTCAAACGTGACCTTTTCCTGCGCCTCCTGACCACGGGCCTCCCAAGGCATGAGGCACCATCCAACGCTACACAACAGCCATAACCGTACGACCGGCGACGACAGAATACGATTCCAGTGCAGTGAACTAAACATGGCTATCAATGATTGAAGAGAAACTCCTGGCTGTTGAGCGTTGCCCAAAAGACGTCTTCCAGCCCAGTTTGCACATCGGGCGCAGCTTGTACCTCGGCCAACAGCCCTTGACGTTCTTGCGGCGTCGGCAGCCGCGCCAGGCACCGCAGGTAAATGTCGTCGATAATGCTTGACGGGTCCAAACCCTCACCCAGTTGTTTGGCAATCACCTGGCCTTCGATTATTTTGCGGTGAACGGATTCTCCGTTGATTAAATGCAACGCTTGCGACAAGTTCGGTTCCATGCGCACTTCACAGGAGCAGACAGTTTCGCGCATGGCTCTGCCGAAGGTAGTTAAAAAATAGTTGGTCGTGGTCCCGTCAGCAATTTGCACGGCCCGCGCTCCGAGGGGTAGCCCGCGAAACTTGTTGGGCGTTTCCGTGATTTCGCTAATGATATCCAGCAGCACTTCGGCGCGGATCCGGCGCATCGCGGCGTGCGAGAAATTGGTAGTGTCCTGAGCGTTGGACGCATTCGTTTGCGTGCTGCGTTGGTAGGCGTAAGAATTACACAAGTCGCGAACGAGTTGTTTGAAGTCAAAATTGTAGTCGGCAAAACGCGTCCCCAGTTCGTCCAACAACTCCGGATTCGCCGGTGGGTTGCTGACCCGCACATCATCCACTTCATGCACGATGCCGCGGCCAAAAAAGTGAGACCACACAATATTTGCTAGGTTCTTTCGGAACATTTCATTGTCGCGATGGGCCAGCCATTCACCGAGCACTGCCCGGCGATCCCTGCCCCGCACATCCGGTTCCGGCCCTCCTAAAAACTTTGGTCGCATATCCTGGCCGGTGACTGGATGTTTCGTCTCGCCGCCGCCACGATTGAACACGATCGTCTCGCGCGGGTCGGTGCTGGCTTTACGACCGATTTGGGAAAAGAACGCGGCAAACTGGTAATAGTCGTTCATTGTCCAGCGATCGAAGGGGTGATTGTGGCACTGCGCACATTGAATACGCGTACCCAAAAACACTTGGGCGACGTTTTCGGCGACTTTCAAGGTATCCTGCTCATTCTGAAAGTAGTTGGTCGCTGGATTGGTAAACGTGCCCCCCTCGGCCGCCAACAACTCCCGCACCAATTGATCGATCGGCGTGTTGTCGGCAATCTTTTGCTGCAACCAGTTGTAATATAACAACGTCGCTTTATAGCTGACTTGCTGACTGCTCCGTACCTGCAGCAATTCCGACCACTTCATCACCCACAACTCGACAAACTCTTTTCGCTCAAGGAGGCTGTCCACTAAAGCCGCGCGTTTGCTCGGCGCGGGATCCGCCAAGAACCGACGCACGTCATCGGGGCTGGGAACCAAACCACAAATATCGAGGTAGGCGCGGCGGATAAACTGTTCGTCGCTGCACAGATCAGAAGGGACGATCCGCAGTTTCTTCAGATGGGCGTTGATCAATTGATCCACATAGTTCGCGGCGGGCAACTCAGGCCACGCCATATCCAGTTCTCGAGGCAACACGATGAATGGAACACCTTCCGTGTGGGCGCCGAACCGAGCCATGACAAAGGCCTGCCCCCGCTCGGCAGCCGTGGCTAATCCCGTTTGCGACACGGTGACCGAGTTGTCGTTGCTGGTCATGAAGTAGGAAAGCGAGGTCACGTCGCGCGTGGTACCGTCGTCATAATGCGCGGTGACGACCAGTTGCTGCGCACTGCCCGCCCCCTGCAAGACTCCACCCAGCGGAAAAACCCTCACCTGCGTTACCTGGGGTACCGGTCCGGCATCGTCCGGCGCGCCGGCCGCCAACCAACGGTGCAAAGTCGCGTAGTACTCATCGCCACGCGCCACGAGGTTCCCCCCCGTATGCGACACATCACCCGTCGCTTTGTTGACCAATAAACACTCGTCCGGCAAGGCCAAGTCAATGCGACGGCCAGGGAGTTCACGTGTCAGCCGATAATAATCACCGGCCGGATCGAATCCATAAAGGGACAAGCGAAAACCATCCTTGCCGCGCGCCGCTCCGTGGCAAGAACCCGCGTTGCACCCCGTTTTGGAAAACACCGGCATCACGTCGTTGCGAAAACTGACCGCGGGATCTTCTGCAGCGCGCTCCACGCGCACCGGAACCTCCAGACGATGATCCTGATACGTGAATGCAATCACGGTTTCGCCATCGCCTATCGGAACCACGCGATTGTCACGCCAAGCAGCTACCAGTTCGTTGCCGACGGCAATCGATAACTCGCCGGTCACATCGCGCGTAATACCATCTGCCGTCGTAAACTGCCCGACGACGCGCTGAAAGTCTCGCCCTGTCGTCAATGACACCTGCTGTGGATACACGCACAACACACCGTCCATCCCCGCAGCAGTCGCGTCGACTTCCGACGGATGTTGGAAACCCACACACGTGCCCGCGGGTATCCCCAACATCCCCGCCAGGCTGATACCAGCCCATAACGATACTGCTTTCCACGAACTTGTCAGCATAATCAATTTCCGTTTCTAGTATCCGTTTCGCCTTGCGATCGCTCTCGAGCGGATTTACGCAACATCTCCAGCCGAGACAACGGCGCGGCAGCAGCCGGTGCGGGAGCCGCAGGGGGCGCCGCAGGCTGCTCCACTATCGGTGCCGTCGGCGGATTAATCTGAAACTCCGTACGGCCAGTTACCGAAGTTACCGTCTGGCCGTTGATCTCAAGGGTCACTTGACAGAACAGCGACTTGTGCGTTCCCAAGGGACTCTCCGCGTTCGTCGTCAACGCAAATGCGATCTCCGCAGTTTCGGCGTTCACCTGAATCGGTTCCGCTGTGACGTGCGGCGGCAATCCCATCAGTTGAATGGTGGCCTCGCCTGGAAACACCTGAACATGTTCCAATGAACAATGGACTTGAGTGGGCTGACCTTGTTCGCAAGCAGATCGCTTGGCCTCGATTTTAATGTAGGGCTCAGCAACTTCTAAGTTCGTCAGTTGTGTACTGACCCACAGCGGACCGCCGTCCACCGTCGCCGCCCCAATCACATAGACCGGCCACGTACCGAGCTGCGCGTTTCCAGCAGCATTCAACGTATAGTCGATTTCGGTTTGTTCCGCTGGCAACGTAATTTGGTAATTGGTTCCCACACCGGGTGGGCGAAATGGGAACTGCAAATTGATGGGACCGGAAAATCCTTCATCGCGGTGGGCGACGATACGCACATTCAGCGTACCGTCGCGTACCAATGGTGCCTGAGGCGGAACCATTTCAATGCGAAATGGCGCGGCTTCCATGACTCCGATTGCTAACCGATCGACCGTACAACCATAGTAGCGGGCATTGTTCGGCTCCCCCAACGCGAAGTCCGCCAAGTTGCGAAATCCACCCTCGATATTCTGATTCTCGTCGAGCAATCGCGCGCGGAAATCGCACAACTGGCCGGACACCTCGGCATCGTCCGACGCCTCAAAAACCACCGGCATCGACGCCAAGTTAGCGGCCATCGGCGGGGCGTGCATCGTGATACCCTGCGGCAAGGAATCTCCCAGCAATTGCAGCGGACCGCCAAAATTCTCTCGATTGGCATTGATTAGTACCGCGTATCGGTTGCCGCGCGGAACCGCAATCGTCTGTTGCAGTTGACTGTACCGGTCAACACGCGGAATCGAAATACTGAGCGCGGGCTGCACCGGCGTAATTTCTAGCCGATAGACGAAATCCGCTCGCCCGCGCCGCAGTTGGTCGCAGACGCGAAGGTAATATTGACCGTCTTCCGGTACTTGAAATCGTATATACGCGTCCAAACTGCGCGCGTCATCATTCGCCGCTACTTGACTCTTGTCGGCCTTATACAGATTGATTACCGGATCGAGCCCCGATCCCAATCGCTGGGCAAAGCACTCAATTTCCCAAACCTGACCCTGCTTGGCCTCAAACAAAAAGTAGTCCACGTCGTTGGGTTCGCTAATAATCCCATTGATAGCCACCGGCAAGCTGAGCACCGGCTCTGTCGGCCACGAATGGTTGGGTTCGCTCTCCAGATAGTTGGGCCACGAATTCAGGCGAAACGGGAGAGGAGACGGAGTCGCACCGCGCTCGTCTTCAAACGAAATCCCCCCGCGGAATCCGAACCGCTCAGGCAAGGTCATTGTCCTCGCCAATGGGCCGCCGGCGTCGCCCAAGAGGATTAGCTCCACGACCGAACTCGGCTCGCCGCCAGCGGGATAGATCGCTGTTGGCCGAACAAACTCTCCAATGTGCAAGCGATAACGGCAGTCGTTGTTGCCGCCATAGGAGGCCTCGCGCACCATAATCGTATAACGACCGGCGGCCGGAGCGATCAAATTGATGAAACTGTCTTGGCCATACAATGGCGTATCGTCCGCAACTGCAATCTCGAATCGGTTTTCATCAATAACCGCCAGAAATGCGTCAAACATGTATCCCAAACGAATCGCCTCGATCTCAATCGACAGCCGCTCGCCTTCTTGAAGCTCGACTACGTAATAGTCCACATCTTCTGCAGTGATCGTTCCTTGAATCGTGACGCCTCGATTGACGACTTGTGCCTGGTCGAATTGGCTATTGGGTTCGACCTCGTCGATCACTGGATAGGCGCCGACATATACGGATCGAAAATCGGAGAAACCACGCCCCGTCCGCACTTGCACAACATGCTCGCCCAACCGGCAATCATCCGCGACAGAAACCGTAACATCGACGTTGTTGGCATCCACGGACGAAAAGCTCAGGACCGTTATTCCAGTATCGTAGAACAATACGTCGCGGACGTCGCCCAAACGCTGGCCGCTCAACCGCAATGTTTGTTCCGTGCCGCGCGTGACCCCTCGCGGTGTCACTAACGTTAACCGCGGAGTGGCCGCAAAATGGACACTTTCCAGGAAAATTGTGGCGGCCACCAGCACGATCGCCTTTAAGGTCCAGCGTTGTGTTTCGAACACCATATTGCTTGCAAATCCTTGTAACTGCGCTCCGCAGATCGATTGGCGCTGGTAAATCCACCTCTGGCCAGGTAGCCAGCGCGGCGTTAAGCCAGCAACTCTTCAACCACGTGGCCATTGTCCACGATCTCAATCGGCCGATTGCCCGGCGCCATCAACTCCTTGCGGGCGTCGATGCCAATCAAATGGTAGAGCGTGGTTGCCCAATCCTCGACTGAAAGCGGATGATCGTCGGGTTCGCTGGCCGTGGCATCCGATGTGCCATACGCCAGCCCGCGCTTGAGACCGCCGCCAGCCATGACGATGCTGAAAACCTTGGGCCAATGATCGCGCCCAGCCGTGGCATTGATCTTCGGTGTGCGCCCAAACTCCGTGGCGACACAAACCAAAGTGGAGTCCAACAAACCACGCTGATCCAGGTCCTCGATCAGAGCAGCCAATCCTTGATCCAGTGCGGGAACCGAGTTCCGTGTGTTCTCGTTAATGTTGTCGTGAAAGTCCCAACCACCATACGTCAGCGTGACAAATCGGACTCCCGCCTCAACCAAGCGGCGAGCCATTAACATCCGCGCGCCGGCTTGATTGCGTCCATAGACGTCGCGCGTGGCATCGGCTTCCTTGGAAATGTCAAACGCCAAACGGGCGTCCTCCGAACTAATCAGCTCATACGCGCGCTGATAAAATGTGTCGGTCGCATCCAAAGCATCTGACTTCTCAACGCGACGAAACTGATCATTGACCAAATCCAACAAACGACGCCGCCGATCGAGACGATTGAAATCGACTTCCTTTGGCAATTCCAGATCGCGGACTTGAAAATCTTGTTGCGCTGGGTCCGCACCTAAGCTGAAACCCGCGTAAGCGCTGCTCAAATAACCGGTTCCCGCATAAGGATTCGGTAAATTGGGGATCAACACATAGGGCGGCAATCCATTACGCGGCCCAAACTCATGCGATACCACACTCCCCATACTGGGGTATTGGAGCGCCGGGCTGGGGCGGTACCCCGTAAACATGTTATGCGTACCCCGTTCATGGGCCGCCTCGCCATGTGTCACGCTCCGACAAATGACCAACTTGTTGGCAATGCCTGCCAATCTGGGGAAGAGTTCACAAAACCGGACACCCGCCAAGGCGGTATCGATACTCCCTAGAGGGCCACGATACTCCAACGGTGCGTAGGGCTTCGGATCAAACGACTCCTGATGGGCCATACCGCCAGGCAAAAACACAAAAATGACGCTTTGGGCCTTCCCAAACGTGGCAGGCCTCCGACCCGATTGTGCACCCTGTACTCGTAAAAACGTTCCCAACGATAAACCACCCAAAGCCCCCACAGCCAACAGATTCCGCCTGTTTAACACATGGCCACGGCAACGCATCGCATAGTTCTCCATGAATTTCCCATTCAGCCACCAATCCCCCCATTGTACATCAAACCCCCACCCCCCATAACCTCAACCCCCAACCAATAGGACAGGCATAATTATTTGTACAGTTTTCGCACAGTTGCTGGGGCAATTCAGAAAAATCGAGACTTTAATCCTTTTTTGGCCCAATCACCTTGCGCGATCAGGCCGAACCTCGCTGCCACAATACAAAAACAGAAGAAATAACCGGAGGTTTCTTATCAGCGGGATCGTTTGCAAGGCGTTCAATACGACAACCTCGAAGCGATCGCAAACTTGCCCAGTTGATCTGTGGCTTTTTGACTACGCACGGAGGACAAATTAACAATGAAATCGTCTAAGCGGTCGAACAATTGATGTGCTAAGTCGAAGATTCATGATTCGCGATCACTTGGTCCGCGAAACCGCGAATTGCAAACCTCGTGATACCATCGATAGGACACGATTTTCAATAATCTGGCCGGAACAACGCTAGACTATCGATCGGATCGGCACGAGGTTGTCTAAATGGTGTCGACCCTTTTGTTGAGCCAACTCTTGCAAGCGTTCGCGAGTTGACGAAAAGAAACTCCCACATAGCTTCGTAGCACCGAGCAACTTCTTCAGCCGAAACCC
>JACTND010000229.1 GCA_014584305.1 Planctomycetota bacterium | reverse complement strand
GGGAACCGGTTTGCGGCAACAGCCATTCAAGAAGGGGCAGCTTATGCCGTAGTGGACGATCCATCGGTTGCCGTCCCCGGCCTACCTTTTATTTTGGTGGAGGATGCCCTGATTTCCCTGCAACATTTGGCCCGGCATCACCGGAGGCAGTTCCATATCCCGGTGATCGGCATTACCGGAAGCAACGGAAAAACGACGACCAAGGAGCTCGTGAGTTCTGTTCTGGCCTCCCACTACATCCCCCATTTCACCCGGGGCAATCTGAACAACCATATCGGGGTATGCCTCACCCTTTTGGCAATGAGCGAAGACACCGAGGTGGCGGTCGTCGAGATGGGGGCTAATGCCCAGGGTGAGATTGCAACACTCTGCCGGATTGCGGAACCTACTCACGGGCTAGTAACCAATATCGGAAAAGCCCATCTCGAAGGGTTTGGGGGAGTGGAGGGCGTGAAGAAAGGTAAGTCGGAGTTGTACCGCTATCTTGCGGAACGAAAAGGGACGGCATTTGTCAACCAGGAGGAATCCTTCTTGGCAGACTTATCCTCTAAAGTCGCCAAGCGGATTTTCTACGGGCTCAGCGATACGCCTTCCCTGGAAAACCGTCCTATCGAAATCAAACTGCTTGCTGAACAACCTTTCCTGAAAGTAGCCTTTCTGGATGAAGCGGGTCAGCTTGTCGAAATCCAATCCAGACTGATCGGCAGATACAACCTGGGCAATCTCATGACCGCTATTGCCCTGGGCAGGTACTTTAAAGCGCCTTCCCTGAAGATCAAAGCGGCCATTGAGGGATACGTTCCGCAAATGAACCGATCCCAAATCATCCCGTGGAACAGCAACACCATTATACTGGACGCCTATAATGCCAACCCGTCGAGCATGGAAGCCGCGCTCCGGAATTTTGCGGCTATGGGCGAGGGGCGGAAGGTCGCTATTCTTGGAGCGATGTTTGAGCTGGGTGAAGAAGCGCCTGCAGAACATGCCCGGATCGGAGCATTGGCAGAAGAAATGGCCTTTGATCAGACCCTGTTGGTGGGAAAGGAATTCGAAGCGTTTGCTCTTTCGCGAAGGATCCCATTTTTTCCGGATGTTCAGGCGCTGCGATCGTGGTTCCAGGCGCAAACCTGGGAAAATACGCATTTCCTGATTAAAGGTTCCAGGGGAATGCAGTTGGAAAAACTCCTGGATGCCGGGTAGCCCCGGGGGTTAAATAAATCGTTTAAATGCGGAGATCAGCCGTTCCGGCAATTCGTCCTGGCAAGCCTGTTTGTAGTCGTTGTAGGAACAAGGGATCAGCCGGTGCCGCTGGTGTTTGCCCAGGCCCAGCTTGAAGCCGGGGCGGCCTTGAAAGCGGCTCAGACCACCAAGGAGGAGGCGCGCCACAGTGCCGAGATGCAGGAGCTTCTCGCGCGCACTCCCGAGTCCGCAGACAGCGAGGCGGGCGTCTCGGACGCCGAGCTTGACGAAGCTCTCAAGGAAGTGGCTTAAGCCCAGCCACCAGGGCTTAGGCTTTTGGGGTGGAATTTGCTATGCTAACGGCTATACCCTAGTGGCTAATTCCTGGCACAATGTATCTCAACAAGGCATTTTTGTACGGAAACCTGACTCGCGACCCGGAAATGCGTGCGCTTCCTTCGGGCCAGAACGTCGCTAATTTCTCGATAGCGACCAACCGCGTCTACAAGGACCGCGAGGGCCAGAAGCAGGAGGCGACCGAATTCCATAACGTCGTCGCGTTCGGACGCCAGGCCGACCTTATCGGCCAGTACATGAAGAAAGGCCGTCCCATCTTCGTTGAGGGGCGCATCCAGACGCGTTCCTGGGACAAGGACGGACAGAAGCAGTACCGCACGGAAATCATCGTCGAGAACTTCCAATTAAAGAGCAGCAATCGGCCTCGCGGTCCGCCAGGAATTTTCCGCATTGGCTTTGGCTCTACCGAATTCGTTCAGTTTTGAAGCAGAAGAGCCAAAGGACCGCTTCGCCCGCAACCCATCCCACGACGCACGGCTCTAGTGACCAATCATGCTTCCACCGAGCAAGCTCGGTGGGGAGCGGTTTGGGCGCGGCTCGTTCCTAAGGCTGGCTTTGCCCGCGACGTAACATGCGCGCACCGTGTGCACATCCTACGAAGCAAGTTTCTAAATCCGTGGCGGACGACCGCTCGTTTCCTTGCTCAACATCTTGAGTGTGTGATGATTCGACCTCGACTGCTGGAACATATGGGGGGGAAGAATCAAGGTAAGCGTTCTATGGTTTTCTTGAGGAGTAATGTGCCATGAATATGGTCAAAAACTGTCTTTCCGTCGCCGTTTTGGTTTGTTCGCTGTTAGCGACTGCTTTAACTTCGGATTCGTACGCGCAAGGGGGCGGGAATCGTGTCCGATTGGAAGCGCGGATGGCTGCTAACGGCATGCGCGGCACCGCGAAATGGGAGCAGCGGGCGGACCGCATCAAATTCAACTACCAATTGGAAAAAGGAACCGCCGGAACAGTCGTGGAAGTGCAGGCCTCCACGGCATCCGGACAAGTCGTTTTGGGATCGTTCACGGTGGACACGTTCGGCCGCGGAACGATTGATATCGATTCTCGACTTGGTCACAACGTCCCGCTCTTGGCCGCTGGTGACACGGTTTCCGCGCGCGTCAACGGAGTGACCATCATGAGCGGAGTCTTACTCCAACGTTAGATGAAACCTCAAGGCTAAGGTTTAGGTTATCGTTGCTCGATGGGCCGCGACCAATGTCGCGGCCCATGCTTTCGATTTGGCAAGGCAAGCGGAGTTGTTGCAAAAGGCAATTCCCTGCCCAGCATCATCTCATTGTCCGTCAGGACAATCGGACTCGTACTCAGTGCATTGGTACCCGTACTCGTACTCGAAAGGAACGTAAAGGCGGAACCAATTTTCCACCACGAACGACATGGCGCGTATCGACTCACGATCGAATTCCTCGCGTTCCTCTTCGGCCATTCATAATCGTTTATCGGGTTTAATCTATCGGCTCGCGGCCAATGGTTGCGCGCGGCGCCATCGATCTCGGTCAAGGTTGCGAAGCGCAACGGCGGACAATGCCTCAATAACAGAGTCGATTTGTTGAAATTACACGCAGTTCTGTTTTGGCATGTGTTTCGACCCACGATGTGTTAATACGCTAATGAAACGCTACTGGAGATGACGCCAACCGCGATGGTGAATCCGAATGGAAGCGGATCGTATCAACGCGTGCTCGACTAGTTCCATGAACGAAGGCCGTCGTTAAGGAATGAATCGAGCACGAGTACCGCGATGCTGAGTACGAGGGGATCTGGGATTCCTGACGAGCAATCGGATGCACTGGAGCGATTTCGTTGTTACCGGCAATCACGCGTTCACGTTGTGAAAGATTCCGTCGTGCGCCCGCCGCAGTTGCGCCTTTCAAGATAGGCACTGTAGAGCGTGGGGACGACGAAGGTCGTGAAGGGCTCGACTAACATTCCGCCAAAGATGGGAATCGCCATGGCCCGCGCGACGTCGGCACCGCGACCATCCGACACCAGAATCGGCACCAGCGCCACCAAGGTCGTGACCGTGGTCATCACGCAGGGGCGAATCCGTTTGAGTCCAGCTTCATAAATCGCGCTGCGGATCTCGGCAGCGGTCGTTACCGTCCGTGTTCTCAACACGTCCCGAATGTACGTGGCCATCACAATCCCGTCGTCGGCAGCCAAGCCGAACAGCGCGATGAACCCGATCCACATGGCGGTGTTCATGGGAATTCCGGTTAGAGCGACGGCGATCATACCCCCGGCGGCGGCAACCGGGATGCCCGAGAAGACGACAAGCGATAAGGGAAGGTCTCGAAAATGGAGATAGTGCAACACGAGATTGATCAAGACAACCAAAGGAATGATCCACATAAGGCGGCGATTCGATTCGACCTGGTTCTGGAACGAACCGACCATTTGTAACTCGAAATTGCCGGAGGGAAATTCCAAACTTCCGTTCGCTCGCGCGGCTTGCAAGTCGGCGAGGACGCCTCGTGCGGTTTCGATTGGCCCCGCCGCGCCGGAGGGCATGAAGGGAACATGGGCGACGAGCCGCGCGTCTTCGCTGTTGATCGACATCGGGCCCCAAGTCGTCCGGATGTCGGCCAGGCGTTCGAGGGGGACGACGCCTCCCAGCGACGTGACGATGCTGACTTTGCCCAAGGCATCAACTTCTTCGCGAGTGCCGCGGTCAAAGCGGACTTGGACCGGGTACCGTTGGCGGCCTTCGAATGTCGTTGTCACATCCATCCCCCCCAACCCGGCGGCCACGATTTCATTGACCATCATGGTGGACATGCCGTACCGCGCGGACTCCTCGCGGTTGACTTCGAACTCGATGTACGGTTTGCCCAACACAATGTCAGGGCTGACGGTTCCTTCATGGACCAGCGGGTTCGTTTTCAGGTATTGGGCCGTAGCCAACGACGCAGCGGCCAACCCTTCGAGGGTGTCGCCGTAAATGCGGACGGCCATGGTAGCGCGGATGCCGGCCTGCAACATGACGACGCGCCCTTCGATCGGCTGCAGCGCCGATGCGGGCGTGACGCCGGGCAGAGTGGCGACGGCATTGATCTCGTCCCAGATGGCGCGCGGCGTTTTGCCGGGTCGCCATTGGGATCGCGGCTTGAGCATCACATACGTTTCGATCATCGTGGCCGGGGCCGGGTCCAGCGCCGACTCCGCGCGGCCGATTTTGCCGAGAACATGGGCGACCTCCGGAATCTGTCCGATCAACACATCTTGTTTCTGCAAGATTTCGAGCGTTTGTCCAAACGTGGCCGCCGGATACAGGCTGGGCATGTAGAACCAACTCCCTTCGTCCAGCGCAATCCAGTCGGATGATTGCAGCCCTTGATAACTCTGCTTGAACGCGCGGTAGGGGGGGAGATCGTCGAGTTGCGCCCCATACACCTGCGCGAAACGCTCGACGGGCCACAAGACGGTCGGCCAACCAAGCCAGGCCACGAGACCGACGGCAAACAGCGCGGCGGGAAACACTAACATGATGCGCTTATGGTTCAACGCCAGTCGCAAGCGACCAGCGTACAGCCACCGAACGGCGCGGCTGACGGGGTTCTCTTCCAGTGGTCGAATCCGCTCGCGGCCGATCAACCAACCGGCGAAGTATCCCAACAGCGCGGCGGAAGCGGTGTACAGCTCCGCGTTCCATCCCGTCCATTGTTCGATGTGCGGCCCCCACACAAAAAAGGCCAGACCGGAGAACAAGGCTGCGAGTCCGGCGCCGCTTGCCAATGTCGGGATCGCTGACCAGCGACTACTGCGAAGCAACACACGCGCGAGCATGGGTACAACGACCACGGCGACAATCAGGCTGGCTGCCAGCGCGTAGGTCTTGGTCCAAGCCATAGGCGTGAACAACCGTCCGTCGCGGCCGGTCAAGAAGAACACCGGGAGAAAGCTGACGATAGTTGTGCTGACCGCCGTGACCACTGCCGGAATCACTTCTCGGGCCGACTCGCGGATCACCTCCACGCGCCGTTTCTCGCCGCTTTCCGATCCGTTCCTTTCCCATTCGGCCAGTTTGTCGTACACGTTCTCCAGCACGATAATCCCCATATCGACCATCGTCCCGATCGCGATCACGATCCCGGCCAACGACATAATGTTGGCATCCACGCCGAAGATGCGCATGGCAATGAACGACATCAGCACCGCCATCGGAAGTGTCAACGCGACGATCAAACTAGCCCGCACGTGCAGCAGAAACAGGACCATCACGGCGATGGTAATCATGGTCTCCTGGACGAGTGCGTCCGACAGCGTAGCGATAGTTTCGTCGATCAATTGCGTCCGATCATAGACACCGATGATGCGGATGCCGCCGAGTTCTGCCTCCAGCGCTGCGATTTTCTGTTGAACGCGCTCGATGACTGCGCGCGGATTCTCGCCATGCCGCATGACTACGATCCCACCGACGGCCTCACGTCCGTTCAAATCCAAGGCCCCGGTGCGCAAGGCGGGACCGACTTGCACCCAGCCGAGGTCCTGCACGCGGATCGGAATGCCGTCGCGCGTTTCGACCACGGTTTGGCTGATCTGTTCGATGGTTTCGTCTTCCGTCCGATCGGCGCCAAGAAAGCCTTTGCCGCGGACCAAAAACTCCAGACCGCCGTCATCGACGACTTTGGCGCCAACATCGATGTTGGCGTCGCGGATGGCGGCCAGCACGCGGTTGAGCGTGAGCCGATGGTAACGCAGCTTGTCGGGATCGATGTCGACCTGGTACTGCTTAACGTATCCTCCAATCGACGCGACTTCGGCCACGCCCTCGACCGATTGCAGGGCATACTTGATGAAGTAGTCTTGTTTCGAACGCAACTCGGCGAGATCGACAGCCGGCGGCGCTTGCAACGCGTAATAGAAAATCTGTCCTAGTGCCGTCGCGTCCGGTGCCAAGGATGGAGTGACACCGGGTGGCAAGTTGCCGGTGATGGATGTGAGCCGTTCCGCCACGCGCGAACGGGCCCAATAAAAATCGGTTCCATCGGCAAAGGTGACCTGGACAAAGCTGAAACCGAACATGCTCTTGCCGCGCACACTGCGGGCGCCGGGCACGGTTTGCAAGGCGACCGAGATGGGGTAAGTCAATTGATTCTCGACATCCTTCGGCGAGCGGCCGGGCCAATCGGTCAGGACAATCACCTGGTTCTCGCCAACGTTGGGGATGGCGTCGATCGGCACTTGGGTCGTCGCGTACCATCCGTAGCCGATCGCGACGACAATCGCCAGCGCGACGAGCAGTCGTTCGCGGACGCTAAAATCGATAATCTGACGAATCATGGTTGATGTCCTCGATGGGGGTCGGGCAAGTTATTCGGCAACGCCGGTTGGTTCCGCTGCGTGTCAATGAGTTGCTTCAATTTGTTTAGATATTGTTGGGGATCGGCCAACAGACGCTTTCGGCAGCCTTCGCAGCAGATAAAGACCGATTGTCCAGTGACGTCCACTTTGATCGGCGTTCCCATCGAGCCGAGCGGCATGCCCGCGACGACGCACAGACGTTGCTGGATCGCCAACTGACGGTCGTCCTGGGAGAGCAAAGCCAGGGCCGCCAGCACATCGTCAGTCATCGACTCGTCCAGCGTTGGCGCTGCAGCGCGGGACGGATCGACCAGCGAAGGATTGCCAGCCAATTGCATCTGCGAGTCGATCAAGAAGTTGCCCCGCGTGGCCACGACGTCGCCGGCTCGAAGTCCATCGAGAACCACGATCTCCCGGTTCGCGACGGGCCCCACGGCAACGCGCCGCAACTCGAATCGTCCCGGCTCGGTTTCGACATAGACCACGCTGTGGTCTCCCGCCATCAACACGGCGTCGCGGGGGACGACCAGCGCTGGCGCGGCTGGATCATCTGTGGCGTGGACTGGCACTTCAACCTGGGCTCGGGAAAAATCACCCACGCGCAACAGACGGTGCGCGTTCTCCATCGCCACGCGAACCGCGACCGTGCGCGACACCGGATCGACATCCGGGAAAATAAAATCGACGCGCCCCTCGAATTGGCGGCCAGGTAGCGATTGGACTTCGGCGATGACCCGCTGGCCCAGTTGGACCAGTGCCGCGTCTTCGGGAAACATCCGCAGCACAAGCCATACCGTTGACAAATCGGCCAGGCGATAAATTGGCTCGCCTTCTTTGATGTATTGGCCTTCGGCGGCCAGTCGTTCAATGACGGTTCCGGACATCGGCGCGACCAGGTGCATCCGACTATGGGCTTCGCCCGCCAGTTCGAGTTCGACAATTTGGTCCTCGGTCATCCCCAATTCGATCAAACGGCGGCGGGCGCTGCGATAATGTTCACCGCGCGCTGCCTGGCCTTCCGCCGATAGGCGTTGGTCATTGTCGGCGCGCCGCGCCAAGAGCAGCTCGATTTGACTGGCATACAAGCGCGGGGAATAAACGAGCGCCAGACGATCCCCGTGCTGGACGTCGATTCCCGTGTAGTTGGCATACAGTTTCTCGACTCGGCCATCGACATAGGCCGAGAGCGTCTTGAGTTTGCTCTCGTCATATCCAATTTCGCCAACCGAACGGATCGTGCGCACCACATGGCGCTCTGCGACGCGGGCAGTCTGGATATTGAGGACACGGCGCGTCGCCGGGTCGATATAGGCGGGCCCCGTAGTCGCTTCAACCAACTCCATATCGCAGACCGGACAGCGGCCGGGCGCACTCGTGGGTGCCACACACATCATCGGGCAAATGTAGCGGACCGCGGAGTCTCCAGCCGCCGCATCCTTCGCCAACGACTGATCGTCCGCAATCCATCCAGCGCGTTGTGCCCAACCGATGGCGAAGAAAACGATGGATGCGATCGTCAAACCGACGATCGGCCAAAGGATGACATCCCACCAGGGTGATTGCTGGCGGCGTTTTTCAACGGGCGGCCGCTGCGCGGCGACTGATGCGTCAGTCGTTGATTGTACTGCTTCCGAATTGTTCATAACTTGTTCACTCAGCATCAGGTGACTTTATTGATGCGCAGGATCTCAACAATGAGGTCGCGCGGTAATGGAACTGGCAAATAGGAACCATGGGACCCGACCTGGCCCATCGGACGCGCGGGACGATTCAGTCTGAACAGCGACGTCGACCATTTCGGGCGGGATCACGGTCCTATTCAGCGAATAGGACGGGGCTACCAGACGCATTCGGCGCGCACCGGTAGCGTAAGAAGTGTCAATTGCGCCAACAACCGAGCAGCGCTTGACGGCCATTGGCCGTCAAAAATTCATAGCGAGCGGAATGGGATAGTCCCGTCCAGCGGTGGAGCGGCGTCGGGTCATGGGCCACCGTCTCTGGAGCCACCATGGTGGCTTGTACTGGATCGTTCACCGGTCGACGGGAGGGCGCCGAGGGGGCCGCCGGTTCCTCGCGTGACGAACACCCACATCCGCACACCGATCCGCTCGTCGGGTCGCTCATCGAAGGACGGATTTCCGATTCTGTAGCGCGCTTTTGCTGGCAACAGCGGAGGACGGTCGGCGATTCGGCGGGAGCGGTACAACTCGATGGCTGCAATGGCAACAGCCGTGTGCAACAACAATTTGCTGCGGCTGGATTACATCGCTCGAATGGCGGTGAGCAACTCGGACGTTGGAACTGCCACGTAGGCAGCGCCAAGACGCCGATCAACAAGCATCGCGAGTAAACGCTCAGACGCACCATAATTGCCGGACCGCCCGCCCATTGGGACATGACCAAGTCGCCACTAATAGTCATTCTAGCCGCGGCCACATGAAAATGCAAAACCGATTGCCCGGTAGTATCAGTAACCGTGCCAAAAATCGCAGTTATCGGTTTGTCCAACGGACTTTCGTGTGATACCGTCCAACGGCAGCAGCGCGGATTGGAAACACCGGTTTCTATCATTGACGATCGTCATCGAATTGTTGATAACATCCACGGCGGATGTCTTTGAAACCGGCGATTCGGCCCGCGTTGGCATATGAAGAGCAAACGGATTCAGTATTTAAGTTTGGCGTCGGCGCTACTCATCGGAGCTGCCCTGGGTGCCGGCGGTTACACGTTCCATTACGCTCACGGCCATTCATACTTTAGCAAGGATCCGGCCAGTTGTATCAATTGTCACGTCATGCAGCCGCACTATGACACTTGGCTGAAAAGCAGCCACCACGCAGTGGCAACGTGCGCGGACTGCCACCTGCCGCATGACTTTTTTCACGGACTGATTGCCAAGGCGGACAACGGTTTTTTTCATTCTTGGGCCTTTACCTTTCAGGACTTTCACGAGCCGATTCAAATCAAACCACGGAACATGAGAATCCTCGAACACAATTGTCGTTATTGTCACGGTGAGTTAGCGTCGCAAATGGAGTCGTTTCATACGGCGGCGCGACCGGGAGATGAGATTTCGTGTTTGCAATGCCACAGTGCCGTTGGGCATACGACGCGGCCCAGATAACGGATTGGCTTGGGATCGTGATCTCAACCACTTTGATCGGACATGGTGGATGGGAGTGTAACTCCGTCGGACTGACAACGTTTATTTGAAGAGGAATTCCATGACGGAGACAACGAAACGAACACAGGGCACGCGCGGCGCCATGTTTTACGTATCGGCGATGGCGGCCGGTGCGGTCGTTACCGTCGGCGTACTGGCGCTACTGGTCAACATTTTTACGCGCAAACAGGAAGCGCGCGCCCCTTTTCAGCGGCTGATGGAAGTCACGGAAATGACCGTCGATACTGCGGTGTGGGGCGTCAATTGGCCACATCAATACGACAGCTACCTGCGGACGGTGGATCATGAGCGGACGCGCTATGGTGGGAGCGACGCTATTCCGGAACAAAAGCTCGATAGCTATCCGTGGTTGCGTAAAATGTGGGCCGGGTTTGCCTTCGCCTTGGACTATCGCGAAGCGCGCGGACATGCTTATATGCTCTGGGATCAGGACCACACCGAACGCGTCGCGCAGCGACCGCAACCTGGCTCCTGTTTGCATTGCCATTCTTCGGTAGTCAACGCCTATAACTATGTCGGCCGCGGCGACGCCCAGGAAGGCTTTCGCCAGGTCAATGCGATGAGTTGGAACGACGCGCGGAATTTGAAAGATGCCCACGGCGTCAAGTTGATCGATCATCCCATCAGTTGCGTCGATTGTCACGATCCCCAGACTATGCGGTTGCGGATCACGCGGCCCGCGTTTGCCCAAGGGATTCGAGATTGGAAAGCGCAACAGGGAATCGAAGATTACGACGTCAACCGCGACGCCACGCGGCACGAAATGCGTTCGTACATTTGCGCGCAATGCCATGTCGAGTACTACTTTGCGCCACCCGACAAGCAATTGGTCTATCCGTGGCATCGCGGTTTGAAGGTAGACGAGATCGAAGCCTATTACGACGACATTGGCTTCAGCGATTGGAAGCACGAAATTACCGGAGCCCCGATGCTGAAAGCCCAACATCCGGAATTCGAGTTGTGGTCGCAGGGCGTTCACGCGCGGGCCGGTGTGGCCTGTGCCGACTGCCACATGCCCTACCGGCGCGTGGGGGCCATGAAAGTCTCGGATCATCACGTCCGCAGCCCTTTGCTGGATGTTGCGGCGTCGTGTCAAACCTGTCATCGCGTTTCCGAGACGGAGCTGCTCGAACGAGCCCATTTGATTCAAGACCGGACGGAGGCGTTGATCGGACGTGCCGCCGATGCATTATCCAGCATGATCGACCACTTGGCGGACGCGCTCCGCGCCGGCGCGACGGATGAACAATTGGCTGCCGCGCGAAAGCTGCATCGCCAAGCTCAATGGCGCTTGGATTTCGTGTTCTCCGAGAACTCGCGCGGTTTTCACGCGCCGCAAGAATCGGCGCGAATTTTAGCCGAATCGATCGATTTCTCCCACCGCGCGGCAATGGCCGCCCTATTGGCCGGACTCCAGCCGGAAGGCGATCCGCGCGACGTCCCTGCGGGGACGGTTCAGGGTGTAACGCCCCAAGACCGCGCGCCTCCTGGAAACTATCCGCGCCAATAGCACGCCGCAATGCCACGCGCTGGTGGTAATCCTATGGTTGATCCGCACGGCGTTGGACCTCGGATGCGCCGTTTTCCAAATAGAACACCACGTTGACTGTGGCGGAAATCTCCATCTGGCCGGCGGCCAGCGACTGGCCTCCCTCGGTTTCGACGAACGCATTGGTCAAGACATTTTGCGCGCGCGAGCTGGACGTTGGCCCGGCCTCGACAATCGACTTGACTCCCACCACTGAGGCGCCCAATTCCTCGGCCATGGCTACGGCCTTCTCCCGCGCTGCGCGGACCGCTTGCAAACGGGCTTCGTCCCGATGTTGGCGGAGTTCGGTCGAGATAAACTCCAAGCTGCTGACGTCGTTAACCCCGTTCTTCAGCAAGCCTTCATACAGGGTTTCAAATTTCTCTAAGTCGACGATCGTAATTTGAAATTGGCGCGAAGCCGTATAGCCGATTGGTTGAATATTTCGAAGGGCGGACTCATCTGCGCCAGCGGAATTTGCAATCGTCGCATACCGACCGTCGCGAGTCAACCAAATCGGCGCGATGGCGATGCGCGCCGTACGAATGTGTTTGGACTCGACTCCCGAATCACGGAGGAATGTCAGCACGCGCTCGATGGCCTGATGATTATCCATCACGGCATCTTCCAATGTTGCAAAACGGGAAACAACGGACGCCTGCAGAATCGCCTGATCGGGGGCTACCAGTACTTTGGCCGTGCCGCTGACGGAAATCGTCGGCAATGGCTCGTCCGCCGCAGCGCGCGGCGCGGACGTACACACGATGACCAATGCAGCGCAGGTCATCCAAACCGTCGCCAATAGTTGATGGATGGTACTCATGGGAATCTCCTATGGGTAAAGTTCTCGTCACTACAAAACGAACCGATTGGACGTCATTTTATAGGAATGCGCCGCACCGGTCGAACGCCTGTTGCGCAGGTGTTACATTTACGCGGGAGCCGTTGTGCGACCACGTAGTTGCCGCGCGGTGATCGTTCATCGGACTCGTGCCCGTGCTCAAGGCAAAGGTGCCCGTACTCGATCATACCGATTTGAGTACGATTGCGAGTACCGGGCGATGGCCGAGCGCGAGAAGCCTCCTGGAGGGTCATTTCCGTGCCTATCGAATGGAAATGCGCAACGTCAAGAGGCGTCAGCTCGGCGCAGCTCAATTCACCTTGCTCACTACGACATTGTCAAAAGAAATGGTCCCTGTGGCGCCGAACAAGCCGATCCGCACGATGGCTTCCCGCGACCCAACCGGGACGCTGATCCGCTTTGTGTATTGGCGCCAACTCCCGTTGCCTTGAAACGGTCCCAGGAACTCGGTGGCAACTTCGCGCCGCTGTTGGTCGTAAAACGTGATAGCCACGACGGGCAAATCGTGGCGGTCGGCCCCTTGGGCGACGCTCTCAAAGCGGACCATCGCACTCAGATCGATACGGGACACCAGGCGACCGTCCAGCGCGAGCCCTTGCATCAAATGCGCCCGCTGACCGGGAACTGTGTTCCGAAACGTCGCGACGTAATCGCCGGAGGGGGCCGAAGGATCTTGCTGCCGCTCGACCATCCGCTCGTAATACCATCCCGTAATTATGCCTTCTTTTTCGGAATCGGATTCGAAGTCGCCGTTCAGCAGCCGTGGATTGCTGGGATCGGGCAGCACCTGGCGTTGGTCCTCGGCAGCGCCGGTCATGGGTACAAACAATGTGGGGCGCGAATCGAGCGTTACCAATTCGCCATCAGATTTGCGGAACAGATGGAGCGTCTGCTGATGACGCTCGCCTACGGGGATGACCATCAACCCTCCCTCCGCCAATTGATCGATCAGCGGTTGCGGGACGTCTTCCGGTGAGCAGGTAACGATGATCTTGTCGAACGGTGCATGCTCTTCCCATCCCAGGTATCCGTCGCCGATCTTGACTTGCACATTGCGATACTTGAGTCGCTCCAACGTGCGTTTCGCGCGCAAGCCCAACGCCTCGACGATTTCGATGGTATAAACTTCGGCGACCAGCGGACTGAGGATGGCCGCCTGGTAACCGCTCCCAGTCCCGATTTCCAGCACACGATCGGTCGGCTGCGGATCGATCGCCTCGGTCATGAATGCCACGATAAACGGTGAGCTGATCGTCTGCCGGTCGCCAATCGGGAGCCCGGCATCCAGATACGCTTGAGGCCACATGTTTTTCGGAATGAACTCATGGCGCAGGGTATCGCGCATGGCTTGCAAGACGCGCGGGTTCTTCACACCGGCTCCAGCGATGTCGCGTTCCACGAGCTGGAGTCGCGCCGCGCGCAAGTGTTCATCGGTTGGCTGATTTTGGGCTCGCGCATCCGCCGCCGCCACTACAACCCCACAGATCGCTACGATTATCCAAGGTTTCATCGATCCCTCTCGTCAACACGTTCCAGATTGCGCCCCATTGATTATCATGCAACATTATACCGCCGTTGGCTGTGGGGTAGCTGTTATTGCTCACGACCTGTGGAGACCGCTGACTCAACAGCGAAACATTGAAAACCGACAGAGCGGCGTGAGACTGGACGGTCTGTCTGCCCAATGTGGCAGAATTCGACTCGGCAGTGAAACGTCAGGATGAACGCATAATCGACGCCCCCTGCGATGATGACCAACACCGCCAATCCCAATCCCTGGCCATTTCTGGTTCCCCTGTTGGCCGTGTTGGCTTTGCCCATGCTTTTTCCGACCTCGTCGGATGAGCAGATCGGTGACAATCGGTGGCTCGTGGCCTCCGTTGTTGCGCAAACCGTGGTCGGCGCCTTGTTCTTGGTAGCGTGGATGCCGGAGTATCTTCGGCATTTTCCCTGGCGGATCTCTCCTGTCGGCATCCTGGTCGGCGTGGTCGGTGTCCTCCTGTGGGTAGGATTGTGCGCTGGGCAACTCGAACACCGCGTTCTCGACGCTTTCGGATGGGGGTTCCTACTCCCTTCCCGGCCGGGATTCAACCCATACGCCGAGTTTGCCAGCGACGCCTGGTTTTCGGCGTTCTTGTTTTTTCGCTTCAGTGTGTTGGCGTTGATCATCCCGCTGGCCGAGGAGCTGTTCGTGCGCGGCTGGTTGATCCGTTGGGTTCACGACAGCGATGACTGGGAACAGGTACCGTTGACGCGAGTGGGTTGGTACAGTTTCTGGGCGTTGATGGCTTATGCAGTTCTGACTCATCCTCAAGAAGCCCTTGCCGCCATCGTTTGGTTTGGTCTGGTCCATGCGATGATGAAATGGACAGGCAGATTTTGGGATTGTGTGTTGGCCCACGCAGTGACTAATTTTTTGCTGGGTGTTTACGTGATGGGCACGGCTACGTGGCATTTGTGGTAGCCGGTCGGGTGGTGGTTGTCATCGATAACGAATCGACAGACCTGTACCCACAAAAAAATCATCGGAGGCTTCGCTTAACCCCACACCGGCGCGGATATCCCACTGCACGTCCGGTGAGAGTAAATAGGCAAACCCACCATTAAAATAATGTTGAACCGTGGCTGTTTGGCCGCCGTCCGGAAAGATTCCAAACCACTCAGTGTAGCTCGACAAGCTCTCTGTCCAAGTCCGGACGAGTGTGATCGATTGTGCCCACTCGGTATAGATTTCCCCGCTGTCATCGAGCGATCGGTTGAATTGGGTGCTCGCCCCAATGGCCCAGTGATCGTTGACGTCCCAGCCGTAGCACCAATTGACGCCGGCCAAGGAGCGATCATTGGTAAAGGCCGAACCGCCAGTGGGCACCGTCATCTGCGGGATCAGACACATCTCGGGCAGCCAACCGCTTTGCGGTGTCAGCCCCAACTTGCAGCCGATGTACAAGTCTTCCCATCCGGAAACGCGTGTGGGCCCGGCACCTTGATTGGACTGTAGTCTGGCGGGGAAGGCTGCCGCCCGCAACTCGAACCAATCTGCCAACACGCCAATACGCAGCAGTGGCTCGCCCCATGAGTGCCGCGTGGTACGGCCCGTACTGTTTGAGTCTTTGGAGTAGGTGTAACCGAACTCGATTTGCGTTGTTCGCAGACCGACGGTGGCACTGGCCTCCGTGAAATCGGGGCGGTCGGTGACGATCGACTCGCGATCGATGTCCGCGGATTCCCAGGGACTGAACGTCCACTCAAAAATAGTTGGTTGGCGAGGATCCTGACTGAAGCCAAGCGGGGCGTTGCCGGCGAGGATGATCAACGCGACCATCGCCAATAAATACAGTCGTTTCCGCATGTGGTCCATCTCCGCCAGCCAGCGCGGTTCGAGCTGCGAAAGCCAAAACAACTAGCCCTCATTTCTCACAAAGTCTGCGGATAAAAAAAGAAACCAAACCGAGTTGATGCGTGTTTTATTGGGTGAAGCTAATATCCAACAAAACATCA
>JACTND010000281.1 GCA_014584305.1 Planctomycetota bacterium | reverse complement strand
GCTGACCAAACCGCGGATCTCGATCATGGTGCTGGTGACCATCGTCGTGTCGGGATTTGTCGCCGCCGATGGGCGGCCCGACCTTTGGTTGTTGTGGCATGTCGCGTTGGGGATGTTCTTGGTGGCCGCCAGCGGCAACGCCGCGAACATGTATTTGGAGCGCTACACCGATTTCCTGATGCCCCGCACCGCGAAACGACCGTTGCCCGACCGGCGATTACGCGCCCGCGACGTGGCAATGTTCGCCGCAATCTGCTTTGGTGTCGGCATCGGATACTTGGCGACGACGTTGGCTTGGCCGACCGTGGTGTGTGCAGCTGCAACTTGGTGGTTGTACGTCTTTGTTTACACGCCCCTAAAAACGCGCACCTGGCTGAATACGGAAATCGGTGCCGTGGCCGGAGCGTTGCCGGTGGTGGCTGGCAGCTTAGCCACCACGGAATCGTTGAACTGGTTTTCGTTGGCGCTGTTTTTGGTGCTGGTCTTCTGGCAGTTCCCGCACTTTATGGCAATCGCTTGGCTCTACCGCGACCAGTATCGGGACGGCGGTTTGCAGATGTTGACGGTCGTCGAACCGACAGGGCGGAGCGCCGGTCGCAAAGCGGTCGCTCTCTCCGTGGTGACTTGGTTGGCGAGCCTGATGGCAATATTTGGAATGACTTCTACTACAGCGATGTGCTGGTTCGCGGCGCTGGCTACAGTCGTCGGGGCCTATTATTTCGTGGAATCCGTGCGATTCGCTAGAACGCGCGATGATCGATCCGCGCGGCGCTTGTTGCGCGTGTCAGTGATCCATTTGCCGTTGTACATGGTGTTGATGGTCGTGTTTTGCCGCAGTTGATGGCGATGACGGAAACCACCTTTTCGCACGATTGGCGCGTGGAACGCGCCCTGCCGATCGCCAATGGTCGTGTGGCGATGTGGTTGTTCTTGTCCACGGAAGTCATGCTGTTCGCGGCGCTCCTCAGCTCGTATGCGATTTTTCGAATGAGTGTTGCCGATTGGCCAACCGCAGCCGAGATGCGCGTCCAATGGTGGATTGGATTAATCAATACCTGCGTTTTGCTGGCGTCTAGTTGGACCTTGCATCGCACGGTTGGGTATTGTTTGCGCGGCGGGTTAGGCGCTGCCCGCATCTGGTTAATCGCCACGTTGCTGCTGGTTGCGCTGTTCTTGTCGTTCAAGAGCTGGGAGTTCTTCGATAAATGGCGACATGGGATATTCAATTGGGGAGGACCCACGTTAATTCATGATCGGGCGGATTTGCACTATTTGTCGCATTTGCGGCGTACTTTTCGAGAACAGCATGCGATCCGTGCGGACAGCGGAGCAGGGGAGTCGCCTCTTGGAATCAACGATACCAGCGATTGGTTGCCACTGGCGCATGGCGGCCTGGTCGATTGGACCGGGCAGTTTATTGGTCAGGAAGCGGATTCCGATGCCGCCCACCAATCGTTGACGAATACGGCGGCACTGATATATCCCAGCCACGGGTTGCCGATAGAAGGCTTGGCGACAGAACTTGCCGCACTGCGCATACTGCTTGCGGAGCGGCTGGAACACTATGCCGCACATCAACAGGAATGGGAAATCATCCAAACGGAATTGGGAACCCTCCGCGCGGCTGAAGAGACATCGCCACTTGCTGTTGAAGATCGCCAGCGAATGAACGTTTTGGCTGGTCGGGCGACAAACCTAGGGCAAAACATGGCGCAAGCCAAAGCGCGGCTCGATCCGCTTCGCGACCGTGTGGCACTGTTGGAGCGGACGGAACCGAATTGGTACGAGGGATTGAATCACCGGCTTGGTTGGCGGTTGCCAATGGTTATTCCCAATGGTCAAACCTGGGCTAGTCTTTACTTGCTCTTAGCGGGTTGCCATGCTGTGCACGTCATCGGCGGTGGGTTGGCGATGCTCGTTTGTTGGCCTCGCCGCACGGGTTCCGGCTCGGCCGCGGCATTGGGGAATATCCGACTGTATTGGTACTTTGTCGATGTGGTTTGGATCGGATTGTGGGTCCTGTTTTATTTTTAATCGACGAAAGCCGGAGCGAATCGAGTCGGATTCGTCTTCGGCTCGATCGAAGGGAGTATAGAAGATATGCGTCGCGTTATCCCGATTGCTCTGTGGATTCTGGTCGGCGTCATGTTGTTGGCAATTTGGTTGCGTTCGTGGGAGGTTCCGCCGCCGCTGGTCGTCGGACGAGTTTTTGAAAATGTGCCTTGGAAACACTTGCCCGACGTTCCTCGTTTTCAGTTGACGGACCAGACAGGAGCGGACTTTGGATCGGAACAATTGGATGGACGGGTTTACGCGGTTTGTTTTTTCTTCGCGACCTGCCCAAGTATTTGCCGTGACTTGAATCGGCAGGTCCAGCGATTGAATGAACAACTGTCGGGTGTCGAGATTAGTTTTTTGTCCATCACGGTCGATCCCGACAACGATACGCCGGATGTCTTGCACCGCTACGCAGCCGATTTTGCCGCTCAGCCACCGCGGTGGTTTTTTCTGACGGGGCCGATGCACCGTATCAAGGAATTGGGTGAGCACGTATTTCGGGTGGAAGTGATCGACAAAGAGAACCATACCGACAATATCTTGCTGGTGGACAAATGGGGGCGGTGGCGGGACCGCTTTGTCTGGGACGATGCTTGGGATATGAAGCGGTTTGTGCGCGTGGCCCGAGAAGCCGCGCAGGAAACGGCTGTTCCCTGGGACCGATCGTTTGACACGCGGAACGTCTTGGCCGGTAAGCCGCCCATGGATTGGAAATCCGTACCTTGGATTCGCGAGTTCTTTTTGACCCGATCCGATGAGAGTTCGTTCTATTCGCGCGATCTAACCGGCGATGTGTGGATTGCCAACTTTTTTTTCACGAATTGCACGGGGATTTGCGTCCCGCAAGGCGAGTATTTGTCGGCGTT
>JACTND010000015.1 GCA_014584305.1 Planctomycetota bacterium | reverse complement strand
GTGCAGGGCGCGGACGAAGTCGGCGGCCTTGTAGCAGGCAATGCCGCCCGACAGCCCGAGCACGATGTGTTTGCCAGCCAATTCAGTCATGCAGCGAAATGTACCAGCGTATAATTTGAATTTCCCACCGAGAACGACAAATCAACTTTGCTAGTTGCCTTTTCGGTTGCACGTCAATACGTTCGAAATCATCCCAGGTTTCGACTGCAGCTTCTGGGACGCTGCGAGCGATCTCCAAGATTCGCGAAAATTCGATGGTCGGGGTATTGCCAGTTCCCCGTTGTGTTGGAGGTTGGACCCAAGGAACCTGCTTTTTCACTTGCAGCAACAATCCACTGACGACTACGAGCCCCAAGGGGACAAGGACTATGATTGCGCCCCATCGATGGAGCTTGCGAGAGAGACGGCTGAATGGTGGCGCCATTGTACGACTGCAATCCAAAACTTAATCGGGCCTTCTCGGCACAGATCAACCGCCTGCGCCCGCACATTGCCCTCGACCGATATTTCCCGCCGCTCCTAGAATTTAGCCGAACTAGTCTTTCAATAAAACCCGGCAAATTCATCGGCGAGGATTCAAATTGAAGTGGACTTTAACTATGCTGACAGATAGTGCACGTGGAGCAGTGGAGGTAGAGCTGGACCAATGCGGGTGGTCTAACGCGACGCCGTGTTCGTGCGTTTCCGGTGGCAAGTCGGGTCGATTTGCTGCGTCACCACATTCGATGTTAGAAAGTCTGGGATGGTCAACATGAGTTTTATGAAGCGATTGCGATTGATAACGGCCGCCGTTGGATTGTTGACAGTTTGTACGTCTGTCGGACTTTGGGGGCAGGACGCTCCGAGTTTGCCGGAAGGCTGGACAGGGCAAGTTCGTTGGCGGTCAATTGGTCCGGCCAACATGTCGGGACGCATTACCGCAATTGCAGTTTATGAAAAGGACCCGTACGTGTGGTGGGCCGCTACTGCGTCGGGAGGTCTTATAAAAACGACCAATAACGGCATGACTTTTGTTCATCAGTTCGATGATCAACCAACGGTCTCCATCGGCGATGTGCAGGTTTCGCAGTCCGACGCAAACATTGTTTGGGTAGGTACCGGCGAAGCGAATCCGCGCAACAGCGTTTCGTGGGGAGACGGCGTTTACAAATCCACGGACGGCGGCAAAACCTGGAAGAACATGGGGTTGCGTCGTTCGTTTCAAATCGGTCGCATCTCGATCCATCCCACGGATCCGAACATCGTTTACGTCGGAGCGCTTGGTCGATTATGGGGTCCTAACGAGGAAAGAGGTTTGTATAAGACGACCGACGGCGGGAATACCTGGCAACGGGTATTGTTTGTCAACGATCAAACGGGCGTGATCGATGTGCAAATGAATCCCCAGAATCCAGACGAGTTGATTGTGGCGACTTACGAGCGGCTACGCGACGGATTTGACGGCAATGACCCGGTCAAAAAGTATGGTCCTGGCTCAGCGATTTATCGCACGCGAGACGGCGGCCAATCGTTTGAAAAACTGTCGCAAGGTTTGCCCACAGTCAATTTGGGTCGCGTCGGCTTAGAGTACTATCGCGCGGATCCAAAGTTCATTTATGCGATCATTGAAACGGAGAAAATCGGTCAACAGCCAACCGAAGTGCCTTTCTTGGGCATTACGGGCGAAGATGCGGAAGTCGGCGCGAAAATTACCGACGTCACCCGAAATGCGTCGGCTGCGACTGCAGGGATTCAATCAGGAGACATCGTTTTAATGGTCGATGACCAACTGGTTACCAAATACGAGCAACTGATCCAAATGACGCGGGACCGGGCGATCGGCGACGTCACCAAATGGAAAATCATCCGCAATCGCGAACCGCAAGATATCGAAATAACGTTAGCCGCCCGCCCGCAGGGGGCGGGAGGCCGCAATCCTTTTACAGGCACGCTGGGTGGACAAGCTGAAAATGTTCAAGACCAGCAGGGCCCCAAGGGGTTCGAATACGGAGGCATTTATCGATCCGCGGACGGCGGCGATTCCTGGGAACGGATCAACTCGTTGAATCCGCGGCCAATGTACTACAGTCAAATCCGCGTCGATCCGACTGACAATAGTCGCATGTATTGTTTGGGTACGTCGCTGTACCGTTCCTTTGACGGCGGCGCGACGTATCGCGCCGACGGGGTCACAAGTGGAATCCACGTCGATTTTCATGCGCTGTGGATCGATCCCCAAGACACGCGCCACATGATCATCGGCAACGATGGCGGTGTCTATGTCACGCATGATCGAATGGCAAGTTGGGATCATCTATCCCATATAGCGATCGGGCAATTTTACCATGTTGGCGTCGATACGCGCCGCAACTATCGTGTTTACGGTGGTCTCCAAGACAACGGAAGTTGGGGAGGTCCAAACCGTGTCGGGAATGGCAATGGTCCGGTAAATACCGACTGGTTCAGTGTCGGTGGTGGTGACGGCTTCATCACATTAGCCGATCCCGATGATCCCGATCAAATCTATTATGAAAGCCAGAACGGCGGGATGGGGCGGCTCAATTTGCGGACTGGTGAACGCGGCGGAATTCGACCTCAGCAGCAGCGTGGTGTGAGTTACCGATTCGATTGGAAGACACCCTTCATCTTGTCGCCGCACAATTCACGCATCTTCTATTCAGCCGGAAACTACGTCTTTCGTTCGTACACCAAGGGCGATGCGATGCAAGCCATTTCGCCAGAGATCACCAACACGAACAAAGGCGCGGGAAGCGCATTAGCGGAATCGCCGCTTCAAGCCGGAGTGATTTATGTGGGCACCAATGATGGTGCGGTTTGGGTCACGCGCGACGGCGGGCAAAACTGGACGCCAATTTTTGTTAAGAAGGAAACTCCCGAAGAGAAGCCTGCCGAAGCAACCGGCGCTCCCACCGAAAGCGGTCAAC
>JACTND010000083.1 GCA_014584305.1 Planctomycetota bacterium | reverse complement strand
AAGCGACTGCCAACAACAACCATGTCACCAGCCTTCCTATCCAAGCATAAACGGTCAAAGGGCAGAATCGGGTCAACCAACCGGTCAGCGCATAGAACAGCCAATGCGTGTTCTCGGAACCGAGGAACAGGTCGCCAGCGCACGCTTCCGGATCCCAGAAACTCCGCGCTTTGGTCAAATAATGCGATTCGTTGACATCCGGCGCCGGTTGGCCAGCATAGGCGATGAACACCACCCACACCGCCAGAACTTCCAAAACTCGTTGGCGGCCTTGTTTGAGCATGAACAGTCCAAACCGATCGTCGGCCCATGACCTGGCCGCCGTTCACTGCCCTCGGTCAGAGGATCTTCATCCCTTAGCGGAAATCAGAACCACTGGGTGACGTCTTGGAAGCCGCAGCCTGAACGAGATGTTCTTCCAGATATGCTTTTCTGTCTCGAACGCTTCCCGAAATCAAAACACGGGATTCGTCCCCTAACAATTGAATGAGTGCATCCTGAGCTTCGCTTTCGCGGAGAAAGCCGGCTCGCACGTATCCGACGATTTCAATTGCGGATAACCAGGGATTGCGTTTTTTGTTCTCGATCAATCGCTCAACCTGCCGCGACACATTCTCTTCGTTCAGGTTCTGCGGCAACGCCGAAGCGGCAAAAGATTCGTCGATCACTTTCTGGAAAATCTTGTCCAATTCAACTTCCACCGGATCATTGCGGTCGTTTTGCTGTTTCGAGCGCGTCTCGCCGACTTTTTGAGAATTGAGCTGAGTAGTGGTCGTCAAATTCCTCGGTTCGTCCGGATCCGAAACATCAACCAATCGCAAGGAAATCAAAGCGTACGGCGCTCCGTTGCGCGGAGGTTGCGGCACCGATACGTCGAAGATCAACAGCAGGTCTATGCCGTGCTCGCGCGCCCGTGCTAACAGTTCATCGCGTTTTCCCTCGCCGAGAATGATAACGCCTGGTAGAAACGTGCCAATAAACTCATTTCCTGGATGACCAGACGGAGCCGTTAGCGACCATTTCGCGGCTAAAGTTCCAGCGCCAGCAGGCGCCGAAAGCGTAGTCTCAGTCCCGCTTCCTTGTGGCGTATCACCAGTCGATGGCGGCGGGGGAGTGCCACCCCCCATGTTGCCTAATACAAACGGATTGTCCCGCCGGGACGGCGCCCCACCGATGGGAGCGGCGGGAGCGGACGTTGACGCTGTTGACGTCGGTGCTGTGTTTCGTTGAATTGGCTCGGGCATGTCGGTCAAAACCCTTCCGAACATCGACTTCATTTTCCTCCGGTCGTTCAAACGTTTGAACAGCCGCTCGCCAAAGTCGCCCGTATAGTACAACAGCGCACCCGTCGGAGTGCTGGTATCGATATTCGCATACGGTGACTTGGATACATCCCGCCCGCCTGGTCCCGAAGTGCCACCACCTTGGTTGGCCTGCCCCAACAGGTCCTCGGGATTAGACGAGGCTTGTCGATTCGGCGCGACGTAAGGTTCGCCAATCGTCGGAGGTGCTTCCTGAAATCCTCGATACGGCGAATAGGTCACGCCAACACCAAACCGGCTAAAAAATCGCGGCCCACCCAATCCCGGAAACCACTCCAATTTGTAATCCGTCGAAGTCGATTCATCTGCCAAGAAATGTGCGTACAACAGGCTGGTGGCCAGCGCTTCATTACCGTCTTTAAACGCTTCGACAGCGCGTTCCATAAACGTCCCGTCCATGCGGGTGTTCGCCTCACCGCGTTCACCGACATTCGCAGGCGAAAAGTCAGCACCGCTGGATCGTGATTCACCCGTTGCGCTGCCACTCCCCTGGTTCGAGCCGCCAAAGGGATTAAATGGACTTGCGCTGTTCCCCGATGCCGAGGAACCGACTTGCGGATACAGCCCGCCACCAAAACCGCCGCTGCCTGCAGCGATCGTCGAGCCGCCTGGAGATGTTCCCACCTGCGGATATAGTCCATTGACGAAAACGCCGGAAGTTGAATTCGAAGGTTGCGATGATGAAGATGCCGCTGGCGTTGACGATCCTCCCCCAGAGGAAACGCCGCTGCCGGCGCCGCTACTGGCAACAAAAATCGAACCATCCCGGCGCCCAGTGTTGTCGAGCTCTGGGGCCTGGTTAGGTATGCTAGGCCGATTGGTGTTCGCCTGTGGCCGCGATGCACTACTCTGCGGAGCATTCGAATCGGCCGGTTTGCGCAAACAGCCAACCACACAAACCAAAGCCAATCCGAGCGCCAAGAACTTGGTTTGAACTGTCATGAGCCCACCCTACCTTAACAAACCGTCTAGCGGAACGAACACGAACCCCACCATTTTACTGGGTTTTGTCGGGCATTACCAGTATTTTTGCCCATTGACGACTTGGATGGCTAGATAGATCAAATAATTCCCGATTTTTGCGGAACTCACGCTGATTTCACCCTTGAATGTGAAGACTTGAAATGATCTTGGCCTCTCGTCAAAACGGCCAAAAGCGGCAAACGCGTACCTCAATCCACAAAAATTCCAATTCAACTTCAGCCAAGGCACGCGCGGCAACCGTTTTCTGTTCAATACTTGGCCAGTCGGCGACCGGTTGTTGATGGTCCCTCGAATTACGGCCCCAAAAATCGATCGATTGAAAAAAACCTAGAAACGGAAACCGCGACGGCAGAATCGTTATGTCCATCGCCTCGAACAGTATTTTCACCACCCCCGGGACTGTCGCTGTGGTACTCAACCACCCCAACCTCCAGCGCCGCAATGTTCAATTGCGTGCCGACAAAGGCCATGTAACGCTAACAGGTCGAGTCAACAGCTATTTCGAAAAGCAAGTGGCTCAGGAGGCCGCCCGCGCCATCGCTGGCGTCTCCTCCATCGACAACCATTTAGAAGTCTGCTGGCCCGAACCCGACTAATCAAAAGCCAAAAGAAGCCAAAAGGACAGGCATTATCATTGAGGCAACGCGGCATTTCCTAAACTTCCCAGTTTTCCTGTTTTCACATTACCGGTATTCCGACCGGCAAATTGCGAAGGTACGTTCCAGCCACAAGGTCGCCGTTTGCTCCAAAATGCGCCAACTCGCCTCGGCGATTTCTTATCCAACTGGCGCGTTATCGTCCAAAAAATGGGTGTCCCCATTTCTTCATGCTAGCGGGTGGAGCCGCAAAATCGGCAAAGTTTATCAAACCGGCAAAGCCTATTTAGCCGATGGATGACTTAGATCGTCACCAAAGGTCCGATGGCGTTGGCGCAGGTCGTGCGGGAATCCAGGGGCATCCTTGCCGCCTCTCATCGTTGAACCCGCGTCAATCTCGGCTCGCGCTGCCATCCCTCGTATGGGGAATATACGGGCGTTTCAACGCGAGAGGATCTATGACCAGTTGGTGAACGGACTGCAAATAGGGGGGGAATTATGACCAGCCGATTTCTGACATTCGCATTATGCCTGTCCTTTTGTTTCGCGGGGACTGGTTGGGGGCAGGAATTGGCGGCGCCTGTTTGGACGCCGTTGGGAGCGTCGAACGCCGTCCAGGAAGGCGAATGCTACTTTCGCAAACAATTTACATTGGTTCGACCCGAACGCGGAGAACTGCAGCTCGAATGCAGTGGTCGCGCGATCGTTTACCTCAATGGACAGCGTGTTGACCTCGGGATGGATGCGGAAGCGGCACGGAACTCGTCCGTTTCTGTTTCGCGCCTATTGAAACCTGGAGTCAATCTGATTGCCGTTCGAGTCGCAAACGCACAAGCGCCGTCTTTTCTTTCCGCGAAGTTACGGATCAAGGAGGTCGATGAAACGACTTGGCGTGCCTTGATAACCGACGAAACTTGGCTGACTCATCGAGATCCATCTTCCGGGTGGCAAAACAGTGGGTATCCCGATTTGAGTTGGGTTCGGGCGCGCTTGTGCCAACCGAATGTTCGCTTGATCCATTATGAGCTGCCCGTCGCGCCCGCAGATAGTGGATTACCAACGAGCGTGGACAACATTCCCGGGCGGGCATCTCGTGCGCAATCGTATGTCAAGCGATTTGCTACGTCACCCGACACCTCTTTGTCCGTGGACCCGGCAATCGAAGCCCCAATGCCCAAGCACTCGGGTTTTCAAACTGCCAAGATTGCGGACACGTTCGAAAACGTCGAATCGATCGAGTTCAACATGTTGTCGCCACTTGAGTCAAATCCCGCGGATAACCGCAACGAACTAACGACCTATGAAAATCCCGGCGCCGATCCCGAACAGAGCCCCATGCCCTACGACTCAGAACCGACAGCGTACCAATTGCCCAAGGGATTTGTGGTTGAGCAGATCCTCGACCCCGCCGAAACTCAATCCGTTTTAGCCATGGCGATCAATGAATTTGGCTTGATCGTCTTTTCGCAAGAAGGAGGCGGGTTAATGATTGCGGACCCGCGACTGCCATCTGGTCGGCGCGTGCGATCCGCCTGTACACAAGTTCGCAACTGCCAAGGAATTTTGGCATTCAACGGCAACCTGTATGTGACGGGAGATGGGCCGGAGGGACTCGCGCTTTACGAACTCGTATTGGATTCGAACACCAACGAGTTTGCGGTATCGCGGACCCTGTTGCGATTTACCGGCCAAGCGGGCGAGCATGGCCCGCATGGCATCACAATAGGCCCGGACGGCATGTTGTACGTAACGGTTGGCAGCGCGAATTATTTGGCCGGGGAATGGCCGACCAACAGTCCGTTGAATCAATCGATCGACACAGATTTGTTACCCAAACATGAAGATCCCGGCGGGCATGCGCGTGGCGTTAAGGCACCGGGCGGTACCATTGTCCGTGTCGCATTGAATGGAACACGACGCGAGATTGTGGCCGGCGGGCTGCGCAATGTCTACGATCTGACGTTTAACTCATGCGGCGATCTGTTTGTGCATGACGCCGATATGGAGTCCGACATCGGATTGCCTTGGTATCAACCGACGATGCTGTATCACGTCGCACATGGTGCCGACATGGGATGGCGCAGCGGATGGTCTCGACTTCAGCCCAATCTGGTGGACACGATTCCGCCCGTGGTCAACACCGGGCGCGGATCGCCGACCGGCGCCGTTTGTTACCGCCATGTGCAGTTCCCGGTTCAATACCACGATGCCCTGTTTCTGGGAGATTGGTCCGCGGGCCGTATTTTGGCGGTACGGATGACGCGGAAAGGTTCGACATATAGTGGCCAGTCGGAAGTATTCTTGCAAGCCCAACCACTCAACGTCACCGACTTGGAAATAGGCGAAGACGGCTCCCTCTATTTTTGCACCGGAGGACGCGGTACACGTGGCGGTGTCTTTCGCATTCGATGGACCGGGCCGATTCCTCACGATCTCCTGACGTTCCCTGACAATGTGGCGCGCGTCGTCCGTCATCCTCAACCGTCCGCCGCCTGGACCAGGCAAAACTTAGCCGTATTGTCGCAAACACAAGACAGCTCCTGGTCCGGTAAACTGCTCGCAGCGGCGCGAGACCGCAGCTACCCGCCAAGCGCTCGCGCGCAGGCGCTCGAAGCGGTTGTCTTTTACTGTGGATTGCCGGAAATCGGGGCCTTGGCCGATCTCGGCAAGGACTACAGCGAGATCGTGCGCGCCAAACTGGCTCATCTCTGTGGATTCGACGATCAGAGTTTGCCGTTGCTTGACGAGCTACTCAACGATTCGTCCAACTTTGTTGTTCGTCATGCCTGTGAATCGTATCTTCGCTTGGGCAAGACACCGAGTGTTGAGCAACTGATTCGAGTTTTGGCTCGCTGCCACGTTATTGAAATGGGAAGTTCGGTGGTGGCCTCATCGCGTACTCAGGCCTTTGTGGACCGGCACTTGCAAACCGTTGTGAGGCGATTACTGGAGCGGATACCGTGCGACAACTGGATCGACCAACTCGACTCATTACCAAATACCACAGATTTTGTGCAATTGGCCTTGGCGATTGCCAGCGCCCAAGCAACTGCCGAACGATGCGACAGGATCGTCGCCGCTTGTTGCCAACGATTGACCGGCCGGCTGAGCGATGACGAACTCGTGGAAGTGCTGCGGCTTGTGGAAATTGCGTTAAGCCGATCGCCGAGCGATTCTCGCAACCTGCATCAACTGGCAACGACTTTGGAACAGCGGTTTCCGTCGGGGGATGAACGTGTCAACCGCCAGTTGGCAACACTGATTGTCTTTTTGCGCGAGTATTCGACGCCGTCCCGATTTTCAAGCTACTTGACGACCGCCAAAGACTCCATAGCAGCCAAAACCTGGGTCGCAATGCAGTTGGCGCGCGGCGCCGATTGGTTGGACGATACCACGCGATTAGCCGTCATCGATACGCTCCACCTGGCGCGGTCGCAGAATACCGCGGGAACGTATCGACTCTATTTGCAGGCGGCCATTCGCGAGACGGCCGAAACCGTCAGCGACGCGAATTGGCTAACCGTATTGGAGAAAGGGGCGCAATGGGTCGATGCGCTGGTTCCAATATTCTATAAAATCCAATCACGTCCATCGGATATTTACGTCCGGCAATTGATTGAACTCGATCGTCAATTACACAGCCTGCGCGATGATAGTGCGACGCAGGCGCGTTTGGGAATCATCGCCCTGCTGTCCCAAGCTGGGGACGAATCGGCGTTCGAGCATTTGCGTTGGTGTTGGCGTAACGAACCAAAACGGCGCAACGAATTGGCGCTCGGCTTGTCGCGAAAACCCGATGGAAAAAATTGGTCTTACTTGGTTACCAGTCTGTCGGAATTGGACGATCTCACTTGCGAAGAGGTTGTCAATCAGTTAATAACGATACCTTTGCGGCCATCTGCGGCGGAACATTATCGGCAGTTGTTGGAAATGGGCTATCGATTGCAGGATGCTCATGCCCACAAGGTGGGCGAACTGATGGAACATTGGACGCAAATTCGCCCCGAACAGCCCGCCACCGATTGGAAAAATCGGCTGGACCTGTGGCGCGATTGGTACCAGCAACAATGGCCGAATGAGAAGCCCGTTTCGATGCCGGTATCGGAGAAAGTTGGACGCTATTCCGTGGAGCAGATCTTGCAGCATTGGTCAACGGCCAGTCGCACATGGAATTCCGAACGCGGGCAACAGGTGTTTGTTCAAACCAACTGTGCGCAATGTCACCGCGTCGGCGCAGTGGGCGACTCGGTCGGCCCGGATTTGACGGCGCTAGCGCGGCGGTTTTCGAGGCGAGAAGCAGTGGAAGCGATTGTTGACCCCAACAAAACGGTCCCCGATCGGTATCGCTCGTCGATCGTTGTGGATGAAAACGGCAATCAGTATGTGGGACTCTTGACGGACAACGGCGACAGCTACACGATATTGCTCGCCGATGGCAATCGCGTCCGCGTTCACAAGGACTCGGTCGATCAAGTGCGTTCGGTGGAAACATCGGTGATGCCTTCCGGGTTGCTCGATCGGTTGTCGTTGGATGACATCACAGATTTAATGGTCTATTTGATGGGTGAGAACGAATCCACCGGGCAATTGGGCCAAATCACGGACGAGGCGGCTCACCGTTAAGAGGTCGCGCGATGCGACATCGAGTGCGCGAAGAACTGCTGGGCGTTGTGCTGTTTGTCGGCGCCATTTGGTTGGCATTTTTCTTGGACTTCGTCTTACCAGCCGATCTGGGAGCTTGGGGGATACGGCCGCGGTCGCTGATTGGACTTCGCGGTATTGTGCTGGCCCCCTTCCTTCACGGCGATCTCTGGCATTTGTGCGCCAACACCTTACCCCTGCTTGTGCTACTCGGGTTGTTAGCCGGGTCGAGAGCCAACTCGGCGAGTGTCGTGGCCGGACTGATTGTCGTTGGCGGCGGATTGTTGTGGTTGGTGGGACGCCCCGCCATCCACATCGGAGCTAGTTCGTTGGTGTTTGGGCTGATCGCCTTTCTGATTGTCGCCGGGCTGTTGGAACGCCGTCCAGCCGCCTTATTGGTCTCGATCGTGGTAGCCGTCTTATATGGCAGCACATTCGTGTGGGGTGTTATGCCGGCGTTTGGGACAAATATCTCTTGGGAAGGGCATCTCACCGGTGGGCTCGCTGGAGTTGGCATCGCTTTTGCCCTGACCCGACCACTGCGCAATACAACGCACGTGGCGTAAGCCGATGTTGCTTATGGATGTCGCGGCACCGGCAGAGGGACCATTTTCCGTTCACAATTCGTGCATGGTACCAGCACCGATTGCGTCACGGGGACTCTGCGGCACACCGTCTGCATGACCGTTCGCGGGCGTAACTCTGGGACCAGGACAGTGTATTCCTGCATTTTCATAACGGGGATTCGCTGCAATCTTGTCTCGTAGGTCACGCGCTGGCGAAGCTCCGGCACATGAACGGTAAAGGTTTCGATTTGGGGGTGGGGAACCAATTCGGATTTCGTTTCCATGATTGTGCGGGTGCGGGTATGAGGAATGAAGACGGTCTCCTGGAATGAGTGGACTTCGGGAACAACCCTAGCCTCTCGTCGAATGATTTCGCGCGTTCGCAGAACCGGGACTTGAACTTTGTAGGCGACAAGTCGAGTCTCGGATTCGATGCGGTACACCTTGCGTTGGGCGGTCTGGTATTGCAACTGCGGCACATTGACCGTATAGGTTCTGGTCACCGTCCGCGGCCTTGTTTCGTGAATCGTTTGTTCAATTTCTCGCCAAGCCTGGCGCGCGGTCAGGAACGTTTCTTCCACGGTTTCCAGATAAGGCTCAAGTTCCGTTCGGTATTCGCGTTCTGTTCTGACGACTTGTTTCGGGACGGTGACAAAGTAAGGAACCTCATAGGTTAGTTCTTTGGCGCGATACGCGGTCCGCGTGAGTTTCCTCGTTCTCGTCTCTGGTCTGAATGTTTCCACGATTTTTGTCCGTTCCAGCGGTTCCTGACGAAACTTGACGATTTCGCGAACGAACGACCGTGTTTCTGTTTTCGGGACCATGACTGTGGTCGAAACAGTTCGCGTTTCCGCTCGATATTTCAACACCTGCCGCGTGGTTTGGCGTTGTTGGGGCGTCCAGCACACGCGTTGGGTTTGATAAGGAACGTGTCGGCATTCTCGTATGAATTGAGGGCAAGTGTCACTTTCGGGGCCCCGACATGGCACATCGACCATCTCCGTGCGATAGCACGTTTCTGTCACGACTTGGGGAACGTGGATAATGTACGTTTCGGTTATGTCTTCCATGGTCGGAATCCACTCGCAAACTTGCCGCGAAACCTGTTGCGGTACGTAAACGTTGACCGGGTAGGATTCGGTCACCAAGTCCGTGTAGGGTATCGGAACGATAAACTTCTCGGTGATCGTCTCGTGGAAGGGGACGTAAACGGTATAGGTCTCTTCGTATGTTTCGGGCTCCGGGACGTTCACGTAATACGACTCGGTGCGGCGGCGCTCCTCTTGTTGAAAGATCGTTTCTGTTTTTTGAACGTCTCGGTAGCGAGTGACGTAACGCAACCGTTCCACTTGTGTGCTTCGCGTTTGCGGCACGACTTCGGTGACAGGGACACGAACCGTCGTTTTCACTGGAACGGTTTCATAAATCACAAGGGACGTTTCGCGTTGTTGCGGGACCATCACCGTCACCGGCAACTGAACGTCTTCCGTTGTCTCGACGCGGCGATAGGTTGTCACCGGGCGGAAACGCTCTTCGTCGATGTACTCCGTATAATGTTCGACATCGGGAATTTCATCATACTCCACTCGGTTGATTGTCAACTGGCGGGTCCGCGTTTCAGGAATAATCAACGTATAGGATTGTTCCACGGGAACTTCCCGGCGCTGCAACTGCATCGTTGTTCGTTCCCGCTGCATGGTGCGCGGGATCATCTCCGTATAGTTTTGAACAACGGGAACTTGCACTGGCTCCCACTTGTATTCCAAGACTTCACGCTGCCGCAAGCGGGGCACTTGGACCGTATCATAGATCGTGACCGGTATCTGTTCGACTTCCCATTTCCAAGAGGTGACCGTGTGTGTACGGAATTCGTGTCGAGAATGCGATTGCTGAAAATAACGTACGGACTTTTCATTCGTAGTGGCGGGCGCATTCGTTGCAGTCTCCGCGCAAGTTACACACCGCTGTGCGCTGGATCGGACGTCGTTCCGTCCTCCGTCTGAGGCGACGAATAACGATGACGCAAAGGTGAGCCAAAACAAATACTTCATGGTGAAACACAATGCAGCTTGGCGCGATCGGTCATTTTGTGGTCAGCGCCGACCATTCCATGCCGCCGCGCCACGGATCGCGGCAGCGTTCCTTTTTTCCAGATTAGTTGGAGGGAGGGATCGAGGCAAATCGCCCGACGGCAAGTCGTTAATTGTCGGCCTGATACACGATCCGACCGTTGAGAATGGTCATTATCACGCGCGTCTTAAGGATCGATTCGGCGGGACATTCTAAAATATTGTCGCTCAGCACCACGATATCGGCCAATTTTCCAGGGACCAGACTACCCTTGCTGGACTCCTCAAACGCAGCATAGGCTGCGTCCAACGTGTAACTGCGCAGGGCCTCGGCGCGAGTCATGGCCTGCCCCGCAAAAAACTCGGCTTCCGATGGCAGCCGCCTGGTGACACTCGCGTAGTAGGACGCCAGGGGATCGATCGGCTCCACCGGCGCATCGGTGCCGTTGCAAACAACAGCGCCGGAGTCGAGGAGCGCGCGCCACATATAGGCGCCTGTCTCCGCGCGATAGCGCCCCAATCGTTGCAGAACAAAGACCGCATCGGACGTGCAATGAATTCCCTGCATCGATGCAATGACACCCAATGAACCAAAACGCGGAATATCATCGGGATGAAGGTGCTGTGCATGTTCAATCCTCCATCGGCGTGACACCGGCGTCGGATATTCGCGAAACATGCGTTCGAACAGGTCCAACGTTTCGCGATTCGCTCGATCTCCAATGGCGTGGACACAGAGTTGAAAATCGCCGCGAACTGCCAATTCTGCCGCGCGGCGCAATGTGTCCAGCTCGATTGTGTTCAGGCCGGTAGAGGTGGGCATATCTTCATACGGCGCCAAAAGCCATGCGCCGTGCGGCCCCAACGCACCATCCAACGACAGTTTAATGGATCGAACCGTCAAAAAACCGTCTCCCCAATCAATCAGTTTTTCACGGACTAACCGCTCTTCCAGTAACTCCACATGGTCGCGCACCATGACCCACAATCGCACAGGCAATTCTCCGCGCGCCGCCATCGATTTCAACGCGCGGATGGCTTCCAACGATGTCCCCGCATCCTGAAAACTTGTGATGCCATGCCGCCAGCAGGTTTCACCAGCTAGCGCGACCGCCGCCTGAAAACGAGCAGCGCGTTGGCTGGGATTCAATCGGGCTTGATCGCGCGCCATGGCCCGCGCAATGAGTTGTTGTGCAGTCTCCCGGAATACACCAAGCGGTTGGCCGTCGGCTTTCCAAAGAATCTCTCCACCTGACGGAGACGTCGTACCGGCTTGGACTCCAGCCAACCGCATGGCGTAGGCGTTCGCCATGTTCATGTGCCCACTGGCGTGCGTCAAAAGCACCGGGTGGTTAGGGCTGACCTCGGATAGACGATCGTGCGCTGGGTACCCATCGACGTTCGTTTCCGGAACTTGAGACCATTTCGATTGGTGCCATCCGCGGCCGACAATCCATTCGCCGGGAGGAGTTATCGCAGCGGCGGCCGCAACCTGTTCTACCATCTCGTCGAAGGAATCCGCCCGGGACAAATCCAACATCATGAGGGACTCGCCGAGTCCGAGGAAATGCCCGTGCCCCTCAATAAACCCTGGAATCACCAGTTGGCTCGATTGCAGTTGGATCCGTTGCGTTTCCGGACCGGACCAGGCAATCACTTCTCGTTCGTCGCCCACCGCCAAAATTCGTGTTCCGCGAATGGCAATTGCATCGGCAAAGGGGCGGGCCGCATCGACCGTCGCGACACGGCCTCCGACCAGGATCAGGTCCGCATGTGGTTGAGTCCGATCGTCCACCCGAACTCCACAACAGAGTCCGACAATTGCGATTGTTAACAACTTGATTGACATTCCAGTTTCTCGCCAGAACAGTAGTTAATCGACAACTGATGAAACCGTCGTCATCCACGGATACTGTGAATGTAACGCGTCCCATTCCATCTGGGCAGTAGCCGCGGAGCGTCAACCGTATCGGTCCGCGCAGATTTCCATCAAGTTGCCGACGGCTATGCGGCGTGAATCTCCAAATCAACGTGCGACCGCTGGTCGGAAGGCGTGTACCCGCTCTGAGCTTCGCCCACCGAATCGGCAGCCACCGTTTGGGCTGGACCGTGGTTCTTTATCCGAACACGACCAGCCAGCGACGGCAATTGGGCATCCGCAGCGAACGGCATCAATTCGCCGCGCAGAATTTTGATGTCGGCCGGCGCCTGGATTCCCACGCGGATTCGGTCTCCTTGAATCTGCAAGATTTCCAACGTGATGCGGCCATCGATGACAATCGTTTCCTTTGACTTGCGAGTCAAAACTAACATAACTACACTCCCTAAAAATGCATCTTTTAAACCTGTTGGCGATTTCCGATATCCGCCACTTGGCAAACGACCAATCGAACCCTTCAATGGTCTATGGAACGCATCGATCCGCTCGACCGGACGTGCCAAATCACAGGTGGTTGGTTCTACTGATGGACGATGACACCTTTGGTCCATTCGGTAAAAATATGTTCACGTATCGACAATGTGACGGGCAGTGGGCGATGTTGACGACGGCCAAAACAAGGGAAGAAAAGCTTGAAGTTAGTGAGAATTCACGGTTGAAAGGAACTAGTTCGTGATTCCAAACGACAATTTGATCGGCGGCGACTGGGTGGCGGGAACAGGAGAGAACTTAGTTTCGTTCGATCCCAGTCGGCCAGGACAAGTCGTTTGGCAAGGAAGGCAGGCTTCCGCCGAACAGGTAGACCAGTCGGTCTGGGCCGCCCGCCGGGCGCAAAAATCCTGGGGACGCCTGTCGTTGGAAACGCGCGCGGATTATTGCCGAGCTTTTGCGGAGCACGTTCGCGCCCGACAAGACGAATTGGCGGAATTGATTTCGCAAGAAACGGGTAAGGCCCGCTGGGACGCGCGCGGTGAGGCGGCAACCGTCGTCGCCAAAATTGAGATTTCCATCGAGGCCATCCGCGCCCGCCGTTGGACGCAAAACATGGATCTATCAGGGGCGTTGGCAGTCACACGTTTCCAACCCCATGGCGTGCTGGGAGTGCTCGGCCCATTCAACTTTCCCGCGCATCTTCCCAACGGACATATTGTGCCTGCTTTGTTGGCTGGCAACACGATTGTCTTCAAGCCCAGCGAGCAAGCGCCAGCCGTCGGGGCTTGGATGGCTGCCGCGTGGCAAGCCGTCCAGTTGCCAGCCGGCGTCCTGAATCTCGTCCACGGCCAACGGGATGTCGGCCAAGCCTTAGTCCGTCACGGCCAACTGGACGGGCTGCTGTTTACCGGAAGCAGCGGTGGAGGGCGGGCGCTCCATCGCACGTGGGCCGACGACCCCAGCAAAATCCTGGCACTGGAGATGGGCGGGAATAATCCGTTGGTTGTCTGTGAAATCGATGACCAAGAGGCAGCGGCCTACCATACCATCATGTCCGCATTCGTCTCAGCTGGGCAGCGATGTACTTGCGCGCGGCGGTTAATCATTGTTGACGATCCGACAACGACTGGTTTCTTGGAAAAGTTGGTCGGTCGGATCGAGCGGATTTCCATCGGCTATTATTTTGATGAACCGGAGCCGTTTGCGGGAACAGTTATCAACGATCGCGCCGGCGCTGCGATACTGAAATCGTATCATGACTTGCTTGCGCGCGGTGGGCAGGCCCTTTGTCATTTGCAGTCCCTGCGCGATAATCCGGCCTTGTTGTCGCCGGGTTTGGTGGACGTGTCGGAGATTGCCTCGCTGGATGACGACGAAGTGTTCGGGCCGCTGCTGTGTGTTACCCGCGTACCGAGTTTTGATGACGCGCTGCGCGTCGCGAATCAGACTCGGTATGGGCTCTCCGCTGGACTGCTGAGCGCCAGCCGAACGCTGTTCGACGAGTTCGTTGCCGAAGTTCGCGCCGGCATCGTCAATTGGAATCGACAAACTACCGGTGCCAGCGGACGCTTACCGTTTGGTGGATGCGGGCTCAGTGGCAACCATCGGCCCGCGGGGTATTATTCGGCCGATTATTGTTCGTATCCGGTAGCATCGCTGGAGGTCGGGGCATTAGCCATCCCAAACAAAATGGAACCAGGGCTGAATTGGTGACGCCAATCGGTAATTCGCGACTGAATGATAACTCGCACGAAAGCTGGGCGGTTTGCCCAGGTTGCAGTTTGTTATGCGACGATATTCGAGTAGTCGATATTGGCGCAGAGTACCCGCAGATTAAGGGTACCTGCCCGCGCGGCCAAGCTTGGTTCGACCGCCAATCCGCGACGCGCAGCCACCAGTGTTTTGTAGCAGGTGTTCCTACCACCTTGGACCTGGCGGTTGAAGCCGCTGCGACTATCCTGCGAGAGGCTTCGGCGACACACATTTATGGCATGGATTATTGGCCGCTGGCAGCGCAACAGCGCGCCGTGGAATTGGCCCGGCTGACGAATGGCGCGTGTGTATGCGGTTCGCCGTCGGGCCCGCGCGATGGGGACTCCGTCTTACGGACAATTGGTCGCGTTACCTCGACATTGGGTGTCGTGAACGCGTTGGCCGAAGTCGTCATCTTCTGGTATGCCGACCCATCTACCAGCCATCCGCGATTGATCGAACGCTTTTGTCAGGGCGCCCGCCGAATCGTGGTGATTCACGACGGAGATCTCGCAACTAAAGTTTGGGCCGACCCAAGAATGGAAAGCTGGCAAATGGAACGCCACATGGCGAATCGGCTTTTAGAATGTTGGCAGAAGCAGCAATCACAATCCGCGAATGCTTTGGAATTGCCCGTCGAGACCGAAGCGCTGCCGCAGCATGCATTCGGCGAACAGTTGTGGCGTGCGCGCGGATCGGCCTGGTTCGTTACATGCCGATCGACGGAGTCAATGGGTACCGAACACGACCAGCACATCGACTGGAAGTTACTTCATCAGTTGGTCCGCGCGCTAAATCATGTGTCCCGATCGGTATTACTGACCTTGACCGACACACCAAATTCCACGGGTTGCCAGCACGTGATGAGTTGGTCCTTTGGTAATCCGCAGGACGCGACATTCGACAACAGTGGCCTGACGCCGCGGCCATTCTCTCATTCGGATCTGGCACGCTCTCGGCACCGCTCTCCCGATGTAGTCGTCGGCCCCGGCTTAGTTTATGAACAAATTCCGCGACCAGGCGATTTGTTCCGCGCTGGCTTCCGTCAGATTGTGCTCGACACTTCAGTAGACTCGTGGGCGGTTCGGGCAGATGTCGCGATTGCCGTAGGGCAAGTCGGCTGGGACAACACGGGTGAATATTGTCGATTCGACAACCAGTTAATTTCCCTTCCTCAGCTAGTTACTTCATCGCGCCCTTCAATCACCGACATTTTAACCCGCCTCACCCAATCCCTCTAATCACAAAAAAGAAAAAAGGACAGGCATAATTATTTGGGGAGAAATTCGGCTGTTTTTCCTTCTCAATTGCGAACGTTGGCAGATTTGACTCTGTCGCCAGGCCGTTAGGGAAAGGTATGCGTGGAGAAGATTAAAGGCGGGATCGCCGCCATTAAGAAAGAAACTCTAACTGTTTATAATTATGCCTGTCCTATACATTCTATCCATTTTTTGGCTAATCCAGGGCGAGGGGGCGGAAAATTGGGAGGTGGCGGTAGTAAACTTCAAGGGTGCAGATTGCGAGCGAGGTGACAAATATGCGTTCGCCCTCGGCACCCCAGCGGAATTGTTTGGGATTCCAACTTCCCGGGTGAGCGCCTTTGGTCTCTTGCATATCGACCAAACGGTCGCGCAAAGCCCCATTCCAAGTTCTCCACGCATACCTTTCCCTAACGGCCTGGCGACAGA
>JACTND010000329.1 GCA_014584305.1 Planctomycetota bacterium | reverse complement strand
AGACCACCGCTGACGGCGCCGCCCAATAACAACACCGTCATGGATTTGGCTTCCCAACCTACGGCCAAAGCCAACAAAAAAGCCGCGGCAATGCCGGGCAAGGCGGCGTGGCACAGGGCATCTCCCACTAACGCCCGCCGGCGCAAAAGCGCGAACATGCCGACCATCCCGGCGGCGGCTCCCAGCAGTGCATTCCCCGCCAAGACAACCCGCGTGTTGTAATCCGCCAACGTCAACAGCCGCAACCAATCCTGGGCGTCCGGCATCGTTTCAACCCCCGCGATGACGCAAAGCGTCCGTCGCTTCATCAAGCAGCGTCAAGCGGCCGCCATAGGTCTTCTGCAAGTTTTCTTTGGTGAAGACTTCGCGCACGGGGCCCCACGCGACTTGGCGCATGTTGATGAGCAACACGTCGTCAAAGTAATCAAGGACCGTTTGCAGGTCGTGATGGACCATCAAGATGGTCTTGCCAGTACCTTTCAATTCGCGAAAGATGCCGATCATCGCCTCCTCGGTAGCCGCGTCAACTCCCGCAAATGGCTCGTCCATCAGGTACAGATCGGCGTCTTGAGCCAATGCCCGCGCCACAAAGGCTCGCTGCTGCTGGCCGCCTGACAACTGTTTGATCTGGCGATGGGCCAAGTCGGCGATGCCCACGCGCGCAAGGCATTCCATCGCCATTTGGCGATGCTTTCGTTGCACCGGCCGCAACCAGCCAATCTGGCGATAGAGCCCCATCAACACCACCTCGACTACCGTGATGGGAAAATCCCAATCGACGCTCTCGCGTTGTGGCATATAGCCCAGCCGGTGACGCGACTGCCGGATCGAAGCTCCAAACAGTTGGACGTCGCCGCTCGCGCGCGGCGCCAATCCCAAGATCGCATTAAAGAGCGTGCTTTTTCCCGCTCCATTGGGACCGACAATGCCGATCAAATGTCCGGCTGTGACTTGAAAATCGATCTCCCATAACACCGGTTTGCGGTCGTAGGCGACAGTTACGTTGCGCACCGCCAGAGGCGGCGAATCCAGTTTCCTACTTGTCGATGAAATTGAGGAATGCTGCTGAATCATAGGCTAGGGCTCCCTAATGAAACTTCGGTGCGGACGCTTGCTCGCGCGCTCCACTCAATCGCCCTTGCCACCCTCCCGGGGGTGCGGTTCCTCCCAATTCGCGCGCTACGAGTGTAATGTTGTGATCGAGCATGCCGATATAGGTCCCTTCGTACGTTCCCGCCGGCCCCAAGGCGTCAGAGTAAAGCGGGCCCGCGATCCGCACCGCCCATCCCCGCGCCCGGGCGCCGTCAACCAAGGCGGCGATACCCCGCGCCGGGACGCTGCTTTCCAAAAACACGGCCGATACGTGACGTTCGCAGAGAATGTCAACCAACAGATTGACGTGGCGCAAGCCGGCTTCCGATTCCGTGGACAAACCTTGCACACCAAAGACTTCAATTCCATAGGCTTGTCCAAACCAGCCAAAGGCGTCATGGGATGTCACCAACACGCGGCTCGTTTCGGGAATCGTGGCCAAGACCTGGCGGCCGTAAGCGTGCAACTCGTCGAGTTGACGAGCCAACTGCTCCGCGCGCGCCAAGTAGTACTCGGCGCCGGCGGGATCGTATTCAGCCAGCCGCTGGCCAACTCTTCGCGCGCCGCGCGCCCACAAGCTGACGTCCATCCAAATATGCGGGTCGAGATGATCACCATCATGCAGGCGTTCGTCAATCTCGGACAGGATTTCCGCGCCGATCGGAACCACCGGGCGGCTATGTGCCGTGCGCGACAAGACGTGAACCATTTTGCCTTCTAACAGCAAACCGTTCTGGAAGACGATTTCCGCTTGCAGCAATGCCAACACGTCGTTCCGCGTGGCTTTATACAAATGCGGATCAACCCCGCTTCCCATCAGTGTCCGCACGGCGACGCGCGAACCACCAATCTCTCGGACCAGATCCCCGACCATACCTACGGTGGCGACGACTTTAATCGGACCGTTCAGCGCCTGGTCGCGAACCTGACCTATCGGCAAACGCACGGTTGACTCATCATCGGCCCCGGATCTATGGCAGCCGCCGAACATCGCCAAGCCACCTAAGAGCCAGGCCCATAGGGTCATACGTTTACAAAGTTTTGTCTTCATTCGACCCGTCATTTTGGGCACCACGTCCCATTTGCAATTGCGACCCAAAGAATTGTAGCGTATGCTACAATTTGAGAGTGTAGCCTACATCGGCGGGGTTTGTCAACTCGGGCTGGAGTAGTCCGTCGGTGGCGTTCGGCTACAATGTTGGTTGTCGCCATCGTGTCGTTGATCGTCAATTACCAAGATCCATGCAATTGCCCATTCTTCAAGAACAGCGCCGCGCGTGCGGGCGGTTGGAAATATTGGGCCCACCGCCCATGGACCGCGCACCGCTCCCAATGACGGTGGCCGAAGCTCGCCAGCGCGGCTGGGACGAGTTGGACGTCGTTTTCGTCACCGGAGACGCCTATATCGACCACCCCAGCTTTGCCATGGCGATCCTAGGCCGAACGTTGGAAGCCGCCGGTTTTCGCGTCGGGGTTGTATCTCAACCTGATTGGCGCTCCGCAAATGACTGGAGGCGATTCGGACGACCGCGCCTGTTCTTTGCGATCAGTGCCGGCAACATGGATTCGATGATCAACCACTACACGGCTAATCGCAAGGTGCGGAACAGCGATGCCTATTCGCCTGGCGGCCGAATCGGACTGCGACCCGACCGCGCCACGCTGAGCTATTGCCAACGGGCGCGAGAAGCATTCAAAGGCGTCCCGGTAATTGCCGGCGGAGTCGAAGCGTCCTTGCGGCGTTTGGCGCATTACGACTACTGGAGCGACAAGGTGCGCCGCTCGATTCTGCTGGACAGCAAGGCGGACTTGGTCATTTTCGGAATGGGGGAAAACGCCATCGTCGAAGTCGCGCAGCGGCTGGCGGCAGGCGAAACCGTCAAAGACTTGCGCACAATGCGCGGCGCGGCGTATGTCTTGGGAGCTAAGGAAACACCCCCCGATGACGCCTTGGTTTTGCCCAGCTATGAACAAGTCGTGGCCGACAAGGCGTCATTTGCCGAGGCCACGAAGATGATTCATAACGAGACGAATCCCTATAACGCGCGGCGGCTCGTCCAATGGCACGGCAACCAGGCAGTGGTCGTCAATCCTCCCCAGTTCCCGATTACTCAGGAGGCAATGGATCGCATCTACGGATTGCCCTACACGCGCCGCCCTCATCCCATTTACCGGGAGCCGATTCCGGCGTTTGGCATGATCAAGGATTCGGTGACGATCATGCGCGGTTGCTTCGGTGGCTGCACGTTTTGCTCGATTACCGCTCACCAAGGACGAATCATTCAATCGCGAAGTCAACAATCGATTTTGGAAGAGTTACGCGATCTGGCTCGCGATCCGGACTTCAAAGGGGTGGTCAGCGATATCGGTGGCCCCACCGCCAATATGTATCAGATGAAATGCACGCGGCCAGAAGTCGAGATCAAATGCCGCCGCCAATCGTGCGTGCATCCCACCATCTGCAAGTTGTTGGGGACTGACCACGGGCCTCTGATCCAATTGATGCGACAAGCGCGGGATGTCCCCGGCATCCGCAAAGTGCTCGTGGCCAGTGGCATTCGCATGGATTTGGCGCAACGTTCGCCGGAGTACATGGAGGAACTGACCAAGCATCACGTAGGTGGCTTGCTGAAGGTGGCTCCCGAACATACGCATCCTGACGTCTTGCGCCACATGAAAAAACCAAACAATGACGAGTTTACTCATTTCGCCCGCCAATTTCGCGAACAATCGGCGGCAGCGGGCAAAAAGCAACATCTCGTTCCGTACTTCATCGCCAGCCATCCCGGAAGCGATTTGAACGCCATGATCGATCTGGCGGTTTTTTTGAAACGCAACGGCTATCGTCCTGACCAAGTGCAGGACTTCATCCCCGCACCCCTCGATGTGGCGACCTGTATGTACTACACCGGTATGGACCCGTTTACCAAACAACCGGTCTATATCGCCCGGAGTTTGAAGGACCGCAAAATGCAACGGGCTTTGATGCAATTCTTCAAGCCCGAAAACTATTTCGAGGTCCGCGAGGCATTGCGACAAGCGGGGCGCCAAGACTTGATTGGGTCGGGCTGCGATTGCTTGATTCCCAGCAAACCGCCGCCAGAAGCCATTGTTCGCCGCCGTCAGATGGCCGGCCGACAGTTCCACGGCGAGTACGTCCACCGCATTACCGACAGCAATACCGCTCCTCCGAAGCAAAAGCAACAGCACAAGGGGAAGCGAAAACAATCGCGTCATCGCCCGGGCATTGGCTATCGACCCGATCGGCAATCCATCCGCGACGATCGTCCTTCGGGTTGAGCGAGGGTTCAACGGTGCCGCGCACGCTTGCTCAAAAAGCGTCGCCGCGCACTCCGCCCCTACCAGCTCGTCTGGGACGGAAAGTTTATCAGCTAACGATGACCAGCAACGACGAGCATGGCCTCCCATCAGTTTGCCCGAGGGGAGCCATAGTATGATGGCTGATCAGCACGGGCGTTGTAGAACGAACTCCTTACCACTCCTCACCCGCGACCCTGCTTCCCCAAAGTGGAGAGAGGAGTGGGAAAGGTCATGGGAATTGAACGGCGATGCGCTCGGACTGGAGCCGACTCTCAGAAGTGGAAAGAGTGGCCATTCCAACTCGACTGCGCCAGGTTACTTCGTTAATCCAACTAGCGTTTAACCGTTGGCCGTAAGCGAATGTTCGTGGCGCACGAGTGCGTTTCCGGCCAAGGTCAAACTAAGTTGGTGCAGCCAAACGAACCAGCGTGGCTATCGCGATGCACCAAACAGATCGTCGGATTGAGTCTGCAATAATCGGATTATGAGCAGACGACGAGTCTGCATACGACGCTGGTCATCCGGTTCGAATGGCAATCCAAAAAATAAGTCTCCCAAGTCGGTCGAGTCGCAACTGTTGGTGATAACCAGCGTTTGTCCCAACCGGAGCGGCAACTCGGTTTCCAACGTTTGCAATCCCGTTTCTTGTCGCGTCACGTCCACGTCGAAGGCCCGTTGCCAGGATTGCGCCACATACGTTTGAGGTCCATAGCGCAGCCGCGGAGTCAATCGCAGCAGAGCGTCACCACTTTTGCAGTTGGACGCCTTGATTTCCATCGAGCACATGACGTTTTCTCCACGGCCGTTGCTGGGCGATGGAGACTCGTAAACCGTCCAGGTCGCCAAGGGATACGGCGGCGCAAGTGGAATCTCACGTGGCTGTTCGTGGCGGAAAGTCTTCGTCTCCAATGTGCAGTAGTGGGAATAATTTACATCGGCCCCCAAGATGGGTTGACCAGCACGGTTTGGGCCGTGCTCTTGTTGGGGCTTGGCGCCCGCCATCCGATGGCGCAACTCAGCGACTCCACTTGGTGGCACTTTGGCAATACGCAGGCCATTTCGATCCCAACGCTGACGGGTTGTCAGTGGTATCGACTGATGGTCGAGCTGATTCCACCAGCGTTCAAAGTCTTCCCTGGTCCATTCCTCGATTTGTGCGACACCGATTTCCAAAACGAGGCTATCCGGTGTCAGGCGCGGGGGCGGAAATCGGAAGTTGCTATTTCTGGCGGGGCGCTCGGAGGTAACCCATGGTTTGCAACCCGTCGTCGTGGCGCAGATACCGACCACCAGCGACAAGGTTACCACGTAAACGAATGCGCCGAATTGGCTTCTGAGATCCACGTGAGCGATAGCTGGTTCGAAGGTACACTGCAGCAAAAACGGCCGAGTGATAGCTACCGCCGGAAAGCCTGTCAATCCACGAGTTACCCGTTCAACCAACAAAAAGGACAGGCATTCTTATTTGCATTTAACCCAGCCAACCCAAGCTATTTATTCACCCTATTTGCCCCAGGCTAACATTCGGCTTTCAATACAATTATGCCTGTCCTTATTGGTGGGGGTCAGCGCAGGCGGCGGATGAAATCGATGAATTCCGCGTCGAGTTTCTCGAGGTCGTCTCCAAGGAACGTCTGGAACTCCTGGATACGTTCCTCCGATGTACCCGCCAATAACGGAGCTTTGGAAGACATGTGTTTCAAGTATTCGACGAACGCCGGTCCCCGACGATTCAAGAGAAAATAGCAGAAGCCCCAGGCTTCCGCGTAGCGGTCCAACATCTGTTCTCCTTCGCGAAAAACGGCATCATCGGCCAACATCGTGCGCAGCGAATCCGGCGGACGATGCGCCAAATATTGTCGCAATCGAGCCAATCGCACCAGGTTCACTTTACCGGCCGACCGCCAGCCCGCCGCATTGTTCAGGTCGGGAGTTTCGAAGTACATCGCCAAGCCTTCATTGAGCCACAGTGGCGTCTCGGCCAATCGCGTTTGCATACCCGCATTGAACATCAGTTGGTGAGTCGCTTCGTGAACGATGGTCGTTACCATGGCCACCGCGTTGGGATTGCCGAGAATCTCGTTGATTTGCCGCTCGTTGTCGAGCGCCATACCGGGAGTACGAAACAACGCCGTCAAGTCGTACATCGTGACGCGGTTCGTCAACAGGTTGTAATACGCCACCATATTCCCGGGATCGTGGCCCAATTCGCGACGTACATGTTCCGCATACTCTGCTTGCGTCCGATAGATCACCGTGACCAAAGGTCGATTGACCGGCGTCAAGGGAAACCCGCGCTTGTCTCGCCAATGGTTGACAAACTCCCGATAGAGTCGCTTATAGACCCCCTCGACCCACCGCGCGTAGGCGGGTTCGGTGTTATAGATGATGACAAACTGGTCAGCGACTCGAATGCGAAAGCCATTGTGGAGTTGTTTGGCGAGTTCGCGTTCCAATTCTCTGGGCTTAAAGGATGCGATAGCCTCGTCATGCAGGTTTTTGCTGATCAGCTCTCGTGGTTGGATCATCCACAACGTGCCGTCGCGCGATTCAAACAACAAGCCGCCGTCAACAGCTTCGACCAATATATTCCCTTGCAATGTTTGGCGGTTTCCATCCTGTTCGAAGACGACTTCATCACCCCACGAACTAGTCGAAATCCAAATGGCAAACACTGCGGCGCACAGCGCGGCAGCGAGGTTCGTCGGAAACGATAAAATGCCCATCCTGGCGGTCTTTCACTTTGGCCCAGCTCGTCGTTCGCTTTTGCTTCATGGCATCCTACGCAACGCTGACGGGCAAAGCAAGCTTGCTGCCAACAAGCCGAGAATGCCCAGTCCAGCGACCAAAAACAAACCGATCGCCGCGGTTATATTCTCGACCCCAGCATGCATCAGGCCCAACATCAGGCGAGGAAGCGAATCTTGACCAGGTGGCAATACGATCCAACTAGCGGACAGCTCGCCAATCGACAAAACGCCCACCAACAATGTCAGTCCCAACAAGTTCAACCGATGCGCGCGGCAGAATACTTGCGTGAGTTGGCCCCACCAGCCGAAACCTTCGATTGCACCGCGCTCGAACAATTCGCGCGGGGTCTGCTGCATCAGATACCAGCAGAGCAACGTAGCCATCGGCAGATGGGACAAGGCCGTGGCTAAGATCGGCAGGAACAATGTGCGATCCAAAATGTACTGGATCGCGGCAGGCCATGGATACATCGTCAAATCAAATAAGAGATAGCCGATCAAGGGCCCTGGGAGCGCGAATAGCACGCTTGTGACAGCAACCATGTTCACAAAGCCGAGCGTATTTCGGTAGCCGCACCAGGCGAATACGATTGCGCTTGCCACCGTCGCACAGGCTGCCGCGCCGCCGATAATCAGACTAATTGAAACTTCGCGCGCCGCTGTCTGCCAGGCCAAGGGCATTGTTTGGAGCAAGTGGCTCCAGGCAAACTGCAAATGCAATTGGCCATCGACTTCGACCACTTGTTGTCCGGCCCGCAGAAGCAGATTAATAACTGGAATCGCAACAAAACACGACGCGATGGCAATGCCGGCCAACGCGCCCCAGCTACCGGGAGCGAGTGTCGACTGTTTCTGTCGCCAAGCACTGCCGCTCGGACCTCCGCGCGACCAGGCGACCAGGCTACCCACCATCAACACCGCCATCCCGGCGACCATGACGACCACGATCAATAGCGAATTCCGCTCGCCACTGGCAGGCCACAAGACAAAAAGTTGCTCAGGTCTGTCCAACGCAAATCCCAAATAGATTTGCTCGGACAACGTGCCCAACTGAAACAAGTCGGACACGGCAATTTCTCGTGTTGCCATGATGAATGTCCAAACCACGCACAACAGTAATACGGGGCGCAAGCGGACTATGGTGACGCGCCAAAACACTTGCCATGCCGTTCCATCGAGCAGAGCCGCCTCTTCGTAGCGACGTCCCGATTGCCACAGGTAGAGGGCGATGATCAATGCGACCGCCGGCGCGGCGGCTGCTCCCGAAATCCAAATCCCCGCCGGCCAACCAGCGAGCACAGCCTGATAAGGACCGCCGAACAGGGAAGTCAACCAACCCAGTTTCCCGAATGCGGCGTCCCAGGCGCTAACGTAGAGGAATGGTGGCATGATTGCCGCCGCCAAGGTCAATGCGAATCCGGCGCCGCGCAAGCGCCCGGCGCCCAGCAAGGCCCACGCCCACAGGCTGCCTCCGATCAAGGAGACTGTGGCCGCTCCCAAACCCAACGCCGCGGTATTCCAGATAATCGACCGCTCGCGCTGGTCTGCTCCGAATAAATAGAACATCAACCAACTGGTGGCCCATACCGCAACCGCGATCCAGGCGAACCGGTGGCGCCAATCATCACCCGCAGGACCCATGAATGGAAACGAAGAACCTGCCATTGGCTGTCCTGGACTGCGACCTGCAAAAACCGTAGAATCTCCGGCGAACCGCTGGAACGGATGCGAACCATCGGCGGCACTCGACAACGTTAACAGTTTAGCGACATACATGGACTCCCAATATTACGATCGCGCCGAACAAATCTTGCATCGCGTAACCTTGTTGCGAGATAGTCTTTGACTACGAGGCAAAAAAGTCGCGTATATCCCAAATTGAATCGCTGATGGCCGCGCCTACTTTCTGGGATCGCCAAGAAACGGCCCAGCAGACGATCCAGGAGCTCAAGTCGCTCCGCCGGTTGACAGCTCCCCTGGACGACTTGATTTCCGCGGGAAACGACTTGCAGCCGTTGTTGGAAATGGCTGAAGACGACCCGGCCAGCCAAGGCGAAGTGGCCCAGGAGATCGAGCGACTGGAGAAGGTGTTGGATGACCTCGAACTTCGATCCTTGCTGGATGGCCCGCACGATCAATGCAATGCCATTTTGTCGATTTACGCGCGGGACGGAGGGACGGATGCCAATGACTGGGCAGAGATGCTTCTGAGAATGTACATCCAATGGGCGCAAGCGAACGACTATCAGGTCGAAATTCTCGATCGCCAGGACGACATCGCGGCCGGCATCCAAAGTGCTTCGATCGCCATTCGAGGACCCATGGCCTATGGCTATCTGAAAGGGGAGAACGGCATGCATCGATTGGTGCGGATCAGCCCTTTCAACGCCGAAGGCAAACGGCAAACCAGTTTTGCGGCCGTGGATGTCACACCGGAAGTCGCGGAGTCCGCGGAAATCGAGATCGACGAAAACGATGTGCGCGTCGATACGTACCGCGCTAGTGGTGCTGGCGGTCAACACGTCAATAAGACGGACAGTGCAGTCCGCCTGACGCACCTGCCGACGGGCATCGTCGTCCAATGCCAACAAGAGCGCAGCCAGCACAAAAATCGCGCTACGGCTTGGAAAATGCTGCGGGCGCAAATGGCGCGCGTTGAAGAACTAAAACGTGAGCAAGCGGAGGCGGCCAAGTATCAAAACAAGGCGCGCGTGGGATTCGGCAGCCAAATCCGCAATTACTTCTTGCATCCCGACCAACGAGTCAAAGATACTCGTTCCGGATACTCCGTCGGCGATTTTCATCGCGTGTTGGACGGGGATATCCAAGGGTTTTTAGACGCCTACTTGCGCTGGCGAGTGAAGAATGAACCAGCCGTCAGTGAATAATCTACTTCTAGAATTGAAATCGTCGGCCATCGAGCGCTCCGGTGGCACGCTCCAATTGCATGTTGCTTGGCGATGGTCCCTGGACCGTTGGCAGCATCGGATTGTGCTGCACGCTGCGTCGGGCTCAGTGGTTGTCATGACTAGCCAAGAAGGGGAATCGATCGGGGGGTGGCCAGGCAGCCCTCCGTGGCAACAGGCCTATCGACAACGAGTTCACGGCGATCCAGTAGTATTTGGACTTGGCGCCGCTTGTGGCGTGCATTGGTCGGCGGTAGCTCAAGGACTGCGCGCCGATGATTCCGACGAATCGAAGGGGTTGTCTTTTGAGGTCGCGGCCAGCGCCGCAGACGAACTTCACTCCGGCTCGGCGCACTTGCAATCGAGTTATGTCCTAGCACCGGGCGCGGTTGTACAAACGCCTAAGTCCACTAGCGGTTGCTCTTTGAAAATGACGATTGGGGTGGACGAGTTGTATGGGGTGCCGCTCCGCGTGGACACAAACGACGGGCGGATCCGCTATTGCAATACCACTCGGCGTTTGGTGATTTCCCCGCGATGCGCTGCTGGGCACACCCCGACACCTGTCCGGTGGCGTTACCGAGTTGGTTTAATCTGATCGCCGCGTTTTTCTCGGAAAACCCGCAAAAACCACACGCGCCCGCCGCCCCGGACCGGAAATATTGCGATTTTCTTGATGGAAACCAATTCGCCGATTACTATGAAAGGTAAGTTGACGAAAATGACGAAGCGGTATCGGCGGTGCGTCGAGCGCGAGGGGCAAATCGTCAGGGGAATACGGACGCGTGGAACCGGTGGGGGAAGCGCGGTTCGAATTCATCGATTCGACTGATAATAACAGGAGCGCAGACTGTGATGTTCATGCGATGGCCAAAAAGTTTGACGTGGATCTGTGGAGTCGCGGTGGCCGTGTTGATGTCGGCTGTCGCCTCCGCTCAAGATGATGGTGGCGGCGGTGGCGGTGATGGCGGTGACGCACCTACAGGCGGCGTCGAAATCAATGCCGATGGTTTGTTGCGCCTGAAGACGTTGACCGATCCGACGGGAATGCTCGATCGCCAAAAAGCGTTTGCGGCCAAAGCCAAGTTGAGCCCCCAACTGCAACAACCCAGCGCGATGCGCATGGTATCGCTCAATCGATTGGAAGCTGAAATCGCCAAGTTGCGCGCGAGCGGCAAGCCAATTCCCGCCGAAATGAAATACCTTGCCGGATTAACGCGATTAGAGTACGTGTTCTTTTATCCCGAATCGAACGACATCGTGATCGCCGGCCCCGCCGAAGGTTTCTTTGTCAATGGCCAGAGCCGCGTCGTCGGAACCGAGACGGGCCAAGCTACCTTGCATTTGGAAGACTTGATCGTCGCGCTGCGGGCGTTTGGACCGGACGGCAATCGGACGCGGGTGATTTCCTGCTCGATCGATCCCACCCCAGAAGGAACACAGCGCTTACGCAATACGGCTGAAATACTGCAACGGAATGTTCACCAGTTGCGCGCTGGAGACGAAGTGAACGTCGTCCAAGCCTATCGCCAAGCGTTGGGATTGCAGGTGATCACGATCCAGGGTGTGTCACCCAGCACGCGATTCGCTCGCATCATGACGGAAGCCGATTACAACATGAAGCTGATCGGGATGGGCCTGTTCACCCCACCGGTGCCGATTGTGACTTGGATTCAGAACTCGGAACCCGCGGCTGTTTCATCCAATGCGCTGGTCCGCTGGTTCTTTCAGCCAAACTACGATCGCGTGCAGGTCAGCGCGGACGGCAACGCCATGAAGTTGGTCGGCAACGGCGTGCGGTTGGCGGCTGAAGACGACCGCGTGGACGACCAGGGGAACCGACGGACAACTGGCCGAGCCAATCGAGCAAGCCGACTGTTCTGCGAGTCGTTTACCGCAAACTACGAAGCATTAGCGCAGCGGATGCAGTTATATGGCGAACTCCGAAACTTGATCGATATGTCCATTGCGGCTGCGTTCATTCAAAAATCAGACTTCTACCAACGCGGCAATTGGAACTTGTCGGTATTTGGGTCTGAATCCCAAATGCCCGTTGAGGTGCATCCGGCGCCGCAATATGTCGAACCGGTTGTCAATGCTTATTGGAAGAACAATATGTTCGTCTGCCCCATTGCGGGCGGTGTCAATTTCCAGCCGCGCGTGGCACTGAACTCCGACCGCGTACAACAGGATGCGGATGGAACCATTGAACAAAAGAAGCAAGCCCATCGCGTGGAAAATCTGGCTGAAGGCCAATGGTGGTGGGACTAAATTTAACGGAACGACGACGCTGAATGATTCGTCGCCTACGAAAGTGACAAGGCCCTGGCCGTTATTGGCAGGGCCTTGTTTTATTTACCGCAGTGAATTATTGGCCTCGGTAGGTACCGAATTCGTTGGTGCTATTGGCGGTGTAGCTGGCGTCGTCTTGGGGGGCGAACAATGCAACTGTACACCCGCTTGGCGCAAGGCAAAATACAGCGCGCGCAAGTCGAAAGGTTTGGACACGACCGCATCCACGTTCCACACGGTTTGCAAGGTACTAACTTCGTCCGAACGCGGAAAATTCATCAGCAATACCACGGGCCTTTGCGGCGCAAAAGACCGCAAGAAAACCAATCGTTTCGTCAGATTCTCCGACAAGGAATCGCTATCGAGCACTAAGGCCTGCGTCGCCGGAGGTTCGATGCCGTCCCAAGCGGTCCGTTCGATCCACAGGGATTGGCATTCCAAGGCGGTCAAGGCATCGGCCACCATTTCGAATTGGGTGAGCGTTCCAGCGCTGACACCAATCAAGGGGGGGGCGGCTGGCGTTCCCGACCGCTCGGCTTGTTTATCCCGCATCCGCGCCTTCTGGTTGCGAATGCGACGCGGTATTTCTTCCAGCGGGCAGCTCGGGGAAAGATTGAGCATATCGGCCAGTTGCGCGAACTCGCCCTGCCATTGATGCCAGAGAACGCGCGTTACATGTTTGAGTGGTTCACCGGACCGTTGTTCTCCTTCACACCAACTTCCCAGCAAGGCGATTTGCGGTGTGTTTGGCAATAGGCCGCGGATGTGGTCAACAGCTTCCTGAGAAATCGAGTTGCGACGACTTTGGGCGACGATCACGGCGGTAAACGAGTCAGGAAGTTCTCGCACGGACAACAGCTTGTCGAGCCGGACGAAGGTCGTTGAGACTTCCAGACCATTCAGCAGTCCGGCAAAATCAGTGTGCCAAAACTCGCCGGTCACCAAGACTCGAGGCCACACAGTGGATGTTTCATTCATGATTCGTTATTCCAATTCCTCCGCATAACGGCGGATGATCTCGCAAGCCGCCCCGCCGTCCTGTGCCAAGCGCAAGGTCTCGACAAACTGAGTTTGCGTGACCATGCGGCTGATTCGCGCCAATACCTTTAAGTGAAATCCGTCGTCGCTTGACGCCAACAAAAAGAAGACGTCGGTCAACGATCCGCGCGGACCGCCAAAAGGAATTCCTGCCAGGGTTTTGGCCAAGGCCACAAACGGCTCGTCGATCCAAGCCGGCTGAGGGCGTCGCGGATGCAACATCGCCACTCCATTGTCGAGCGCGGTTGGATGCAATTCTTCGCGGCTGCGGATCGCCTCGGCCATCTTGTCCGGTTCCCATAATCGTCCGGATTGCGCTAGGAATTCGCAGAAATCGCGGATTAACGACGGTTTCGACCGGGCCAGGCACGGTATTAAGCATAGTTCCGGTCGGATGAGCTGGCTCACGTCGGGAGGTACTGTCGTTGACCGGTTGGAAAGTAGATCCAACGTTTGTTGCAAGCGTTTCAATTCGTCGGCATCCGAAGTTCCCAGACGATCTTCCAGCCAATGAAAAATCTCGGCACGTTCGAAACGCCACTCGCCGGAGATTTTTCTACCGGGAATTCCGCCCCGCTCGGCCATCTTTTGGATTTCGTCGGGCCGTTTGCGCAGAAATCGCGCCATTTCGGAAAGGCTAAAAAAATCTCCCGGTATCATGACCCCACGATGACAGCAAATGCCGATTTGCTCAACCCGAAAATTTCGTCTTGACGGATCGGCCGAACTGTTGAGAATCGAGGCGCGGTGGCGGACGAATAGCCGCCGCAAGTGTCGATGAAGGAGATGTTCGCTGTGGGCAAGGAGGCCGCATGAACACGCACACGACTGGTGAAGCACACGCTTCGGTAGGGGGGCTTTCCGTTCGCGAATTGTTGCCAGCAGCGCGCGCGGTGGGAGGCACGGATATTCGTGTCACGTCCTGTTGCGGCAACTGGCGGGAGTGCCGCCCCAACGATCTGTTCGTCGCCGTGGAAGGGCCGGGTGAAGATGGCCATGACTTCGCCCAAGCAGCGATCGACCGGGGCGCCGCAGCCATTGTCAGCGAACGCCTGCTAGCGGTTTCCACCCCTCAATTCCTGGTCGAAGACTCGCGAGTCGCCTTCGGCGCTATTTGTCATGCGTTGGCCGGCAATCCTAGCCGACTCGTGCGAACGATCGGCGTCGCGGGAACCGACGGAAAAACGGTCACGAGTTTGCTGATCGACTCGATTCTCCGCCAGGCGGGCAAAACGTGCGCGGCAGCCACTTCCTTGCGGCGCGCAGACGATCTCTGGGACCTAGATTCACCGGAATTTCCCAACAACAGCCCGTCCATTGCCCATTGGCTGGCCAACGCCGCTGCGGCTGGCCGGACCCATGCCGTTCTGGAAATCTCCAGCTTGACTCTGGCCCAACACGGCTTGGCGGGAACTTTGTTGGATGTTGCGGTCCTTGGCAACATTCGCCGCGATCATTTGAGTTTTCATGGTACGGAAGAGAATTACCGCGACGTCCAAGCGCGCTTGCTCAACTACCTACGGCACGATGGTACGGTCGTACTCAATGCCGACGATCCTCAATCCCGACCGCTGGTGGATCGTCTCGATTATCCCGCGCTCACCTTTGGCATTCATCAACCGGCCGAGATCACCGCCAAGTTGCTGGATCGGCAATTGGGTGAACAGACGTTTCTCTTGACAGCGGGGGGCGATTCGGCGGTGGTTTCCACTGTCATGCTCGGCAAACACCATATGTACAATTGTTTGACGGCCGCAGCCGTGGGGCTGTCACAGGGGATCGATATCTCAACGATCGTCGCTGGAATCGAACGCGTCGGTCAGGTACCCAATCGCCTGGAGTTGCTCCCCGGCGAACAGCCGTTTTCTGTGTGGCTCGACAGTGGGCGCCGCCCCAGCCAACTGGCCGCGGCCATTCAAACCATCCATCAAGAAACGCCTGGTCGGGTCTGGGTCGTCGCCACCGTTGATGATAGAGGTGGAAAGGATCACCACCATTGTTTGGGACAATTGCTCGATCGAACTGCCGATCGGGTTGCCCTCACCCAAGACCGCGCGGAGCCGTGTTATGATTACGAGACGATGCACCAAGTGCTGGACGGATTCGAGAAACCGGAGCGCGCCATGGTAATTCCCAATCGTTGGCGGGCCATTCAATGGGCTTTGTCCCAAGCTGCCCCCGGCGACGCGGTATTGATTGCCGGTGATGGCCGATTGAATGTCGCTACCCGGGAGGAATCCCCGTGTTGGGTGACGGATCGCAATATCTGTCAGGCCTGGCTGACCAGTCATGTGGCAACCAGCGGCGACGCCGACCGCGGCGAAACTCTTTGACTTTGGAATCGACAATCGACTATGAGCGAACATTACGACTATCGCGTCCGCAGGCTGGGAGACCACGAACTCCATCCGGAAACGCAAATGATGGGCTACGGCTATTGCCCCCATTTATCCGAAGGCGCCCTGAAGCCGCCGGTCTTTTTGACCTCGACTTTCGTTTTCAAGAATGCGCAGGACGGAAAAGATTTTTTTGATTACACCTCGGGGCGCCGTGTCCCGGAACCGGGAAAAGAAGCCGGTTTGGTCTATTCGCGGTT
>JACTND010000143.1 GCA_014584305.1 Planctomycetota bacterium | reverse complement strand
GATTGGGTTCGATCTCGCGATGAAAAACGTCGCCGTGGACTTCGTCCGGCAACAACAGGTTGACGATGTCAGCCTCCGCGGTAGCCTGAGCAATCGATACCGGCCGAAAACCGTCAGCGATTGCATCCTGCCAGCCGCGCCCGCCGCCTCGTTGGCCGATGGTGACGTTGACACCCGAATCGCGCAAATTCAACGCGTGCGCTTGGCCTTGAGCACCGTAGCCAATCACCGCAACTGTCCGCGCGCCCAGCCAGCTCGCCTCGATATCGCCGTCGTATAGAATGCGGGTTTTCACGTTTTCTCCCTGTGCATCAGGCCTTGTCCATCGAATTGTGACCCGGGCCCGCAGTTGCAGCAAGGCATGTTGACAAGGTGGAACTTTGGGCCACGATATGAAGGGCGAATTCGCGATCGGCGGGCGTTTGATTCTCCCGCCCGCTGCTGCGGAGCGCCGGCGGCAAGCGAACCTTACGGGCATCGATCGGCAATGTGGCAGTGGAAACGGCGGGCAGTATCGCAATCAACTGGGTTGGGTTGTGGCTACATCGTTCGCATGGGATTGCTGCTGATGGTCCTGTTAGTCGTCAACAGTGTGCTCGTCATGATGCTGTTGCAATCGAATGAAGTGTTCGCTGCCGATCTTCGCATCAAGCAGACGCTGCAGTTTGTGTTGCCGGTGGGGTTGATCTTTGTCGAATTTTGGTTGTTCGACCTCATTCGTCGGACATCGCGATGGTGACGCGAGCATCGACCATGTCCCGACACCGCGATTTGGTTCTCGAGCAGACTCTGACTGAGGACCATGTGTGGCTTCCCTATACGCAAGCCAAGACGGCACGCTCTCCCTGGCGCGTCGTCTCCGCCGAGGGAGTCTATTTGACGCTGGCAGATGGCCGCCAGATCATCGACGGGATCGCTTCGTGGTGGACCGCCTGCCATGGCCACCGGCATCCGCACATTCTGGAGGCAGTTACGGATCAACTTGAACGTCTGCCGCATGTGATGCTGGGCGGTTTGGTCCACGAGCCGGTCGAAGCGTTGGCCCGTCAATTGGTCGCGATTGCTCCGGGGGCGTTGAATCACGTTTTCTTCTGCGACTCCGGTTCCGTGGCCGTCGAAGTGGCCATGAAGATGGCGGTCCAGTTTTGGATCAATCAAGGCGTACGGGGCCGCACGCGATTCATCACCTTCCTCGATGCTTACCACGGCGACACGACCGGGGCGATGAGCCTGTGTGATCCCGACGAAGGTATGCACGCTCATTTCAAAGGGTTTCTGCTGGAACAGTTTCCGTCCGCGTTGCCGCAAACGGCATCCGAGTTCGCGGCTCTGCGACGCTTTGTAGCGCAGCATCAATCGACCGCTGCCGCGTTGATTATCGAACCTTTGATCCAAGCGGCTGGCGGCATGAGATTTCATTCGCCCGAACAATTGCGCGAGGTACATGAAATAGCAACGGCGCACGACTTGTTGGTAATCCACGATGAAATAGCTACGGGTTTTGGGCGGACGGGAAAGATGTTTGCCAGCCAATGGGCCGAGATCGGGCCGGATATCATGTGTATTGGCAAAGCCTTGACGGGGGGCATCATGTCTCTGGCCGCCGCGATGGCGACCAGCGAAGTGTACGCGGCTTTTTATCGCGACGAAGCCGAGGCCGCGTTGATGCACGGCCCGACTTATATGGGGAATCCGTTGGCTTGCCGCGCCGCGTCGGCCTCATTGGAATTGTTCGCGCGCGAGCCTAGATTGGAGCAGGTGGCGCGGATCGAAGAAATTGGACGGAGCCTATTGCCGTCGGCGCGCCGCCTGGACGGTGTTCTTGACGTGCGTTGTCAAGGAGCATTTTTGGTGGTCGAATTAGACCACTGGGTCAATAGTCAAGCCGTTATGACCCAAGCGCCGGATTTAGGTGTCTGGTTGCGGCCTCTGCGCAATACCCTCTATTTGGCGCCACCATTGACGATTCGGGATGAAGAGCTGGTGACTTTGGTGCAAGCGGCACTGGAATTGATTCGGCGGGGCGTATGACGGAAAACTATGGAACTTGACTTGACAGATTTTCAAAGCCGCTTGAACCGCCCGGCGTCGGTCAAGCTGCAAGAATTTCAACGGAACGACCGGCTAAAACACCTGATTTTCGCGGCCCAATTGACGCCGTCGCTCTTGGAAAAGCTGCGGACGATGGCCGATCGCATTCGGCATGTCTCGCGGACGCGCGAAGGGAATCTACGCCTGCGGTCTTTATTATCCCACCGCCGCGCGATGCTCTACTTCACGCAGCCCTCCACGCGAACATTTTTGTCGTTCATGGCGGCTTGTCAGATCTTGGGTTTGACCTGCAACGAAGTGCGCGACCCGAAAACGAGTTCCGAGGCCAAGCGCGAATCGGCATGGGATTCGATCCGCATGTTCAGCAGCTACTTCGACGTGATCATCATGCGCACGCCACACGCGAATTTTTCGGAATGTTGCGCGTATTTGATGAACGATTTGGAGTCCCGAGAAATGCGGGCCGTTCCTGTCATTAATGCCGGTTCGGGGGCCGACGAGCACCCGACGCAGGCGCTGTTAGACATTTACACCATTCAACGCACGTTCACCGCCGACTATAGCCGTGAGTCGAAACAGTCCCGATTCATTGAGTTGCAGTCGAGAACACCGGGGTTGATTCCAGGCCCGGCTGGCAAGACGTATCTGTTCTGTGGCGACATTGGTCGCGGGCGAACGGTCCGCTCGTTGGCGATCGTGTTGTCGCAGTATCCCGACGTGCGGATGTTCTTTGTATCTCCCGATCACCCGACGCTGTGCCTGGATGAGCCCTTGCAGCGACTTTTGCGTGAACGGCAGGTGGAATTCCATGTATTCCGTACGTTGGACGCCGAGCACGAGGGGCGACCGATCTTGAGCACAGCCGATTGCATCTATATGACGCGCATCC
>JACTND010000220.1 GCA_014584305.1 Planctomycetota bacterium | reverse complement strand
GATTGAGCGATCGCGGATCGGACGACGTTTATTGGTTGCAACCACTGCGGGCATTTCTCATACTCCTCCGACGGCAGTCGTACTCTATCCCTTGTCGAAAGTCCCTAGGTAGGGCACACGCATTCGCCCGCAACGAATATCCAAGAGAGCCGCGAGTTCCCGTCCCGACCCCGTTCCTATTTTAACTTCATCGATTGGTTACCGGCAACATTCCTCGCTCGACAATTTCCGCAGCGCATTGGACATCCGCATACGAAGTCTTTGATCGCCAATTCTATCCCGAACGAACGGTTGGCCTTACGGCGTACTGGTTTCCTGCCGACGATCATTTCCAGATCTCGTCGCTCATCCTACCTAATAAAAAGGCGTCCTGAGCCGATGCCATTGCGTTGGCGGCCCCCCGATCGCAGGGCAATTCGTTTTCGGCCCGACCGCGAGTGGCGGCAATGCGAACTGTGCCTAATCTGGCGTTGGCCAATTGAGCAAAACCAGGGATGCCGCGGCCAGCACGATACCACCCAACGCCCGGCGATGGACATTCTCGCCGAGCAACAGGATGGCAACGAGAGCCGTCAGGACCACACCGCCGGCGCTGGAAACCGGAAAAACCACGTATCCTTGAAAATAGCGCAATGACACCAACATAAAATAGGTCTGCAAAATATTGACAGTTCCCAAGCCGACGCCAATCACCCACTCGCGTTTGCGAGGCCGACCGCGCCACATTAACATCAGAAACGAGGGAATCGAAGCACAGGCAAACGTCGCCCATAGAAAAACAGATCGCAGTTCAACGTGACTGGAAAATCTAAATCCTTGTTGCGCCAATCGCGCCACGCCGGCTAGTAAAAAAAATGCGACCAGTGTCCCAACCGTGCTCCACGACCACCGAAAATGAGCTTCTTGACCGCGGCCGCTGATCAAGATCAAGGATAGTATGGCCAGCGCCACACCAAGCCATTGCCAACTGCTTGGTCGCTCGCTCCAGATCCACACACCGCAAACAATGGGAACGAGAATCGATAAAGCTCCGACGACGGATGTGCGCGACGCACCCACATGACGCACGGCACGCGTGACGAAAAAGAACGCCAGAAAATAACAGGTGCCTAAGACGCCGCCCCAGAGCCAGGCGGACAACATTTCAAAGCCGCTGATCGGTATATCGGCCAGGGTCCACCATTTCCCCAGCACCTCCGGAGTGATCCAAGCGCACGCGGCTATGTAATTGATGGCGCCGATGGTCAGAATATCGGCTCGGCTGTGAGACTGGACCCATTTCAAAATCAACATGAACGCCGAACCAAAAACGACATTCAAGGCCAAGTAAAACATACATCGATCCGTTGTGTATTGCTGGACATCAACCTTGAAAACGGCTACTCTTGCCGCGAATGCCGATTGCGGCCAGCGGAAGTTTCGGCTGTGCCCTGGCGCGCGAGAATCAATACCGACAGAGCATCCCGGTGTGGCAGATGGCCCCGAAATTCGTCAATCCGATTTTCCCATGGCGACGCCTTTCACGGCGCCTTCGGCGGTCAACTGCTGATTAACAAAGCACTGAAACCGCCCGGAAACCATGATATTGTGCCGGAAACGAGTCTTTTCTAACATCACAACCATGTGGTCACCGGGGCGTACCGGCGCTCGAAAACGGACTTCTTCAATCGCCCCCAAACCCACAATGATGTTGTCGAATAGTTGGGCTCGGGCCGCGATATAGCAGCATAATTGCGCGGCCGCCTCGCAAATCAAGACGCCAGGCATTACGGCAAAGTTGGGGAAATGGCCGCGTACCCAAAACGCATCGGGTTGCGCAATATGGACTGCAACCGCGCGGACGTTGGCGATGTCCTCGAAAACGATGCCATCCAACAAGGACATCTCGTACCGGTGGGCGTTGTATTGTTCGATGTGGGCGCGATCGAACAACAACTTCTCGGGATCGAAAAGCCCAAAATCGACGATGCTGTCTTTCACCCTGTGCTCCGCAAACCGGTCAATGGGCGTTACTGGGCTCGAACCAGTGACCTCCACCGTGTGAGGATGGCGCTCTAGCCAACTGAGCTAAACGCCCCATTAATATTCATCTGTGCGCCCGCCATCCGCGATGATCATCACCCATTTCCTTCCGCGCGAAGGGTGAAGGCTCATCGCCGGATAAACCGTCCAACCGCTGGGCGAACGTCACTCGGACGAATGGTCCTGATGCTTGGTTCGCCTGCGAGTTGAGGGCGGCTTTTTTTTCTTAACGTTTGCCGATTGTACCGCAGACTTCTTTTTGGAACCACCCGTCCGTCCGCGCTTCCTCGCGGGTTTTAATGCGGCCTTTTCAGCCAGCAAACCGGCTACCAATTCATCGGTCAAACTTTCGACAACCGCGTCTTTGGGCAAAGTCACGTTCGTTTCGCCATCAGTCAAATAGGGTCCATAGCGCCCGTTGAGCAGTTTCATCGTTTGACCGGTTACCGGCGACGAGCTGAACTCCCGAATCGCTGCGGGTCGCGCGGCCGGGCCTCGACCCCGTGCCGATTTCGGCTGGCGAAAAAGTTCGATCGCTTGCTCTAAATTAACCGTGAATAGAGACAACTCGCGCGGCAACGAACGCGATTCTTCTCCCCATTTTACGTAGGGACCAAATTTGCCATTAAACGCCTGAATGGGTTGTTGATCCTCGGGATGAATGCCAACCAGGCGCGGCAATGCCAATAGTTGCAAGGCCACGTCCAGCGTAACGTCACTTGGCTGCATATTCTTCAAGAGGGATGCATTCTTCGGCTTCTCTCCCTCCTCCACGGCGCCCAACTGAACATACGGTCCAAATCGCCCCTGTTTCAAAAAGACGGGTCGCTTCGTTTCCGGGCAGAACCCTAGAGGTTCTTCCGCGACCGATGAATGAGCCAACAACTCGATGGCTTTGTCGTAATTCAGTTCGTCGGGCGCCCAGTCTTCCGGG